>CAIOYO010000125.1 GCA_903862595.1 uncultured Opitutaceae bacterium | reverse complement strand
GTCAGCGGGGCGAACAACACGAGCGGCGTCGCCCTCGTCGAGGCCTACGACCTCACGCCGAGTTCACTGCCGATCGTGACCGTGGCCGCAGCGCGCGCTGAAACCCACTCCTCCGGCGGCGACCCCGGGCTCTTCAGCGTCACCCGCGAAGGCCCCACCACCCAGCCACTCACCGTCTCTTACTCTCTCACCGGCACCGCCAAGAGCGGCGTCGATTTCGTCGCCCTGCCCGGCACCGTGACCATCCCGGCCGGCGCGGCGAGCGTGACCTTGGAGGTCCAGCCGTACGGCAATGTGCAGGTGTTCTCGGGCACGAAGTCGGTTTTCCTGACGCTAAACTCCACGCTCAGTTACGGGGTGGGCAGTGCCACGACTGCCGCGGTCGATATCGCGTTCAACCCCGGTACGCTGTACGTGTCGACGCTGCGCGTGCCCCTCGAGGCAGCATCGTCCGCCGCCTACGGCACCGCCACCGTGCAGCTCAGCTCCGACGAGCGGTTCGCCTTGGTGAACGTGTCGTTCTCGAGCCTCAGCTCACCACAGACGCTGGCTTACCTCCGCCTCGGGCGCCCCGGCGAAAGCGGCGCGGCATACCTGTTCCAGATTCCGAACGGGCAGGCCACGGGACTGCAGTGGGACATCCGCGACACCGGCAACCTGAAGGCCGCCGATATCGTCACGGCCATCAAGGAGGGCCGCGTGTTCGTGAACATCGAGTCCTCTTCCTTCCCGAATGGCGAACTGCAGGGCTCGCTCATCCGCAGCAGCGGCTCGATGTCATTCACCGCGCCGCTTCCACCCCCGGCGTACGCGCTCGGCACCCCAAACGCCGCGGAGGCCGCGCGTTTTCTCATGCAGTCGACGTTCGGCCCGACCGATGCGGAGATCACCGCCGTCACGACGCGGGGCTACGACGGCTGGATCACAGATCAGATCAGCAAGCCGGCCTCACTGCACCGGCCGGTCGTGATGTCGGACTTCGCCGCCTACAACCGCGGGGGGCAAAACGCCGTCAACGGCGTGAACGAACGCCCCGGGCAGGCGCACCGGCTCAACGTGTGGTGGAACCACGCGCTGGACGCTCCCGACCAGCTCCGCCAGCGGGTCGCGTTCGCGCTGTCCCAGGTCCTCGTCATCTCGGACCAGAACGGCACGGTGAACGCCTGGCAGGAGGGAGCCGCGAACTACTACGATGTCCTCGTGAAGGGCGCGTTCGGGAACTACCGGCAGCTCCTCGAGGACGTCAGCCGCAACCCGATGATGGGGATCTACCTCTCGCACTTGCGGAACAACCGGGCGACGGGCTCGGCGCTGCCCGACGAGAACTACGCCCGTGAGGTCATGCAGTTGTTCTCCATCGGGCTGAACGAGCTCAATCCCGACGGCACGCTGCGGCTCGACGCGCAGGGCTTGCCCATTCCCACGTACACGCAAACCACGATCTCGGAGACGGCGAAGGTCTTCACCGGCTGGGGCTACGCGCAGAGTTACGCCACCACCCCGCGGTTCACGGCCGGGGCCAGTCGGCGACCCGACGGCACGTACCCGGATTACCTCGAACCGATGCGGCTGTTCCCGGACAACCACGACAACGGCACCAAGACGATCGTCGGGGGCCGCGTGCTGCCGGCCAATCAGGGCGGGATGAAGGACCTCGCCGACACGCTGGATGCGCTGGTGAACCACCCGAACACCGGGCCGTTCGTCAGCCGCCAGTTGATCCAGCGCTTGGTCACGAGCAACCCCAGCCCGGGCTACGTGTACCGCGTGGCCCAGGTCTTCGCGGACAATGGCTCCGGCATCCGCGGCGACCTCACGGCGGTCGTGCGCGCGATCCTGCTCGACTACGAGGCCCGCAGCCCGGCGGCCGCCGGTTCGTTCAGCTACGGCAAGCTGCGCGAGCCGATCCTGCGCACCACCGCGCTGTTCCGCGCCTTTGCCGCGACTTCGAATACCGGGCGCATCCCGCTCACGAACTCCAACGGCCAGCTCTCACAGATGGCGCTGAGCGCCCCGACGGTGTTCAACTTCTTCGAACCCGGCTACGTCCAGCCGGGCCCGCTCGCCGCCGCCGGACTCTACGCCCCGGAGTTCCAGATCTTCACCGACACGACCGCGATCACCGTCCCGAACTATTTCTACACCTACCTCTACGCCAACAAGCCCACCGCGACGGACAGCGATACGGTCTATCTCGACGTGACCCCCTACACGTCGCTCGCCGCCAAGCCCGCGGAACTCGTCGACAAGCTGAACCTGCTCCTCGCCGGCGGCGGGCTCAACGCAAGCACCCGCAGCCGCATCACGTCCACGCTCACGTCCATGCCCAGCACCACCACCGACGTGGAACGGGTGCGCAGCGCCGCCTACCTCGTGCTCGTCAGCCCCGAGGGAGCCATTCAGCAGTAAGCCCGGAGTCCGTCACGCCCACCCGGATCGAGAACCCCCTCAGGACCATGCACCCGCTCAACCCCGCGCTGCTCCCCGACCTCTCCCGCCGCCGCTTCCTCGGTTCCTGCTGCTCCGCGGTCGGCGCCACCGGCATGCTCTCCGCGCTCGCGCAACTGCGCGTGCTCGGGGCGCTCGCCCAGCCGGGCAATGGACCGCGCACCGCGAACGCAGAGGGAGATTACAAGGCACTGGTGTGCCTCTTCCTCGCCGGCGGCAACGACGCCAACAACCTCATCATCCCCGCGGATCCCGCGGGCTACGCCGCCTACGCCGCCGCCCGCACCGCCCTCGCCCTGCCCGCCAACACCGCGCTACCCCTGGTCACGCCCACGTCCGACGGACGCGCGTGGGGTATCCATCCTTCGATGACGGGCGTGCACCAGCTCTTCGCCTCCGGCAAGGCCGCCCTCCTCGGTAACGTGGGCACGCTGCTCTACCCCACCACGAAGGCGCAGTACACCGCGCGCACCGTGCCGCTGCCACCCCAGCTGTTCTCCCACAACGACCAGCAGGTCGAATGGCAGAGCAGCCTCGCCGACCGCGCCTTTCAGACCGGCTGGGGCGGACGCCTCGCGGACCTGATGAACGCGTTCAACACCAACGCGTCGATCTCGATGTCGATCAGCCTGAATGGACAAAACTCTTTCCAGGTCGGCCGCAACGTCAGCCAGTACTCCGTCGCCACCACCGGCGCGATCGGCCTCACCGGATCCGGCAGCCCCACCGGCACCTCCGTCGCCAGCGTCCGCACCAAGGCGGTGAACGATCTGCTCGTGTCCCCCCAAGGCAATCTCTTCGAAACCGCCTTCGGAGGCATGACGACCAGCGCCATCGCCGATAGCGCCCTGCTGTCCACGATCCTCAGCACCGGCACCACCGGCGCGAACTCCGCATTTCCCACGACGTACGGTGCGTTTTCCACCAGCAATCTCGCCCAGCAGCTGCGGACCATCGCGCGCCTCATCGCCGCCCGCAACACCCTCGGCCTGAAGCGTCAGGTCTTCTTCGCCCGCATCGGGGGCTGGGATCTCCACGACAACCAAGTCGACAACGCCAATCCCGCCATCGGCGCCCACGCCAACCTACTCGCCGATGTGTCCAACTCGCTCAAGGCGTTCTACGACGCCACCGTCGAGCTCGGTGTCGCCGACCAGGTCACCACGTTCACCGCCTCCGATTTCGGCCGCACCTACAACACCAACGGCGACGGCTCCGATCACGGTTGGGGCAGCCACCACTTGATCGTCGGCGGCGCCGTCAAGGGCGGCCAGATCTACGGTCGCATGCCCGACCTCACGCTGCGAGGCTCCCAGGACACCGGTTCGCGCGGGCAGTGGATCCCGACCACCAGCGTGGACGAGTACAGCGCCACCCTCGCCACGTGGTTCGGCGTCAGCGCCACCGATCTGCCCATCGTGCTGCCCAACATCGGGCGCTTCGCCCGGCAAAACGTCGCCTTCCTGTAGGCCGACGCCGCCGTCCGCAGCCGGTGCCCGCTCGTTCAGCGCCGGGGCGGGCCGCCGCGGCCGTCCGACTCGATCCGGCGCTGCAGCGCGGCGATCCCGCCCGCCAGGGCATCCACCTGGCGCCGGAGATCCGCCAATTCATCGGTCACCGAGGGCAGGCCGCCGCGCGCCGCGCGCGCCGCGTCCTCCGTCTCCTCCCGCGCCTCGCTCATGCCGTTCACGATCACGCCAATCAGGAGGTTCAGCATGATCATCGTGCCGAGTAGGATGAAGCTCACGAAGTACGCCACCGGGATCCACGCCGAGCTCAAGCCCTTGATCTGCGCATCCATCACGTCGACCCAGCCTTCAAGGGTCACGACTTCAAACAAAGTGAGCACGGCCCGCCCGAGGCCGCCGAATTTCTCCGGGTCCGCCGCGCTGAAGAAGGTCACGCCAATCACGGCATACACGTAGAAGTGCAGGCCCAGGAGCAACGCCACATAACCCATCGAGGGCACGCTCTTGAGCAGCGCCCCAACCAGAATCTGCAGCCGCGGCAGCGCGGTCACGAGGCGTAGGACGCGCAACACCCGAGCCAACCGCAGCACCGCCGCGAAGGTGGTCGCAAAGGGCAGCAGGCACACCGCCACGATGAGGAAATCGAAGACGTTCCACGGGTCCTGGAAGTACTTCCAAGGACGCCGCCCGCAGGCCGCGATTCGCAGCACGAGTTCCACGACGAAGAAGCCCAACACCACGCGATCGAGCAGGTGCAGGACACCGCCGATCCGCGCCATCAGGCCAGCATGGGTCTCCAAACCCACCAGGAGGCCCGCAAAGACGATCATGCCCACGACGAGCCGCTGGAAGAGTGCCGATTCCGTGATCCGCGTGGCCGCGGCAGAAAGCGATGTAGCCATGGCGCCGGAAACAACCGGTACCCCGCCGGGGGTCAAGCCTGTCGCCGCACCTTCCCCAGCCACCCCGCGTCCGCGCACCCACCCCACGCCGCAGAAACCCGCCCTTTCCCGACTGCCGCGCCCCCAGCGGACTGCGTCACGTCCGGGAACCCTCCCCAACCGTCCGGGTCTGTGACTCCGCGCTTTCCAAGCCTTTCCTTACGTGCATAGTAAGCTTTTCGCTGAGAATCATGAAAACTTCGTTCCTCATCGCCGCCTTGATCGGACTGGCCACGCTCATCGCGCCCTCCGCCCTCCTCGCCCAGCGGCCCCTTGAACGCAAAGACTGCATCGTCCGCATCGAATCCTGCGAGGCGATCCTGCGCGAATTCCAGGCCAATCCCACCACCGCCATCCCGTCCGATGTCCTGGCCCGCGCTCGCGCCATCGTCATCACCAACCAGTTCAAGGGCGGCGTGATCCTCGGCATCAAGGACGGCTACGGCGTGCTGCTCGCCAAGAAGGCCGACGGCCAATGGGGCCTCCCCATCTTGATCCGCGCCGGCGAAACCAGCGTCGGACTCCAGGTCGGCGGCCAAGCCATCGAGACCGTCTACATCTTCAACGACGACCAGACGCCCCGCCGGATGTTCGTCCAGCGTCTCAACATCGGCGCCGACGCCGCCGCCGTCGCCGGCCCCCGCGCCGCCGCATCCCAAAGCTCCAACGACGAGATCCTGCGGACCGCCGTCCTCGTCTACACCAAGGCCCGCGGCCTCCTCGCCGGCGCCACCATCAAGACGGGGTTCCTCGCGGCCGACAACGACGCCAACCGGCTGCTCTACAGCACCAACTTCACGATGCCCGAAATCCTCGACAGCGACTGGATCACCCCTCCCGAGGAAGTGAAGCCGCTGATGTCGTACATTCGGTCAATCGCACCGTAAGGCGCTGCGCCGTCGCGCCCCGTCGCCACAGACCAGCCGCGGGTGCGCGGGTCAGGCGCGCCGGAGTTCGCGTAGGTATCGCTCCAACTCGGCCCAGACCGCGTCCGTGACGGCCTGCTGAACGGCGTGGCGACCCTGACCAGGGAACGCCACTCGTCCCGACCAAGTCCGCCGCGCCCGCGAGGCCGCCCGGTCCCAGTGCGCCACCGCCCACCACGCAAAGGGTTCGGCGACACCCGCCTCTGCCGAGGGCTCCGCCCATCCGGTCGTCGCCAGGCCAAGATCTGAGCCCAACAGCCGGCAGACGCCTTCCGCCATCTGCTCGGCCACCCGCGCCGAGACGCAGGCCGAGGCTTCCGCCTCGCTGCGATCCACCGCGAGGAGTCGGACTTTCGACTCGATCGTGTAGGCGGTCACTCCGCCAAGGAAATAGGCCGACGAGCCCGACTCCGCCGTCACCCGCGCTTGCAGGCGACCCCCGGTCAGGCTCTCCGCCACCGCCAAGGTCAAACCCGGCGGCCCGAGCAGAAGGGATCGCAGGGGCGAAGACGACACACCGAACGACATGAGCGAACGCTACCACGGTCCCGGTCGGCGTTGCAGCACCAAAGCGTCCCCCACCCCGTCCTCGCGCCGCACTGCGGCACCGCGCTAGGGCACGGCGTAGACTTCCGCCAGCACGAGCCCTTCCGTTCCGCCGACGCCCATCCCTCATCGCCCGCGATGCGCTGCGATCCGAGGAGCAATTCCATCGTCGGCCGCGCCACCCGCTCGGGCTAACCCTGTCTCACGGGGGCAAGCGAATCCTCGTTTCTCTCGGCCCACCTTATCCGTGGCGGATGCGGCTTGAAACATGATGCTGCATATATATGCTGCATCATCATGCGAACGACCCTCATCCTCAACGACGAGTTGCTCGACGAGGCGAGGCGCCGGGCAGCCGAACGCCGCGTCAGCGTCAGCGCCTTGATCAACGAAGCGTTGCGGGCGGGCTTGCGCTCGGCTCCCGCAGAACCCGGGACCCTCGCCTTCAGCATGCCGACGTTCCGGCCGGCCTCCGGGCCGCGGCGGGACACCTCGCCCGAGGCCTTGCACGACCTTCTGGCGGCGGAGGACTCCGGACCCTACGCGCCGTGAAGATCCTCGATGTCTGCATCCTGATCTACGCGCACCGCGAGGATCAGGTGCACCACCGCCACTTCCGGAAACGCCTGGAGGCGCTCGTGCGATCGGGAGAGCCGTTCGGGCTGACACCCTTGGTCGCCGGTGCCTTCGTCCGCATCGTCACCACCCCTCGTTTCCCAGGCGGCCCCACCCCGCTGCCGCAGGCCCTCGCCGTCATCGAAGCCCTCGCATCCCACCCGAACGCTCATTGGGTCAATCCGGGGCGACGACACTGGGAGCTCGTGACGCAGCTTTGCCGGGGTACGAAAGCCGTCGGGAAGCTCGTCGCCGACGCGCAGCACGCCGCGCTCGCCATTGAGCACGCGGCGACGTGGATCTCACGGGATGCAGACTTCGCGCGCTTCGTGGACCACGGGCTGATTTGGGAGCCGTGGGTACCGGAAACCGGGCCGGACCGCACGTCGTCCGCCCGCTGAGGTCAGGAGCGAGTCGCGCCCGCGAGACGGGGAGAAGGCCATCACGCGTGAGGCGCGGCCAGCCCGGAGGCGCCAGCACCGCAACGGCCTTCGGTTCCTCGGCTCCTTCCTACACCGCGAGCTCCAGCCCCACCGGGCAGTGGTCACTACCCATGACCTCGGGGCTGATCCAGGCGCGCTTCAGCGCGGGACGGAGTTTCTCCGAGGCGACGAAATAATCGACGCGCCACCCGATGTTCCGCGCCCGGCAATCCATGCGCTGGCTCCACCAGCTGTAATGCCCGCCTTCC
>CAIOYO010000124.1 GCA_903862595.1 uncultured Opitutaceae bacterium | reverse complement strand
GGCGGGACGGAGCAGGGCGAGGGCGCGCGTGGCGATCGCGCGGATTTCAGCGTGCTCGCCGGCATCGCCGGCGAGACGCGAGAGCGTTTCCCGAGCGCCGGGGCTCCGGCGGGCGCCGATGGAGCCGACCAATCCGATCCGCGCCCGACCCGAGAGGGAAGACAGGCCAGCGAGGAGAGCGGCGTCCGCTTCCGGGCCCGGGATGCGCTCCAGTGCCACGCGCGCGGCGTCGGCGGAGGCCTCCGCGGCGAGCAAGCGTCCCAGTACGGGCACGGCGGCGGCGGAGCCGACGAGCGCCAACTGGCTGCAGAGGAAGTCGCGCCCTGCGGCGGTTACGGCTGGGTCCGCGAGGGCGCGGAGCAGTTGCGCCTCCAGCTTGGCCAGACCGGCGACTGGCGTGCGGCCGACCTGTTCGCGGATGATCGCGGCGAACGAACCATCGCCGCCGTGTTCCAAGCGGACGATCTGGCTCCACGGATCAACATTCGGGCCGGCTTCGGCGCCGACTACGACGACGCGGTCGGGTGAGGGAGGGGAATCGGGAGTGTTCAAGGGAGAGTGACGATGGAAAAGTGAGGGGAGCGTCTCTTGCGGCGGAGATGCGGTGTACGGCGAGCGTGCGCCGGCCGATGATCCGGTTGAGAAGAGGCTGGATCAGCCCTTCGGACTCGGAGCCGGTGGGGCCGGTGTGGGGGCGTCGGGGGAAGGAGTGGGCGCGGAAGCCGCGGCGCCCTCGGACTTCGCGTCGGGGGCGGGATCCATGCCCTTCTTCACGAAGGCGACGGCGCCCTCCTTTTCCTCCTTCAGCCGGATGCTCTTCTGACCGCGCGTGTCCTTACCGACGAAGTCGATCGTGGCGGCGGCGAGCACCGGAAGATGTTTGCGCAGATCGCGGCTCTCGCCGTCGGAGCTCACGTCGACGGTCCACAGTTCGGCGGGCGGGGCGTTGTCGCCGGCTGGCTGGTTCTCGCGGGCGGAGAGCCTCAGGTACTTCTCGTACTTCACGACGGTCACCATGTATTCGCGATCGCCGATGTACTCGGTGCTGGGCGGTTCCTGGTACGTCTGGGTGGCGAAGATCGGGTTGCCGTTCTTGTCGACGCCGACCTGGACCACGGCGGTGAACACGCGGCCGGGCAGCGTGCGGTAGATCGGCTCGGTGCGCATCTCGCGGACCAGCTTCGGTTCGCTCACCCCGTAGTCCAGATTGACGACGATCTCGGCGAGTTCCGGCTTGGGGGCCTCGTAGAGACCGCGACCGGACAAGGCGGTGCGGACGAATCGCTCGGCCTCTTGGTTGCGCAGACTCTTGGGGTCGATGCCGGCGGCGTTGGTTTGGAGACGGTAGGCGACCGCCTTTTCCGCCTCGGGCTTGGAGAGGGCGTCCACCTTCACCTGGTAACTGCCGGCGCATCCGGCGAGCCAGACAGCCGACACGCTGCCGAGTGCGAACGAAAGCAGGGGAGCGAGTGCTTTCACGGGGTTGAAAGGGGACCGGGGCCGGGAAGACCGTCGATCAACCGGCGGGAAAAGGCAACTCCCTGCTGCAGGCGGCATGTCCCTTATTGAGTTCTGGCGGCAGGTCATCATGGTGGAAGGGCTTTCCTGTTACCTCCATGAGGCCATTGGACCTTTTTCCTGGGCCGCGCCGGGCCGTATTGTGGGCCCTGGGCCTGCTCCTGCCATTCCTCTCGGGATGTGAGTCGGGCGTATTGGCGACAAAGCAGCGCGTCTATGTGGACTCGATCAGTGCCCCGGCGGAGGTGCTGCGGGAGGCGGGATCTTCTTACCACCTAACGGCGCAGCGCGCGATGGTGGCGGGGCAGCAGGCGAGCCTGCCGGCGATCGTGGCGTGCGTGAATGCGGCGCTGGCGGGGCGTGGCTTGTTCGAGGTCCAGCCCACCGCGGTGCCGGATCTCTTCATTGAAGTGACCTACGGGCGCAACGCGCTGCCCCGCGAAGTGCAGTACGGCAATGAAGTTCACCTCCGGTTGGTGGCGCGGCGGAACCTCGCCCGCACCGTCCTGCAGACTGAGTCGGAGGAAGTCTGGGATGTCCGCGTGGGCGTCCCGGGTGTGAACGCCCGGCTGGAAAGTGCGATGCCTCTGCTGGCGACCGTGGCGAGCGAGCACATCGGCAAGGATACGCAGAGCGAAGTACCTTTCGACATGTTGAAGAATTCCCCGGCCGTGCAGGCCGTGCGCGACACGGCGACCCGCGCCCTGGGGCTGCCGACGACGTCGGCCAAGCCCTCGTCGGGAACCGCGGCACGCCCGGCTGGCGGTGAGCCGCAGCCCAGCGCAGCACCGTCTGCGGCCGGGCCTCCGGCCAAACCCTGATCCGGTGGAGTGTCCGTCGGTCGGAGGCCCACTCCCTCCGCCTTGGTCAGCGGCTGGAAGGATTCAGTTCAGTGGCTGAGCTTTGAACGGAATCTTCACGAAATTTCCCCGTGTTTCGGTCGATAACTGGTCAGCTGTCGCCCCTGCCATGCGCCGAGCCGATCCGTCCCTTTCTCGCCCCCTCAGCGCTTGCCCTGTTTCCGGGACGGGGCGCGGTGCGGTGTCGATGGGCCCGATTGCCGGCCGAGTGCTGTGACTTCGATGCTCGTCGACTCCAAGTTGTTACCGAACATGTTCCTGCCGCCTACGTTGCAGGACTTGCTGCTGCGTGAGGCCGTCTTTCAGGTGAGCCGTCGGCGGTTGGAAGAGGCGTTGGCGGTCGCGCGGGAGGAGTTGACGGGGATTCAGGCCGAGCGGCCGCGTCTGGGCTTTGTGCGTCAGGAAGCGAGGCGGGCTCACCAATTGCGGATTGAGGAGGCGGAGGAAGGCGTGACTCTCCTGCAGACCGCGCTCGAAAAACTGGGTGAGACGATGCCGCAGCTGATCGCGTGCGTGGGCCGGAGCGTGGAGAACTATCTGCGCGAGATGGACCCGGAGTACGTCACGGGCCTGTCGGCGGCGCGGTTCGTGGACGACTGGGACGCCCTGCTCGCCCGGTACAGCTCGGCGGTGGAGCGTTATCTGGGTTCGCTCAACCGGTTGCCGGCGTTGTTGGAAGCGTTTCCGCAGGGTGAGTCCTGTGGCTCGCACCCTGAGGGCCGCCGCGTCGTGGAAGAGACGATGCAGGCGGCGGCGCTCATCCAAGAAGAGATCGCGTTTCTGAACCGGATCGCGGATGCCCAGAGCCTGCGGCGGGGAAAGCCGCCGACGTTGCAGCGTCAGCCCGAGCGCAACTGGCGGCGACTGGCGTTCGGCATCCTCGACTTGCCCCCGTTGGAGGCGCTGAAGATCGTGCGCGGGCTCTCTTCCGAGGCCGAGGAGCAGCTCCCGCGCGTTTTTTCCGCGATCAAGGCCGAATGCCGTCTGGCCAACTTCTCCGGCAACTACGGCGTGAGCAGCTACCGCGAGAAGATGTGGCAGGGGTTCCGCACGGCGGCGGCGGAGAAGATTCAACCGGATCGCTTTGAGCAGATCGTCTCCGAGACGGAGATCATGCTGGAGACGGGGCGGTTGCACGAGTGGAAGGCGGATCGCCTGGAGATCCAGGCCTCGCCCGAGGTCGTGGCGGCGGAACTGGCTCCTCTCTTGGCGGCCACGCCCGCGCCGAAGCCCGCTGCCGCCGCGACGGCGACGACCGTGGCGGCGGCGGCTGCGTCCGCGAAGCGCAGCGCCAACGGCCGCATTGTCTACCGGCCCTCGGGTGGGGCGAGTGCGACTGCGGTCGCGGCCACGGCGGCCGCGGCGGCGGTGAATCCGGATCCCGCGGCCGCGGGACTGTCGGTCAAGGACCTTGCCGCCATGGCGGAGTTGCAGGCGGAGCGCGAGCGTCTCGAGCTCTTGCTCCGCGAGACCCGTGCCAGCCTCAGCGAGCGCGAGGCTTTTCTGTCGCAGAGCGAGGCCAAGCTCATGGAGACCACGCAGGCTCAGATCGAGCGCGAGGTCGAACTCGAGCAGCGCGAGGAGGAACTCCGTGAATTGGAGCGGCGCTACCGGGAGTTCCAACTCGGCGGTCTTGGTGCGGGAGCCGCGTCGATGGACGAAGCCGAGGTGTCTTCCGCGAAGGTACCGATGGACGAGTTCAAGGATTAGCCGCGGCCGCGTTCTGCCCAGTCCTTCGGCTCACTCTTAGCCGCAACGTGCCGCGCACCGCGCAGGGTTGGATCGTTGAGCGCGACCGCCAGCGTGGACCGGACTCGGCGGGTCGGTCGCGTAATCATTCGTCGCGCCAGGCCGGCAGGGGTTGGCTTTGACCCCGAGGGTTTCGGACGCCAGAGTAGCCCCTGGTGTTCACTCGTCTCCTCCGCTGCGTTCTTGCCTGCGTAAATCTCGTTGCGGCGACTCTAGTCAGCCACGCGCAGCCTTCCGCCGGAGAGGCGGAGCGCATCTCGCGCATTCAAGGATCCGGGGCCACCGCAGCGCGGCTCAATGCCACGGTCACCGTGTCCGCGATCGTGACGGGTTTTGTGACCGGAGCGAGTGGTCGTCGTGACGGCTTCTTCCTGCAGGAGGAAGACACCGACGTCGATGGCGACCCGTCGACCTCCGAGGGATTATTCGTGTACACCGGCAGCACTCCCGCGCTGACGGCGGTGGTGGAGGCTTTGGCGATGGGTGATGAGGTGCGTGTGGTCGGCAAGGCGATTGAATACAGCGGCCTGACCGAACTGACTGCGGAAGGCGTCGCGACGGCCGAGGTGGTGCGTCTGGGCTCGGCCCGCCCGTTGCCCACGGCGGCGATCCTGACTTTCCCGGCCACGACCGCGACGGCGTGGGAGCGATTCGAAGGAATGCGGGTATCGATCCCGGAGACCCTGACCGTTTCCGGGAGCGATGACCTCGGGCGCTACGGCGAATTGCAGCTCAGTTCCGGCGGTCGCGTGCAGACGCCCACCAACACGCTCGACCCGAACGATGCTCCGGCAACGGGCACGCGCTCCACCGGCGGCACGGAAGTCGCGGCCATCACCGCCCAACTCGCGGCCGATGCGCGGCGTCGCATCGTGCTGGATGACGGATCGTCGCGGGCGTACCCGGACCCCTTGCCGCACCTCTCGGGAGCCGACCCGGTGACGGCGACGCGGCGGGTGGGTGACACCGTGACTGATTTCGTGGGGATCCTTTCGGAGGGGTTTGGTAGTTACCGCCTTCAGCCGGTGGGCCCGGTGAATCTCGTTGCCACCAATCCGCGACCCCTGAGCCCTCCGCCTGTCGGCGGGACCCTTCGGGTGGCCAGTTTCAACGTCCTCAACTACTTCGTCACCTTCGGCGGGGCGAACGACCGCGGCGCGGACAACGCCGCTGAACTCGCGCGGCAGCGGACGAAGATCGTCGCGGCGTTGCGCGGCTTGGACGCGGACATCGTCGGTCTGATTGAACTGCAGAACCGTGCGGACCTCTCTGGGTTCGACCCCGGTGCGGCGCTGGCGGATTTGCTCGCGGCGCTGAACGCCGGCGCGGCGGCGGGCGCGCAGTACGCGGCGCTCGAGGACGCGCCTCAGGGGCGGGGAACGGATTACATCCGCACGGCCTTCATCTATCGTCCGGCGCGCGTGACGCCGGTGGGTCGAGCGGTGGCTGACCCGGATCCGATCTTCCAGCGTCCTCCGCTGGCGCAGCTCTTTGCCCGGTTGGCTGACGGCTCACGGGTGATCGTGTGCGTGAACCACTTCAAGTCGAAGGGTAGTGGCAGTGGGGTGGACGCCGACCAGAAGGACGGTCAGGGAGCCTCGAATGCCTCGCGCCGCCTGCAGGCGCAGCGTCTCGTGGTGTTTCTGGAGGCGCAGAAGACGGCATTGGGCGAGTCGGATGTCCTCGTGATCGGCGACTTGAACGCGAACGCGGAGGAGGACCCGATCGACGTTTTGCGGGCGGCGGGATACGTGGACCTGCTGGAACGCTTCGCGCCCGCGCCGCGGGTCTCGTACGTGTTCGATGCGGCCTCCGGGCACCTGGATCATGCGCTGGCCAGTCCCGGCCTTGCGGCGCAGGTCGCTGGCGCCGGGATCTGGGCGATCAATGCGGAGGAGCCGGCGGCGATCGACTACAATCTTGAGCTCAATCCCTTCGTGAGCTCGGCCGGTCAGAAATCGTCCGGGCGGCTCGCGCTGGCGGCGGATACGCCGTACCGGAGTTCGGATCATGATCCCATCCTTGTCGGCCTGCGTCTGGACGACGCGGGTGCAGTGGTGGCGCCGCTCATTGATCGGGCGCCTGAGGCGCAGCTGGTGGCGCCCGGTGCTCGCGCGACCCTGACGGTGGAAGCAGTGGGAACGGGGCCGTTTTTGTATCAGTGGAACCGCGACGGAATGATCCTGCCGGATTCCGGTCCGACCCTCGTGCGTGACGCCGTGGGGTCGGCGGATGTGGGCCTGTATCACGTTCGCGTGAGTGGACCGGGCGGAGTGGTGGAGAGTGCGCCCGTGGTGCTGGGCCTGAGGCTGGGGACGAAGGCGTGGGGCGAGGCGGTCGAAGTCGCTTCCGACCTCGTGCACCCGAATGGGAACGTGTATGACCAGTTCCTGCTCACCGGCTTGGCGGCGACGGTGACGGCGGATCCTGGGCAGGTGACGCGCCTCTCGTTCGTGGACCTGAACGACGACATCGTGCAGATTGAGTTTAGTGGTCCTGGTAGCCTCTCGCTGAGCCTTGACGCGGCTTCGGGACCGGCGTTGCCGCGCTTGTACGTCCAGTCAGTGGCCTATCGGCGCGGCCATGCGCGAGTGGTGCTGGTCGGTGCGCGGGCTACGACGCACCTCTCGATCTTCAGTGTCGGTCGGGCGAATGCCGTGAATGCGGCGCTCTTCCGGGCGGACGTCGCGTATGACGGCTGGGCGGACGTGGCCTCGGTGGCCTTGGCGAGCGATGACGGCCGCTTCGGAGGCGTGCGGGCGGCGAACGTGGGTTTCTTCGCCGCGCGCGGCGTGACCGGCCTTTATGCCCCCGGCGTCGCGCTGGAGGGTCCGGCCTACGTGGGAGATCTCGCGGCGTATGATGCGGCGACCGCGATGCTGGTCGTGGGTGAGGTGGCGGATGCGCGGATTACGGGCGGTGATTTGCTCCAGCCGGGCGGCAGGGCGGTGCGTGTGGCGGGCCTCGGGAAGCTGCGCTTCACGGCGGGCGCGGACTCTCACGGTCGCGGCCTTCCCGCGCGGAAGAATGCCGCGCGACTTGAGAGTGGCGGGCGGGACGTGACGAACGACGTCGTGGAAGATCCG
This sequence comes from uncultured Opitutaceae bacterium, assembly GCA_903862595.1. Classification (GTDB taxonomy): domain Bacteria; phylum Verrucomicrobiota; class Verrucomicrobiia; order Opitutales; family Opitutaceae; genus UBA6669. The sequence continues at coordinate 3,543 of CAIOYO010000124.1, read as the reverse complement.
GGTCCCTAGGAAGGATCGGAGGACGAGCGGCGCTTCAGGGACTGGTGAGCCGCGTCGAGCCGGGCGCGTTCGGCGGCGGTGAGACTCGCGATTCCGGAGTGGGCGATCTTGTCGAGCAAGGCATCGATTTCCGCCATATCGGCGGGCGGTACCCGGGGAGCGGCTGGGCGGGGGGCGGGGGTGGTGGCGACGGCGCGTGCGACCGGCTTGGCGGGGGAGTCCGGGAACGGGATTACCTTTGCGGATGGCCGACTGGATCCGACCGTGGCCTTGGGCGTGAGTGAGGTGGGCCACCAAGGGAACAGCGGCTTGCCGCGCAACTGCAGCACGCACAGGTAGGCGAAACCCGCGGTGGCACCGAGGGAGAGCAGACCGGCCACGTCGCGCTGACCGAGCCCGATCAGCGTGTAGATCCCGACGAGGATCAAGGCGACCCACCTGGCCTGCAGGTTGAAGAGCATGAGCGCGCCCGGGTAGAGGGTCGCGAAGGCGATGAACAGACCGAATCCGCCGCCCTGGCCGGAGAGAGACGTAGTCAGCCCGAAGCCGGCGGCGAGGGTGAGGAGCAGGACGGGAGCGAGGTAGAGGCCGAGGCAGAGCCAGAGAAAGTTGCGGCGTCCCAGTTCGCGTTCGAGTTCGCGGCCGAACCAGACGATCAGGACCATGTCGATCGCGAACCAGAGGCTGGGCGGATTGACGAGCCCGTAGGTGAGCACGCGCCAGACCTCGCCGCCGAGCACCCGGGCGCTGGCGAAGCCGAGTGCTTCCAGCACGGCCGAGCCGCCGAAAGCCATCAGCGCCGTCGTGGCGATCATCGACAGCACCAGCACGAGCACGATGACGTGCGTGGCGAACAGCGGATAGCCGCGCACCCACAGGAGGGCACGATGTTCGTCGGAGGAGCTGTAGCCGGGCATCATCGGAGAGCGGGAGTTTCGACCACTCGCCCGCTGCGGCGCAAGCAGCGAGCGCGGCGTTTTCGCCGAGGCCTTACTTCGCCGTGGGGATGGGGGACCTGCGGAACCGCTGGACGAACAGAACAATCAGCGCGAATCCGGTCAGGATCGCGATCCAGCCTCCGGGCATTTCGGAGAGTCGCCGGGAAGTCGCGGCCCACGTCTGCGGGTGCACCTCGAGTCCGGGCGGATGGGCGTAGAACGCGGTGAACACCGGCAGATTCCACCCATCAAGGAAACCCTCGACCCGGCATCCCGGGTAGGCCTGTTCGAGCAATCCCCGCACCTCGGCGGGTGCGTCGTCGAAGACGAAGAACGCCAACGGCGCGTCGAGCCGGGGTGACTTTTGCCGCAGATCCTCGGGGGAAAGGTTGCGGACACTCACATGGGGCGTGAGGAATCCGAATGACTCTTGTTCGGCGCGGACGGCGTTGCTAACCAAGTAGACGCGGCTGCCGGCGGGCAACTGCTGGATCTCCCGGACCGCGTGAATTCGCCCACCCGCATGCCGTCGGGCGAACTCCTCATAGACCTCCCACTCGTGCACGGCCGTGGCGATTAAGCAGAATACCACGAGGCTCGGGACCGCCGAGGATGCTCGCGGGGGCAGGGCTTCGTGGACCCGTCGTGCGAGTCGTTCGATGCCGATGGCAGCGATCAGGCAGAGGGCCGGGACTGCGATGTTCAGGTGGGGCCAGTAAGGCGGATCGATGGTCAGGACTCCTCCTAGAACCAGCACGGCGATGACGGAGAAGACGGGAAACGCGCAGGCCGGCTGGCGCCAGCGTCGGACACAGAAGCCGAGACCGAGCGTGAGGCCGGCGGCCGCCACGGCGCCCAGCATCGGGCGGCGCAGGTAGCAGATCGTGCTCTCGTCAGGAAAGTAGAATGGGGCCAGCGCGGCACGGAGGATTTGCTCCTTGAGCACGATCCAGACACTGCCGCCGCTCTGGTACTTCAGCGAAAGGTGCCGCCACGCCTCCTCGGTCCAGATCAGCACGTGATTGCCGCGACCGCTGAAACGCTGAAATTCGTCGATCAGGTAGGCGACGTTCGGGCCGAACACGACCAGAGCGCCTCCGAACCCGATCCACCATAGCTTGAACCGCACGTGGGGGAACTGGTGACGCTGCCAGAACCACAGCCCGGCGAGTCCCACCGCCAGCACGGGTCCGATCCGGCCGGAGTAGTAGTCCATGGCGGCGAGGGACACGCAGGCGCCACCGAGCGCGAAGTCCCGCGCCCGACCGTAGCGCAATCCCTGGAGCAACAGCCACGAGGCCAGCAGCACAAACAGGGTCGCGAGGGGCCCGAAGAGCAGACGCGAAAAATGTAGGTGCGTCCAATTCGCCGCCAGCAGCGCCGCCGCGATCAGTCCGACCCAGCGGTTGAACACCAGGCGGCCGATCAGGTGCAGCACCACGCACGACGCCGTGCCGGCGATCACGCTGTGCATGGCCAGTCCAAAGTGGTCATGCCCGAACAGCCGCATGCCCAGGCCGATGAACTGGTGCTCCGAGTAGGGATGGTGGGTGGGGGCCATGCCGATGAACCGCCACGAATCCATCTCGACCAGCCGGCGGGAGAAGAGCCCCATCAGCGAGACGTCATTGTCGACCTGCCGCGGCAGGCTGGTGAGGTCGATCCCGCGCACCAACGCCGCGCCGGCCACGATGGCACCGAGGAGCGCGAGCTCGCCGAACGACATCGGTGCGCTTCCGTGGACGGGCGAGCGGTCGCGCAGGAAAGGCAGCGCGAAGGCGACGATGCTGCCGAGCCACAACCAGCGCACGAGGGCGGTCTCACCGGCCGTGGCAAAAAGCACGCTGGACGCCAACCACAGCGCGGCGGCGGGAAGAAAGGCAGTCCACCGTGGCACGAAGGGCTGGCTGGATCCCGTCGGGGGCGAACCACGCCCGGCCTTCTTCTTCGGGTCCGGCGCCGATCCGACCGCGTGGGGATAGTCGTCACCGCCGCCAAAGGCCCAGGCGGCGGCGGCCACCGCCAGCAACAAGATGATGCTCCCGGCCGTCTGGGCCCCGCCCCATCGGAGCGGATCGAGCTCGCGCATCCGCGTCAGGGGTTCACCGGTGAGCAACCCGTTGGCCAGCAAGGCCAGCCCGGCACTCGCGAGGACGGGGAGAAGGATCCGGAGCGGAGCGACGGACAGCATGGACTCCGTAGTATCGGCCCGGAGCGGGGCGAGCTTAGCCCGTAGTCAGGTGAGATCTGGCTTCGGGGTGGAGGGAGTGCTCTTGCCTCGCGGCTCCGTCCAGCTGCAGAATGCGGATCTCCATGAAGTCCGTTCTCTCCGCCTTCGCGGCCGTTCTCATGCTCAGTCTCTCCCCCTTGTCCGCCGCCAGCGCGGACGCCCAGCCGGCGATCCGCGTGGGCATCATCGGGCTCGACACCTCCCATGTCGTCGCCTTCACGCAGTCCCTTAACGAGGGACCGAAGAATCCGGCCTATGCTCCCAAGCTCGCCGGCGTGCGGGTGGTCGCCGCTTTCCCGCAGGGCAGTCGCGACATCGTCAGCAGCACGCGCCGTGTCCCTGAGTACACCGCTGAGGTGAAGGCCATGGGGGTGG
>CAIOYO010000123.1 GCA_903862595.1 uncultured Opitutaceae bacterium | reverse complement strand
CAGGCGGCTTACGAGGCCCTGTGCAAACTGTATGTGGCGATGACCCGGGCCAAGCGGGCGATGTACCTCGTGACGCAACCGGTGGCGGAAGGATCCCGGACCCGGGACTTTCCGCGGTTACTGCGGGATACGCTGGGTGAAGCGTACCTTGAGGGGGACGCTCGTTGGTACGAAGCGTTGCGGCCTGAGCCACCCGCGATTCACGGTGATCGCGTGGTGAAAGTGGAGGCGCCGCCGGCGCCGGCGCGGTTGCCGGCGCGCACGCCCTCGGGTACGGAGCGCAGCGTGTTGCAGGGAGCGCAGGTGTTCGCGTTGTCGGCTTCGGCGGGGGCGGAGCGCGGCACGGCGGTGCACGCATTGCTCGCGGAAATCGGGTGGCGGCGAACCGGCGAGGGCGGCGTGGAGTCGGAGCTTTGGAATCACGCTGATGCCTCCATCCGCGCGGAGGCGCAGGCGTGCCTCGATGCGCCGGCCCTGGAGGAGGTCTTTGCGCGACCGTCCGAAGCCCTCGGTGGGTCGGAGTTGTGGCGGGAGCGGGCCTTCGAGGTGGTGCTCGACGGCCATTGGATCACCGGCATCTGCGACCGTGTGGTCATCGCGCGGGAATCGGACGGCGCGGCGCGGCGGGCGTGGGTGTGGGACTTCAAGACCGACCGGGTGGGGGACCGTGCCGGTGCGTTGCGGGCGGCTGAGCGTTATGCCGAGCAGCTGGAATTGTACCGGCGGGTCGTTGCGAGACTGACCGGATTGGCGGAAAAGGAAGTCCGTTGCGGGCTGGTTTTCACCCAGATCCGCGAGTGGGTTCCGGTGGGCTGATTTAGCCCGTTGGGAAAATGAGCTTTACAGCCGAGGCGCGGCACGGCACCTCTTGACGTTCCAATTCTCACACCATGGGCAACCTGAAGAAGAAGCGTCGTCTGAAGATGAACAAGCACAAGCGCAGGAAGCGCTTGAAGTCGAATCGTCATAAGAAGCGCACCTGGCAGAAGTAAACACGTCGGACCGCCGTTTCGGCGTCCGCGTGGCCCTTTTTTCTCAAACCCGCCGCTCTCCCGCGGCGGGTTTTTCGTTTTTTTCACAGCGCAGGGAGTGCCTTGCGCCTGAAGATTAATGTAATTTCTCTGCGTCTTTCGTTAAGTAATAGAAGAAAACAGGTTAAGCGATAAATTGGCCTTGAGCCATTAAAAGAAGGCATTTCTGGGTGGGGCTGGGGAGGTATCCTCAGGCGGGATGGGAGTCTCTTGTGAGGCTGGGGGGATGAAAACGGAGCCTAACCTTCGGGTGGCCCGTGCCGAATAGGGGTCCGGCGCCTTCTTCATGCTCTTCTCCCCAAAGGCCAAAGGCTTCTTCGTCGATTACAACGAAAACGGTGTTTTCGTTGCGCGGACGAGTGCGCCCAAACCTCCCTTCGTGGTGGAGGAGATGCGCGAAGTCGCGAAGGACAACGTGGCGGGTTTGGCGGAGGTGCTGAAGCAATTGCAGCCCAAGCGATCCCGCTCCGGGTACGTCCATGCGACGGTGGGAATGCATTCCGAGAAGCGCTTTGTGCGCCGGGCGACCGTCGATCTGAAGCGCGTCAAGGAGGTCGGTTACCTCGATGAGGTGTTGCAGACGCAGTTTCGCATCGAGCCGGAGAAGTTTACGGCGGCGGCGCTCCGTCCGAATGACGGCGGCGAGTATGATGCGCCGAATGCCACGACCAAGGACGTCGTGCTGTGCGGTATTCCGTCCGACGAGATCGTAGCCTTTCAGGATTCGCTGCTCGCCCAAGGGATCTATCCGGATCGCTTGGAAATGACCTCCGTCTCGTGCCTTGGGGCACTCGCGGACTACATTTCCTTCACGCGCTCGAGGGTCCCCACGCTCGTTCTCGAGCTGGGTTTCGATAGCACCCACTCCTTCATCCTGTCGCCGTCCGGCATCGAGGCATCACGCCCGTTCCCGATGGGGCTCTCGTCGATGATTCCGGTGGTGCAGAAGGAACTCGGGTTGAAGGATGAGGACTCCGCCAAGCGCCTGTTCTTCTCCAACACGTTCGATTTCACGGGGATGGGCGCACAGTTGATTCAGCGCCTGATCCGTGAACTGCAGTCGTCGATCGGCTTCTACGAGGTGCAGACGGGTCTGACGATCGGTCAGATGGTCTGCATCCAGTTTCCGCCCAAGCTCGCTTGGATCGCCGACGTCGTCGCGAACGAATTGGGGATCAAGATGCTCCAGCCCGACATGGTGACGTGGCTGAGTGCGCGTGAGGTTACGCTTTCCGACTCAGTCCATGCCTACGCCGCTGATCCGCGCTGGCTTGGGGTACTCAGCCTGATGGTCAACTACGATGCCAACGCTTCCCAAACGAAAGCCTGAGAAGGCCCGTGCGCCTTTGGTGCCGGCGTGGCACCCGAACTTCCGCAACTTCCAGCGGTTGCCCGACACGAAGCCGGTCCGGACGGTCTTTTTCATCAATGGTCTGGCGGTGGTCGTGGCGCTGGTCCTGCTGCTTTTCGTCGCCTACCAAGAGTATGCGCTCTTCACGGTCAATCGGCAGATTGCCGAGTTGGAGGCGCAGATCGAGCGCGACCAGAAGCTGAGCCGCCAGGCGGTCACGCTCTTCAAGCAGTTCCAGGAAGAGGAGAAGAAGATCCTCGATCTCGAGACCTTTCTGCGGAGCTCCGTGGCGGTGTCGGATCTGATGCTGGACATCGGTCGCACTCTGCCCAACCGCATCGCGCTGCGCAGTGTGGCCTACCGGGATACGGGAGTGATCATCCGTGGCATGGTGCGGGGCGCCGGCGACCGCGCGAGCGGTGAGGTCAGTACCTACGTCGAGCAACTGCGTCGCGATCGCGTGTTCGCGGAGCTCTTCGGCAACATTTCGCAAACGTCGCTCGCGCGGGATCCGCAGAGCGGACGCATGACGTTCGAGTTGTTCCTCAAGTTCAAGAGCGCTCCGGCGCCCGCCGCCAAATGAGTCTCAAGACCGAAGATCTCGTCGCGGGAATCAAGAAGTACCCGATCATCGTCGTCTCCGTGGCGCTTTCGGTGGGCCTGGTTCTCTCGCGGCTGTATCGCCAGGATGGGCTCCCGGCCGCGACCGCGCTGCTCGAGGAGCGCACCACCGTCGGAAATCGACTCAAGCTTAACGTCGTCAACTCGGCCCAGCTGGCCGAGCAGCGCGCCGCCGTGGTCGCCGCCAACGCCGCCGTCTCCGCGCGGCTGATCCGCCCCGCCGAGTTGGCGAACAACCAGCAGTTCTTCTACCGGATCGAGTCCGAGACCGGGACGCGCTACAAGGATCTCAAGCAGCTGCCGCCGGTCCCAGCCGTCAAGGGAAGCACGACCTACGTGGCGGTCCCCTACAATCTGATCGTCGAGGGCAATTACGGCCAGTTGCTGAGCTATCTGCGACGGTTGGAAAACAGTGCCCCGTTCTGCCGGGTCTCGAGTGCGACGCTGTCGCGCGAGTCCAACGACATCAACGATCCGATGGTCACCCTCACGCTCACGATCGAGCTGCTCGGCCAACCCTGACCATGCACGCTGCCAAACTGCCCTCGCCTTCCCGTCACTCCCGTTGTGGGGGGGTCCTGATCGTCTCGGTTCTCCTGGCAGGCCTGTGCTCCTCCGCGTGGGCACAGCGTAAGTCCACCTCCGACCTCACCCCGCCAGCGCGCCGGGCAACGACCGTTGAGCTGGCGACGCGGCTCGCGGCCACGCCCGAGATTCCCCGCCTGCCGGCGAAGTCCGTCAATCCGTTCAGCCCCGCTGGCTGGGATGCCCCGGATCCTGACGAGCAGCGCCTCGCCTCCGAGGCCGCCGAGAATGCCCGCCGCGCCGGCCTCGCCGCTCAGTCCCGCCCTCAGCGCAACGCTCTCGCCTCCGTCGCGAACGCCATCCAGCCGTCCGGGGTCGTGCTGCTGGGTGGCCAACCCACGCTGCTGATCCGCGGTCGCCGCGTGCGCGTCGGAGACGCCCTGTCCGCCACGTTCGAGGGGCGCGCTTACACCGTCACGATCACCGCCATCACCCGCGACAGCTTCACCCTCCGCATGAACGGAGAGGAACTTACCCGTCCCATCAAATCAGGAACCAAACCATGAGAACCCGCTCGCTGATCCTCGCGCTGCTGGTCGCCGCCACCCTGCCGATGCTCCGCTCGCAGGCTCCGGCGCCGGCACAGCCTGAACAAACCCCGGAACCGGCCCCTGCCACTGCAGAGGTCATCCTCGCCGATGAGGCACCCATCACCCTCTCCACCAAGGCCAAGGATACGCTTTCGGTCGATTTCCCGGACGAGGACATCCGCACGATCCTGCGCAACGTCGCGGACTTGTTCGAGTTGAACCTCGTCATCCCGGATACGCTCCAGGGCAAGACGTCCATCAAGCTCCGCGATGTGACCTGGCGCCAAATCTTCCAGGTCACGCTCAGCCCCGCCGGTTACACCTTCATCGAGGACGGCAACATCATCAAGATCGTCACCACCGACTCCCTCAACCTCGAGCCGGTGAGCACCGACGTCTACGTGATCAACTATGCCAAGGCGGAGGACATCCGGAAGTCCATCGAGCCCTTGATCGACACCGCCGCCGGTGGTCGCTTGATCGTCGACGCGCGCTCCAACGCCCTCGTCATTTCTGAGCGTCCCACGCGCATGCAGCGCGTCCGCACGATCATCGATCGTCTGGATCGTGCCACGGAGCAGGTCATGATCGAGTCCAAGTTCATCGAGGTCACCGACCGCGACGTGAAGAACCTCGGCGTCAAGTGGGACTCCCTCGCCGGCTATCAGATCGGCGGCGGTCCGTTCAACCAGACCTTCAACCGCTCGCGCGATGGCGGCTACGCCACCGGTTCAGACTCCCGTTCTGGCTCGGAGAACAACCGCAGCTCCGGTTCCGCGTCCGCGTCGGCGTCCGAAAACTCCAGCTCCGCCTCCAACGACGGCAGCGCAGCGTCGGTGAACGGTGCCGTGAGCAGCCGCTCCAACACGGGTAGCACCTCGGCGCTCGCCAACAGCGGAGAGAGCAGCTCCTTCGGCGAGTCGAACAACGCCGTCACCAGTGCCTTGGACGCCTTCCAGAACCTGACCAATGCGGGCTCCACGGGTCGCGTCAGTTCCGCCGTTTTCAACGCGGACCAGTTCAACGTCGTGCTGAGCGCGCTCAGCACCCTGACCGACATCAAGATCGTTTCCAACCCGACGGTCGTCACGCTGAACAACACCGAGTCCTCGATCAATGTCGGTGAAGAATACCCGATCCCGAACTACACCTACAATCAGGAGCGTGGTACGTTCGAGGTCTCTGGCTTCCAGTACCGCCCGATCGGTATCATCCTGAAGGTCACCCCGCAGGTCAACGGCCAGGGTTTCATCCGGATGAGCGTCGAGCCCGAGGTCAGCCAACGCAATGGCGAGACGACGTTCGGCGGCGCCGGCGGCGCTTCCATTCCGATCATCGCGACCCGCAAGGCCAAGACGCAGGTCTCCCTCAAGGATGGTCACACGATGGGTCTCGGCGGCTTGATCACGTCTCGCACCGAGACCGGCGCCAACAAGGTCCCCGTGCTGGGCAACATCCCGGTGCTGGGCCGCGCCTTCCGCTCGAACAATCACGACAAGCAGTCCACCAACCTGCTGATCTTCATCACCGCGAAGACCGTTTCGGCCGACGGCGCCGCCGTCGGCGAGGTCTTCGATCCCCGCGCGGTCCGCTCCAGCGGCCTGCGCAAGGACGAACTGCCCGGCTACCGCGATGGTTCCGATCCGTTCGTCTCGGAGTCCCCGGAGGCGCAGTCCGGCTCCAAGTCCAAGTCCAAGCCGTGAGCCCGGGAGGTCCCTCCCTCCGCTCATTCCATCCCTAATCGATGCGACCATGAAATCTTTTCTTCGCGCTTTCCTTGGCTGCTGGCTCCTGCTGGCCGCAGCCTCGGCGGCCCGAGCCCAGGTCCTGACTGTGGACATGGTGCTGCCCGGTAACGAGGCCAGTGGCCCCGCCGGAAGCACCGTCCAACTGCAGGCCCGGGTCACCGGTACCGCCAGTCTCTACAATACCCAGTTCTTCGTGAACGGCGCCCCCGTCACGCTGCTGATCAATCACGCGTCCGCGCTCGTGCCGACCGCGCTGCCGTCTGCGGTGGCCCAGTGGACGCCACCGCAACCGGGCGTTTACTTCATCACGGCTTCCACCACCGACGCCGTGGGCAACCGCGCGTCGTCCCTCGCCGTGCGTTACTTCGCCACCGGCACCGTGGTGTCTAATCCGCTCCCCAATACGCTGGTGCCCATCGGGTCCTCCGTGGTCATCAAGGCCGACGCCACGCCCGCCTCCGGGTTCGTGCGGCAGATCGAGTTCTTCGTCGATGGCATCAGCCAAGGCGTCGACCTGACCGCTCCTTACTCGATCCTCTACACGCCGCCGGCTTCTCCCACCACGCACGAGATCACCGCTGTCGCCACGGACAACGACGGCAACGTTCTCCCGACGAGCACGCCGGTGCAGATCAATAGTGTGGCTCCGATCGGGCTCCTGCCCACGGTGTCCGTCGCCAGCCCGGCCAACGATACCGCGTTGCGAATCCCCGACTACGTCCAGAGCGCGTCCGCCGCGATTCCGATCAGCGTGATCGCGAACGATGCCGACGGTCTGGTCTCCAAGGTGGAGATCTACGTCGACGGCGTGCTCGTGAGCGTCGATCAACAGTTCCCGTACGGCTTCCTCTGGCAACCCCAGGCCACGGGCACCTACCGCATCGCCGCCCTCGCTTTCGACGACAAGAACAACGTCGTCGCATCCTCCTCCAATCGGGTGGTGATTTCCGCTCCCCCGACCGTGACCGTCACCTCACCGGCCGATGGTTCGACGTTCTCCGCCGGCGCCCCGGTCACGCTCACCGCCAACGCGAGCGACTCCGACGGCACGGTCACGTCCGTCCAGTTCTTTGCCGATGGCGTGCTCATCGGCGATGACGCGACCGCGCCGTACGGCGTGGCGTGGACCCCTGTCCAGAAGCGCGACGGGACGTTTACGTTCCTCACCGCTCTGGCGACGGACAACTTCGGCATCACGACGATCTCCCGGACGATCAACGTCACGGTCACCGGCTCCGGTGGCGGCGGCGGCAGCAGCATCGGCCTCATGCCCGCTGTCACGCTGAATTCGCCCGGCGCCGGCACCCGGATCCGCGCCGGTGACACGATCACCCTGGGCGCTTCCGCCACTGATCCCGATGGCAACGTCCTTTCGGTGCAGTTCTTCGCCAACGGACAAAGCGTGGGTTCCGACTCGACCTTCCCTTATTCGACGACGTGGACGCCGAACAGCCTCGGTGCCTACGCGCTCGTCGTGAAGGCCCTCGATAATGACGGTAACGTGGCATCCGCCACCGTGCCCGTGGATGTCGTCGCCCCCAGCGCCGGCTTGCCGCAGGTCGCCTTGGTCTCGCCGGTCGATGGTGCCTTCGGTACCGTCGGATCCCCCGTCGCCTTGGCCGCCACCGCCGTCGATAGCGACGGCACGATCACGGCCGTGGAGTTTCTGGTCAGCGGCGAATCCATCGGCACCGTCGTCGCGTTCCCGCACGTCGTTCCCTGGGTTCCCTCCGCTCCCGGCGTGTACTCGGTCGCAGCCATTGCCACGGACAACGCCGGCAACCGCGTGGGTTCTGCGGTGGCGACCGTGACAGTCCAGCCGGCCGTGGGCAATGTGCCGGTCGCGAGTCTCGCGTTCAATGACCCGACACGCGGGGTGAGCAATCCGCCTAAGGAAGCAGACCTGTTGAAGCCCGTGGACGTCGCTTACGGCTCGAAGCTGATCCTTTCCGCCGGCGTCGTCGACGAGGGTGGCACCGTGACCAACGCCAGCTTCTTCATCAACGGCCGTCGGATCGCGTCCGTGAACGCCGCACCGTTCTATACGGTGACGTCGCTCGACACGTTGAGCAATGTGATCGCGACGGTCGTGGTGACGGATGATTCCGGCAACGTGACCAGCGCCGCGCCGCTGGCGATCCGGACCATCCCGTCCAACGCCGCCGCTCCCCTCGAGGTCAGGCTGGCCAGTCCGGTGACGGGCGCGAGCTACACGGCAGGTGGTCAGATCGTCTTCGCCGCCTCGCACAATGCGGGTAATCGTCCGTCTCCGGTCATCGACTACTACGTCAATGGCTCGATCTTCACGACAGTGACCGCCGAACCGTTCACGGCCAATCTCGGCATCACCCGCGCGGGCGTGTATGACATCCATGCCGTCCTGCGGGCGGAGAATCGGACGACGGTCTCCCAAGTGGCACGGATCACGGTCAAGGCGGGCTCTCCGCCAAAGGTGTCGATGACGTCGCCGGCCAGTGGCTCGGCATCTCCCTTGGGGCGCGGCTTCACGGTCTCGGCAAGTGCCTCCGACGTCGATGGAACCATCTCCGACGTGCAGTTCTTCGCGAACGGTGCACCGATCGGAAGCTCCTCGGCGGCTCCGTACACCGTCAGCTTCAACCCGGCCTCCCCGGGCGTCTACCGGATCACGGCGCTGGCCAAGGACAGCAGCGGCCAGCAGACCATGTCGGCCGCCGCCTCGGTGCTGGTGAGTTCTGACACTGCCTCAATGGGCGGAGACACGATCTACACCGGGAACTTCTCCGCGGGTACCGAGTCCGGGCGCATTACCCTGATCAATTCGGGTGGCCAGACCGCAGTCGCGATCGCCCAGACGAACGGCCCCACGCCGTCGTTCTACTTCTACCAGGGGATCACCGTCGACTCCGGTGGCGGATTCAGCCTCACGGACAGCACTGGGGCCACGCTCATCAGCGGTCGTTTCTCGGACACGGGAGCGACCGGGACCTTCGATGGCGGCAGGGTGTCGTTCATCTCGCCGCTGACGTTCGGGACCAGCACCGCGGCGGCGCCTTCGGGTCTGTACAACGGCAATCTGACGGGCCGCGCCACGAGTAGCGTCGTGGGCATCGTCGGCGCCGATGGTACGCTCTCGATCTACGTGGCGGATGGCACGGCGCGCGATGCGGGTTCGGGCGGCGTGAGCGCTTCGGGCGCGTTTGCCTTCAACCTCGCTTCCGGAGCTCGCGTTTCCGGCACGATCCAGACGGCGAGCCGTTTCATCTCCGGCACCATCACTGGCGGTTCACTCGCCGGCACGTTCACCGGTGCGGCTTCCAGCGGCGCCTCGTTCAGTGACGGCGTGCTGCGCAACGTTTCGACCCGCGGACTCGTGGGAACCGGCGAACGCGTGCTCGTGGCCGGATTCGTCGTCGCGGGCGATCAGCCCAAGCGGATGCTGCTGCGGGCCGTCGGTCCAAGCCTCGCGAGCCTCGGCGTCACCGGAGCACTGGCAAACCCGAACCTGCAGCTCTATCGCGGACAGTCCGTGATCAATCAGAACGACGACTGGGGCAATAACGCCGAGGCGCAGGCCGCGGCGACCCAGGTCGGCGCCTTCCCGCTGCCGGCCGGCAGTCTCGACTCCGCACTCGTGGTCACCCTCAACCCCGGCATCTACACCGCCGTGGTCTCGGGCGTGAGCGCGGGTACGGGCGTGGCACTGGTCGAGGTCTTCGATCTCGATGTGCCGGAGCCGTTCACCGCCCAGAAGGTCCTCAACCTCTCCACGCGCGGCGATGTCGGCACCGGCGATCGCGCGCTGCTGGTCGGCTTCGTGGTCAATGGCACCTCTTCCAAGAAGGTGCTGATCCGCGCGGCCGGGCCCGCACTCGGAGCCCTCGGCGTGTCGGGTGCCTTGACCGATCCGTTCCTGCGCGTCTTCCAGGGATCGACCGTGATCCGTGAGAACGACAACTGGGAGTCGGGCAATAACCTCGCGTTGCTCCGGGAAGGCTCCGCCAAGACCGGCGCCTTCGCGTTCCCGGCCGGCGGGAAGGATGCGGCGGTCCTGCTGACCCTGCCCCCGGGCAGTTACACCGCTCAGGTCTCCGGCGTGGGCGGCGCAACGGGCGTCGGCCTCGTCGAGGTCTACGAAGTGCCGTAATCACCGCTCGTTTCTCCGCACGCCAAACCCCGCCCGCGGGCCGGTTATCCGGCATCGCAGGCGGGGTTTTTGTTTCCCTGGTTGGCCGTCGACGCGCGGCGGCGGTCCGATGTCGACGTCGGCCCCGGTGCTCTGGCTTCGGTTCACCCGAGACCGGCGGGAGGTTCGCCACGTGGGCGCGCGGGGTTGACGAACGCGTCGAGCATTCGTCCGCGATGCGGTGCTGCGGGGTGCTCTGGGACCCTGTGGAGAGTCTCCCGTCAGGGAATCGGGGCCCATGACCCGCCGCAGCGGCTGACCCCGCGAAGCCGCCCGCTCATTCGAGGAATCGTCGGCGCCATTCCGGCCGCAGCGTCATGCATGCCGAGGGGCGACGAAACAGCCGGTGCCTTCGCCGCGCGATCCAGGCGTACGCCGCGTCCCGGAGCACGCGTGGGATCGCCCACCCGATCACGGTCCAGCGCCACCGCGGCAACGCGGCGAGGATCCCGAGCACGGCGTCGGAGCGCTGCCGCACCGCACCCTTCGCGTCCACTAGCACCAGCGTGTCGAAGTCTTGGGTCGGCAGGTTCGCTTCAGTCAGGAGTCGCCGGCCGAGGGGAGATTGCAGCGCCGTGAAGTGAAAGTGCCCGACCTGATCCCGCCGGAGAATCGCCTGCACGCTCCGGCTGCACAGCCCGCATTCGCCGTCGTAGAGCACGAGGGGGAGGACGGGAGCGGAGAGAGGGGCGCGCGTACCCAGAGGCGACGGTGCGGAACGTTCCGGGCGCGGCGGGTGCGCGGACTGAAAGACGCGGGGCGATCGCGCCGCGCCCTCGTCCGTCCGGCTTCCGCCACCGCCCTCCCGATCCTCCCCAGACGACGGCAGGGGGTCAGGGGATGGCGACGCGGTCATGGAGTAACCCTAGCGCCGCCTGCCCGGCCCGCCAAGCGCCGCTTTGCAGTTGAGCCAGCCGGGCAGCCCGAGCAGCCTTCGAGCGCCTCAGGGCGCCCCGGCCCGGGCCTATAGCTCAACGGTTAGAGCAGAGGACTCATAATCCTTTGGTTCTGGGTTCGAATCCCAGTGGGCCCACCAGCGTGCGGTTGTGGCGGCGAGCCACGCGTCCCGACCGGAGTTCCGCATCGGCTTGCGGGGTCGAACGGGCAAGGTGAGGCTTTTCCTGCGATGCCGCGCTTTACCCGCTATCTCGGAATCGACTACTCCGGTGCCGGCACGGCTGACACACCGCTCACCGGGTTGCGGTTATTTGAGGCAGCCGCCCCCGCCGACGACGTCGGCCGGGCACGGGCGCAGGAACACCGGCCCGGCGCGGGACGGGGACATTGGACGCGGCGCGGGCTCGCGGCGTGGGTCGTGGCCGCGCTCGCGGGGGCCCGGGAGCCGATCCTGGTCGGCATCGACCATGGCTTCTCGTTTCCCGAAGCCTACTTCGCGGCGCACCGGGTGCCGCGGGACTGGCATCGGTTCTTGGCGGATTTCTGCCGGCATTGGCCGACGGATGCGCCTGACGTGACCGTCGAGGCGCTCCGCCGGTCGCCCGACCAGGGAGCGGCCCGCCGCGGCGGCGAATCCCGCTGGCGCCGGCTGGCCGAGGTCCGCTCCGGTCCCGCCAAATCGGTCTTCCATTTCGACGTTCCGGGCTCGGTCGCCAAGTCGACTCACGCCGGCCTACCGTGGATCCGGGCGATCGGTGAATCCGTCGGCTGGGACCACATCCACGTGTGGCCGTTCGACGGCTGGAATCCACCGCCCGGCCGCCACGTGCTCGCCGAGGTCTACCCCGCCCGCTGGAATCAATCGATCCCGCGGGACCCGGACCACACGCCGGACCAGCACGATGCGGCGTGCGTGGCGGCGGCGCTGGCCGCGGCGGATCGGTCGGGGGAACTGGAGTCGTTGCTCGCGCCGCCGCTCAGGCCGGAGGAGCGTCGGCAGGCGCGCTACGAGGGCTGGATTCTGGGCGTGGGAGCCTGAGCGGGATCGCGGCGGTCGTGGCGGTTCACCGTTCGACCCCGCGACTGCCCGCTGTCGCGGCCGTCCGATGCTGGGCTGCGGGGCAAAGCGGCCGCTCTGCTTCGCCGGCGCGGTCGTATGAAGGTGGAATCCGGCGTCGTGGCCTCGTCCTCGCGCAAATGCGGAGTGCGGATTGGCTTTTTCCTGGCGCGCGCTACGGTCCCGCCATGGGCACGCTGGTTCCCGTCTTCACCCCGCTCGCGGCCTCGGAGCACGACGCCGTGGCGGTGCTCCTGCATCGCTCGCTCGTCAGCTGGTACGAGTCGAAGCTTGGGCAGGGGGCGCGGTTCGGTGATCGCCCGGAGCCTTTCCGGCTGATCCCCGAGGTGTATGCCGCGTTGGATCCGGGCGAGGCGCTGGCGGCGCGGGCGGCGGACACTGGCCAACTGCTCGGCGTGTGCTTCGTGCATCCGCGGCCCACGCATGTGTCACTCGGGATCGTCGCGGTCGCCCCTGAGGCCCAGGGGATTGGCGTCGGCCGGGGCCTCCTCGTGCGTGCGCTGGAGCGCGCCGACGCACTCGGTGTCCCGGCCCGGCTCGTGTCGAGTTTGCTCAACCTCGATTCGTACTCGCTCTATACGCGCCATGGCTTCGTGCCGGAGGAGGTGTACCAGGACATTGTGCTCACGGTACCGCCATCTGGATTGGCGTTGCCGCCGGAGGTGGGGGCGCGGATCACGGCATCCCGCGCGGGTGTCGCGGGGGCCGCTGCACCGCGGCGTGTGCGCGCGGCGACGCCCGACGATGCGGCCAGGATCGCGGCGTACGAGCAGGCCCGGCGGGGCATCGCGCGCCCGGGAGACCATGCGCTCTTTCTCGCCAATCGCGTGGGCGACTGGCGGGTCTGGGTGGCGGAGGACGCGGCTGGGGCATTGACGGGTTACTTGGTCGCCAGCGTGCACCCGCACCATCGCGCCGTTGGGCCAGGGGCGGTGGATGACGAGGCGACGGCCGAGGCGCTGCTCCTTACTGCGCTGGATGCTTACCGCGGTGGCAGCGTGCTGGTCCTCGCGCCGGCGGCGGCTGCGGGCCTCGTGGCCCTGCTGTATGCGCTGGGCGGCCGCAACGTCGAGTTGCACGTCGCGCAGGTACGGCCGGTGCCGCTGCCGCAGTCGGGCCGGAGTGGGGTGCAGCACCCCGCGCTGCGCGTCAGTCCGCGCGGCTTCGCGTTT
>CAIOYO010000122.1 GCA_903862595.1 uncultured Opitutaceae bacterium | reverse complement strand
GACGAATGGCTGACGCGCTACGCGGCCTTCCTCCCCGTGGCAGACCTAGCGACGGCGAAGAACGCCCGACTGGTTGCCCACGAGGAAGAATTCAAGCTCGAGTAGCGCTCGCGGCGGTTAGGACCACCGCAAATCCGTGCGCGAGAAAGGCAGGCTGCGGATGCGCTTGCCCGTGGCGGAGAAGACGGCGTTGGCGATGGCCGGGGCGACCGGAGGGAGTGCCGGCTCGCCCAGACCCGTAGGCGGATTCTCGGTGAGCCGATAATGCACCTCGACACGCGGCGCGTCGGTGATCCGCAGCAGCGCGTACTCGTGGAAGTTGGACTGGACGATGCGCCCACGATCCAGATCAAGTTCCTGATACGCGGCGCTCAGCCCATCGAGGACTGAACCCTCGACCTGATTGTCGGCGCCGCTCGGATTCACAATCTGTGACCCCACGTCACCGGCGATCACGACGCGATCGACCTTGAGCACGCCCTCGCGCGACACGGTGACCTCGGCTACGTTCGCGAAGTAGCCACGATGGCTGAAGTGAAACGCGATGCCACGGCCGCGGCCCCGCGGTAGCGGCGAACCCCAGCCGGCCTTCTCGGCGGCCAGGGTAACGACGCCGCGCATGCGGGCCGCATCATAACCATTCGGTCGCTCGCCGGGCGTGGTGACCATTCCCCGGTCGCCCAAGAGGGCGAGCCGGAACTCCAGCGGATCCTGTCCGGCAGCGTGCGCCAGCTCGTCCATGAAGCTTTGGAAGACGAAAGAAAACACGCAGCTGCCGGGTGCGCGCCACGGTCCCATCGGGATCCCGCAGTTGAGGATCGTCATCTCCGCGAGGTAGTGCGGTACGAAGCGAGCGGGGAACTCATCTGGACTCAGAGATCCGCCGCTGCCTGGACGCCCCTGATTGCCGAACGTGACAAAGTGGTTGTGCCACGCTGCCAGGGCGCCCTTCTCGTCGACGGCGCCCTTGAGGAAGTGCATGCCGCCTGGACGGTAGTGGTCGTGCTGCAGGTCATCTTCCCGCGTCCAGGTTAGCTTCACCGGGGCGTTCACGCGCTGGGCGATGGCGGCCGCCTCCACCACGAAATCCGAGCTCAACCGTCGGCCGAAGCCGCCGCCCATGCGGGTGATGTGGACGCGGATTCGGTCCTTCGGGAGTCCGAGCGTTTCGTGGATGAGGTCCTGCCCGCCCGAGGGGCGTTGGCTGGGGGCCCACACCTCCATCAGCCCATCGTGGAACCAAGCCGTGCAATTCTGGGGCTCGAGGTTCGCGTGCGAGATAAAAGGATACGAGTAAACCGCCTCGACGCGGCGAGTGGCCGGTGCGGCGGCGAGCGTCGCAGCGACCTCACCGTCCTGGCGCAGGGTCTGCCCGGGTTTGGCTGCCCCGGCGGCGGTGGCCTGCTCCATGAAGCCGCTCCAGCTGTCGTTGGCGTGGCGCCCCTCGTCCCACTTCACGCGGAGCTTCCGTCGGGCGCTGAAGGCGGACCAAGTGGAATCGGCGACAATGGCGACGCCGGGCATCAGGCCCAGGAGATTCGAGGTGCCCTCGATGACAAAAGCGTCGCGTACGCCCGGCAGCGCCTTGATCTCGTCGAGGTTTGCGCCCAGCACGCGACCGCCGAAGACCGGGCACTTCTCGTAAGCGGCATAGAGCATGCCGGGTAGTTTCTGGTCGATGCCGAAGAGCGGCTTGCCCGTCACGATCGCACCGTTGTCGACGCCCGAGATGCGGCGCCCGATGAGCTTGAATTCCGCAGCGGGTTTGAGGGGAAGGTCCTTCGTGGCGGGTACCGGTCGCAGCGCGGCCTCTGAGGCGAGTTCGCCGTAGGACAAGGAACGGCCGGAGGCGGTGTGATGCACCCGTCCACTGGCCGCGCGGCAGTCTGACACTGGAACGCCCCAGCGGGCCGCGGCGGCCCCCACGAGCATGATCCGCGCGGTAGCTCCCATCTGGCGGAGTGGCGTGTAGCAGCGCGGCATCGCGGTGCTGCCACCGGCGAACTGCGCGCCGTAGGCTGGGTCGAGCGG
>CAIOYO010000121.1 GCA_903862595.1 uncultured Opitutaceae bacterium | reverse complement strand
TGATCGAGCTCCATCACGCGCGCCTTCGCCGCCGACACCACCGCCGGTGTCTCGCGCTGGTAGAAACGCGGATCCGCCAGCTGCGCCGCGAGCGTCTGCTGCTCAGCTTCGATCGCCTCGATGCGTCCCGGCAACGCCGCCAGCTCCTTCTGCTCCCGCGCATTCAGGCTCCGCCCGCGCGGAGCACGGGCCGCGGACGCCACTGCCTTCTCCGCCACGGCCGAGGCCGCGGCAGTCGCCGCCGCTGACGCCGAAGCCGCCCGGGCCGCCGCTTTCTCGCGTTCCCGGAGCCAGTCCGAATAGCCGCCGACGTACTCCTCGATGCGCCCGTCGCCTTCGAACACCAGCGAGCTGGTCACGACGTTGTCGAGGAAGTCGCGGTCATGGCTGACCACGATGAGCGTGCCCTTGTACTCCACGAGGAGTTCCTCGAGCAGGTCGAGCGTCTCGGCATCGAGATCGTTGGTCGGCTCGTCCATCACGAGCACGTTCGCCGGCTTGGTGAAGAGCCGGGCGAGAAGGAGGCGATTGCGCTCCCCTCCCGAGAGCACGCGCGCCGGCGTGCGCGCCCGGTCCGGTGAGAACAGGAAGTCCTGCAGGTAGCTGATGACGTGGCGCGACCGTCCTTCCACCGTCACAGTCGTCGCCCCACCCGCAATGTTGTCGGCCACCGTCTTGTTGTCGTCGATCTGCCCGCGGAATTGGTCGAAGTAAACGACCTCCAGGTTGGTGCCGTGCTTGAGGGTGCCGGAGCTGGGCGCGAGCTCCCCGAGGAGCAACCGCACGAGTGTGGTCTTGCCGGAGCCGTTGGGTCCGATCAGACCGATCTTGTCGCCGCGGGTGATCAGCGTCGAAAAATCCTTCACCAGCACGCGGCCGTCGGGGTAGGCGAAGCTGATCTTCTCGGCCTCGACCACCTTCACGCCCGAGCGCTCCGCCTCCGCCAGCCGGAGCGTGGCCTGACCCACGCGGTCGCGCCGCTCCGCCCGCTCGGCCCGCATCTGCATGAGCGCATGGATGCGCCCCTGCGCCCGCGAGCGCTGCGCCTTCACGCCGCGCCGGATCCAGGCCTCCTCCTGCGCGAGTTTCTTGTCGAAGAGCGCCTGCTGCCGTTCCTCGGCCTCGAGCACCTCCTGCTTGCGCACGAGGTAGGTATCGTAGTTGCACGCCCAACTCGCCAGGCGCCCGCGGTCAAGGTCGACGATCCGGGTCGCCAGACGCCGCAGGAAGGCGCGGTCGTGGGTGACGAAGAACAGCGTCAGTCGTTCCGCGAGGAGGAATTCCTCGAGCCAGAGGATCGATTCGATGTCGAGGTGGTTGGTCGGTTCATCAAGGAGCAGCAAGTCCGGCTGCCCTGCCAACGCCCGCGCGAGGAGGGCGCGACGCTTGAGCCCTCCCGAGAGCTGCGCGAAGTCGGCCTCACCGGGCAGCTGCAGGCGCTCGATCAGTGAATCGACCCGCACGTCCCGCTCCCATTCCTCCTCGTGCTCACCCTGCGGACGCAGCCCGCCCGCGATGAGGTCGCGGACGACGCCGCCCGCATCCGCCGGGATCTCTTGGGTGAGGCGGCAAAAAACCGCCCCGGGCTGGCGGAAGACCTGGCCGGAGTCGGGCTTGGTCTCGCCAGCGATGATCTTCATCAGGGTCGACTTGCCCGCGCCGTTGCGCCCGAGCAGGCAGACGCGCTCCCCGGGATCGACCTGGAAGTTGGCCTTTTCCACGATGTACGGGCCACCGAAGCTGAGGGAGACGTCGAGCAGGCTGAAGAGCGACATGGACCCCCCAGCCAACCGCAGCGCGCCCGGTGGGGCGAGGGATTTCTGCGGGGAGGGGTGCGGCGCAGGGCGAACACACGCGCCCTTGCTCCGCCCCGCGGTTTGCCCCAAAAGCCTGAAACCACCCCCGCCTCCCCGCCCGGCATGGCCAAGACCTACTTCTACTACTCCGCGATGAACGCGGGCAAATCGACGGTCCTGCTCCAGTCGAGCTACAACTACCGCGAGCGCGGGATGCACACGCTGTTGTTCACGCCCGCGCTCGACACCCGCGGCGGCCCCGGGCGGATTGCCTCCCGCATCGGACTCAGCGCCGATGCCGTCCCGTTCAGCGCCGGCGACGACCTCGACGCCCTCATCCGCGCCGAGTGCGCCCGCCAGCCGGTCGCGTGCGTGCTGGTCGACGAGGCCCAGTTCCTGACCCGCACCCAGGTGCAGCAACTCACCGATGTCGCCGATCTGCTCGACATCCCCGTACTGTGCTACGGTCTGCGCACCGACTTCCAGGGGCAGCTCTTTGAGGGTAGCGCCGCCCTGCTCGCGTGGGCCGACGACCTGAACGAGATCAAGACGATCTGCCACTGCGGCCGCAAGGCGACGATGGTGCTGCGCACCGACCCGTCCGGCCGGGTGCTGCGCGAGGGCGCCCAGGTGGAAATCGGGGGCAACGAGCGCTACGTATCCGTCTGTCGCTTACACTTCAAGCGGGGCGAGGCCCAGTCCTCCGCCGCTCCGCCGCCCGCGGCCGGGGGCGGTTGACAGGCCGCCGCTCCGGAACAACGCTCTTCCGAGCCCCCCGTCTCCACACCCCCCCCGCTTTTCGCCATGGCCCGCATCCCCGTTTCCCTGCAACTCTGGTCGGTGCGCGACGCGACCGCCGCCGACTTCGCCGGCACCGTCGCCCAAGTCGCCCGCATGGGCTACGACGGCGTCGAGCTGGCCGGCTACGGCAACCTCGACGCCGCCGCGGCCGCGGCGGCGGTCAAGGCCGCCGGGCTGCGGGTGTCCGGCATGCACGTCGGAATCGCCGCGCTGCGCGCCGATCTCAGCCGCGTCGCCTGCGAGGCACTGCTCTTCGGGACGCGACACGTGATTTGCCCGTACTATCCGCGCGAGCTGTTTCGCTCCGGCGCCGCCTGCGCGGCCATCGGCGAGGAACTCAACGCGATCGGCGCCCGGCTCCGGGCCCACGGCCTGCGGTTCAGCTACCACAACCACGATTTCGAGCTCGCGACCGTCGACGGACGCCGCGGTTTCGACTGGCTGCTCGACGCCGCCGAGCCGCGCAACGTCGGCTGCGAAGCGGATGTCTACTGGGTCCACGTCGGCGGCAAGGACCCTGCCGCCTTCATCCGCGAGCAAGGGCGGCGGATCGAGTTGCTCCACCTCAAGGACGAGGCCGAGTTGGGCGGGGGACCGGTGGATTTCGCCGCCGTCTTCAGCGCCGCGGAAGCGATCGGCTCGGTCGAGTGGTATGTCGTCGAGGTGGAGAAGTACCACCACGCCCCCCTCGAATCCGTCCGAGTGTCGCTCGAGCAGCTCCGCTCCTGGGGCCGCGCCTGAAGCCCGCCGACGCGAGCAGGTTCCGCAAGCTCTCCGTCCTCCCACTCCGATCTTCGTCAAGCCTTCCTCAATCCAGCGCCCCCGCGCCGAACCCGCGTCACCTCACTCAGCCCTCCCACGCCATGCCCAAGGACCTCTTCAACATCGCCGTCATCGGTGCCGGTGGCATCGGTGCGGACCACATCCAGTCGTTCCAGCAGCACCCGTCCGCCCGCGTGGTCGCCATCGCGGAGGTCAACGCCGAGCGCGGCGAGGAGGCGGCGGAGAAGTTCGGCGTGCCGACGCTGGTCGCGGATTACCGCGACTTGCTCAAGCGTCCGGACATCGACGTGGTCTCGATCGCTCTGCCAAACTACCTGCACGCCCCGGTCGCGCTCGCGGCCCTCAAAGCAGGAAAGCACGTGATGCTCGACAAGCCCATCGCGACGAATGCCGCCGATGCCGCCAAGGTCGTGAACGAGGCGCGCAAGCAGGGCCTGCTCTTCATGGTCGGCCAGAATGGCCGCTTCATCGCCGAGACTCAGACCGCCAAGCAGCTCATCGCCCAGGATGTGCTCGGCGATGTCTATCACGCCAAGACGGCCTGGACGCGGCGCAGCGGGATCCCACGGATCGGTTCGTGGTTCACGCAGCGGAAGTTCGCCGGCGGGGGCGTCACCTACGACATCGGCGTCCATGCCCTCGACCGCTGTCTCTACCTGATGGGCGAATTCGACGCCGCCGCCGTCAGCGGCAAGACCTACGCCCAGTTCGGCCCGCGGGGGCTCGGCGACGGCTCCTGGGGCCGCGGCGAAATCGATCCACGCAAGCCGTTCGATGTCGATGATCTCTGCGTCGCCCTGATCAAGCTGAAGAGCGGCCGCACGGTCCTGCTCGAAGCCTCGTGGGCCGCTCACCAGCCGGAGGCGGACTACAATGGCACGCAGCTGTTCGGCACCGAGGCAGGGCTCATGTTCCCGCCGCTGCGGCTCTTCCGCCACACGGAGAATGGCTATGCGGACGAGCAGGTCAGCGACCTGCCACCGCTCGTGAATACCAATCGGATGGTGCACTTCATCGACGCGCTGCTCGGCAAGGCCGAGCCGTTCGTCAAACCGGCCGAGTCGCTCGCGGTGCAGAAGATCCTCGATGCCATCTACCTCTCCTCCAAGACGGGGAAGGAAGTGCGCATCCGCTGAGTCACGCCTTCCGTCACGGGGCACCGTGACACACCGCCGAGGGATCGCTCCGCCGGGCGTTCCAACGGCCGGTTTTTTTCCGCCTCAGCCATCTGACGGTTTGCGGTCGGGCCTGCGGGTACCCCAGTCTGTCCGCCCCCGCCCGTCTTTATGCCTTTACGAGTCGCCCTACTCCGCCCCGTTCTCGCCGTCTTCGTCGCCCTGCTGGCGCTCCCCACCGCACGATCCGCCCCGCGGGCCTCCGACGCGCTCACGCTGCGCTCCGGCGATCGGGTCGTCCTGCTCGGCGATACGCTCATCGAGCGGGAGCAGTTCTCGGGCTGGGTCGAGTTGATGCTGACCAGCCGCTTCCCGGCGGCCGATGTCCGCTTCCGCAATCTCGGCTGGAGCGCCGACACGCCCGCCGGCGCATCACGCACCGGCCTGAGCCTGCGCCAAGCCGGACGTGAGGGTCCGGACGAAGGCTGGGATCTCCTCCGCGGTCAATTGCGCGACACCGCGCCGTCCGTCGTGCTCGTCGGTTACGGCATGGCCAATTCGTTCGACGGTGCGGACGGGCTGCCACGCTTCCTGTCCGATTACCGCCGCCTCCTCGATACACTCGCGACCGATTTCCGCGAGGCCCGCGTCGTTCTCCTCACTCCGATTCGGCACGAGCGCCTCGGCGCGCCATGGCCTGATCCCGCGCCGCACCAGGAGAACCTCGACCGCTACGCGGCGGCGATCGTGACCCTGGCCGGCGAACGCAACCTCCCCATCCTGCCCCTGCACACGCTGCTCGCCGGGTCCGAGCCGGGCGCGTTGACGGAGAATGGCATCCACCTGAGCGAAGCCGGCTATCGCCGGCTCGCCGAGCGGATCGAGGACTTCACCTTCGGTTCCGCCGGAGCGTGGCGGACCCAATCCGCCGAGCGGATCGACGCGCTCCGCCAAGCCATCCTGCGCAAGAACGAGTGGTTCTTTCACCGCTCGCGGCCGGCGAACATGGCCTACATCTTCGGCTTCCGCCGGAAGGAGCAGGGCCAGAACGCCGTCGAAATCACCCAGTTCGACCCCCTCATCGCCGCGGAGGAGGCACGGATCGCGCAGTTGCGCACCTTCCCCCGGGAAGCCGCGCCCGCCACCCCGCGCCGCGTCGGCAATCTGACCGCCCGTTCCACGCCTCAGCCCACCCCGAAGTTCGAGGTCGCCGAGGGCCTGGAGGTCACGCTCTGGGCTCAAAATCCCCTGCTCGAGAAACCGATCCAGATGAACTTCGACTCGCAGGGGCGGCTCTGGGTCGCGTCCTCCGGGATGTACCCGCAGATCGAGCCCGGCCAGGCGCTGACTGATCGCATCATCGTCCTCGAGGACAGCACGGGCAGCGGCCGCGCCGATCGGGCCACGGTGTTCGCCGACGGGCTGCTCATCCCGACCGGGGTGATTCCCGGCGACGACGGGTGCTACGTGGCGCAGAGTACGGAATTGCTCCACTTCCGCGACACCGACGGTGACGGCCGCGCGGATTCGCGGCGGATCGTGCTCAGCAGCTTCGGAACCGAGGATACGCACCACAATCTGCACACGCCCCGCTGGGGTCCGGATGGCCGACTTTACCTCAACCAGTCGATCTACACTCGCTCTCATGTGGAAACGCCACACGGGGTCCTGCGTCATCACGGCGGCGGCGTCTTCCGCCTCGATCCGCGCGACCTCCGGATGGAGGTCGTCTACCGCGGCTGGGTCAACGCGTGGGGGCATCAGTTCGACGCCTTCGGTCAGTCGTTCATGACCGACGGGGCGGGCAACGATGGCATCCACTGGGGCATCCCGGGAGCATCCTACCTCGCGGCCGTCCCGTCCCGACGCCTGCTCGGCGGCGTCAGCCCAGGCCAGTACCCGAAGTTTTCCGGCATCGAATTCGTCCACAGCCCGCTCTTCCCCGCTGACTGGCAGGGCAACGTCATCACCGGTGACTTCCGCGCGCATCGCGTGGTCCGCTTTGCCATCGAGGACCAAGGCGCCGGCTACGTGACGCGCGAGCTGCCGGACATCCTGCGCAGCGTCGATTCGTCCTTCCGTCCGATCGATGTCGCGATGGGGCCCGACGGCGCGATCTACATCGCGGACTGGAGCAATCCGATCATTCAGCACGGGGAAGTCGATTTCCGCGATCTCCGGCGCGACAAGGAGCACGGGCGCATCTGGCGCGTCGCCCCGAAGGGTCGCACCGCGCTGCCGCGCGAGAACCTGCCGTCGCTTGCCACCCAAGATCTGCTCGATCGCCTGAATTCAAGCGCGAGCTACACCCAAACCTACGCGCGCCGCGTGCTCATCGAGCGCGGCGCGGCCGTCGTGGCCCCGGAACTGCACGCGTGGCTGCAACGCCATCCCGACGATGCGTCCGCGCTGCAGGGACTCTGGCTGTCTCAGGCATTCAACCTGCCGCTCGATCCGCTGCTGGATCGCCTGCTGCGTTCCGCCTCTCCGGAAATCCGCGCTGCCGCCGTGCGCGCCCGGCCCGATACCCGTCCGCTCGCCGAACTCGCCGCGCTCGCCGCCGATCCGCACCCGCGCGTCCGCGTGGAAGCGGTGCGCGCCCTCGGCCGCACCGGCTCCGCGGAAGGCGCGGCGCTCGCGCTTGGCGTGCTCACGCAACCGATGGACCGGTTCCTCGACTACGCACTCTGGCTGACCCTCAACGAACTGGCCGAACCGTGGCTCACCGCACTGCGCTCCGGCACGTGGTCCCCGGAGGGACGCGACGCCCAGCTCACCTTCGGGCTCAGCGCCATCGAGCCGTCCCTGGCCGCGCCCGCGCTCACGGATGTCCTCCGCACGCGCGGTCTGCCGGCCGACGGCTCGGGGCCGTGGATTGAATTGATCGGCAGCGTCGGCGACGCGGACGCCGCCGCGCGGCTGCTCGCCCTCGTCGCCGATCCGTCCACCACCGACGCCGTGCGGCTCCGCGGACTGGTCGCGCTCGCCGCCCTCGCCCGCGAGCGACGGGTCTCACCGGCGGCCGGACCGGAGCGCATCGTCCCGCTATTGCAGAGCGCCGATGTCGCCGTCCGCCTCGCCACCACCCGTGTTTTGGGAGTCTGGCGAACCACCGCCGCAGTTGCTCCGCTCCTCGCCCTCGCGGCCCAGGAGGGCGCGACCGACGAGGAACGCACGGCGCGCTGGACCGCACTGCAGACGATCGGGGGCGACGCGGTGATCACCGGGCTGTCCCAGCTCGTCCGGTCCGCCACCAGCCCACGCCAGCGTCGCGAGGCCGTGCTCGCGCTCGCCGCGACGGATCTGGAACGCGCCCTGCCCGACGTCGCGAGCGCGCTGCAAAGCCTGAGCGATCCAGCGGACGTGGAAGCGGCGTGGCGCGCCCTGCTCGGCATCACCGGAGCCAGCGATAAACTCGCTGCGTCCCTCACGAGCGCCACCCTCAACGCCGCCACCGCCAAGCAAGCTCTCCGCTTCGCCCGCGAGGGCGGGCGCCATCCCGCCCTCGTGCAGACCCTCATGCAGATCGCCGGGGTGTCCTCCACGACGGAGGTGCTGTCCAGCGCGGAACTCATCGCTCTCGCCACCGAATCCATGGAGCGCGGCGATGCCGCCCGCGGCGAGCGCATCTACCGGCAGCCCCAACTCGCGTGCATGGCCTGCCACGCGATCGGCGGAGTCGGCGGGCGCGTCGGCCCCGACCTCACCAGCATCGGCGCCAGCGCCCCGGCCGACTACCTGCTCGAATCCCTGCTCTACCCACAGGCCAAGACGAAGGAGGGCTACCACGCCGTCGCCCTGACCACGCGTGACGGGCGCGATTACAGCGGCGTCATCGTCCGCGAGAACGAGCGCGAGGTCGTGCTGCGCGGCGCCGACAACCAACTCGTCACACTTTCACCGCGCGAGCTGACCAAGCGCACGGATTTCGGCTCGCTCATGCCCGCCGGCTTGGTCGACAGCCTCACGCCCGCGGAGCTGCGCGATCTCGTCCGCTTCCTCTCGCAGCTCGGCCGACCAGGCGATTTTGACGCGGCCCGCGGCGGCGTCGCGCGTCTCTGGCGCAGCTACGTGGCCAACCCGGTCAACCAGCCCATCGGGATGGAGCCCGTCGTGCGGGGCGACTTCACGCTCAGCGACTGGCGCCTGCTGCCAAGTCTCACCGACGGCTCAGTCGACCGCGGTCTGCTGACCGACATCCTCCGGACCGAGGAGTGGGCGCGCGAACTCTACGTGGCCACGGCCTTCAACGCGCCGCGGTCGGGTCGCGCCACGTTCCGCCTGCAGGGTCCCGTCCTCCGCGCTTGGCTCAACGGCCAACCCATCACGCCGGAAGCCTCGTTCTCCGCCGAACTCGCCACCGGCGATCACGTGCTGGTGTTCGAACTCAACAAGCGCGATCTCTCCACCAAGCTGACGCTCCGGTCCGACGACGTCTCCTTCGCGAACGAGTGAGGTGAGGCGCCCCGCCTCCTTGCCCACGATGAGCGCCGTCCTCCCCTCCCGCCCCGCCGAGGACGGCACGCCGGGGGGCGCCGCCGCGACCGCGGGCGCCACGCATCCCTCGCCAGCAACCGCAGCCGGCGACCCGGCGGGCGGGGTTTCCGTGCTGACCGTCACCGTGAATCCGGCCCTCGACTGGACGCTCGAGGTGCCGGGACTGACGGTCGGGGCCGTGAATCGCGCCGCCTCGGCCTCGGTGCGTCCGGGAGGCAAGGGCGTCAATGTCGCCACCGCGCTCGCCTTGGCCGGTCACGCGGTCGCCGCCACGGGCTTTCTGGGTCGGGACAACGAGCGCCCCTTCACGGATCGCTTCGCGGCACTCCGCATCTCAGACCACTTTGTGCGTCTTCCCGGTGCCACGCGGATTGGGGTGAAGCTGGTGGACCCGCGGGCGGACTCGACAACGGACGTGAACCTGCCCGGGCTGGAACCGGATGCGGTGGCGCAGGCGGAGTTGAAACGCCGGATCGAAGCGATTCCGTGTGCCTGGCTCGCCATCGGAGGCAGCCTGCCGCCCGGATTCGCGCCCGCGACGCTCGCCACGCTGATCGCGGCGCGCCGCGCGAGCGGCGGCGCGGTGGCGTTAGACGCGACGGGGGCGGCGTTGCGCGCCGGGCTCGCGGCCGGGGCCACGGTGATCAAACCGAATCAATCCGAACTGGAGGAACTCATGGGCCGGCCGCTCCCCGAGGAGAGCGACGTGATCCTGGCCGCGCGGCAGTTGCTCGCGGACCATCCCGCGCTCGAGAGCGTTCTCGCTTCCCTTGGAGCGGAGGGCGCCTGCCTCATTTCCCGCGAATCGGCCGTGCTCGCTCGACCGCCGAAGATGCGCGTGCACAGCACCGTCGGCGCCGGAGACGCGTTGCTCGCCGGCTTCATCGCCGCACGCCTGCGTGCCCTTGATCCCGCGGAGAGCCTCCGCCTCGCGACCGGATTTGCCATCGCCACGCTCGCCCGTGCCGCCGGGGACCCGCGCGGCCAACGACCGCCGGAGAGTCTGGCTCAGGACGTGACCCTTCGCGTCGCGCCCTGATCGAAGCCAGGGCGGTCGCTCCGCCGACTCAGCGCACGCTGGCGGCGATCTCGTCGCGCGCCTTGGCGATGATCTCGTGCAGCGGCACCGCCGCACCACCGCGACGTTTGCTCTCGTCGGCTCCCTCCATGAAGGCGTAGAGCTCGACCATTTCCTGACGGCTCACGGGTGCGCGACCCGTCCGAAACATCTCCACGATCGCGACCAGCAACGGATCGTAACCCTGGTAGGCACCGATCCGGCGCTCGCCCTTCTCACCCACCGCCACACCTCCGTAGCCCTTGCGGTCCTTGCCATTCTCGGGTCGGAAAATGCCCGTACGGTTGCCCTCCCACTCGCCGACCACCTCGACCAAGCCATTCGGGCCATCGACTCGGCGGACCGAGCGACACCCCGTGCCCATCACCGTGAACAGGCTCTCGCAGCCGTGAACGCCGTACCAGTACAGGTCGGGATGCGTGGGCTCGAAATGGGCCGGGCTGAAGGTTTCCACCTGTCGAACGCGACCGATCGCACCGCCCGCGACGGCCTGCGTCTCGGCGCCGAAACGCAACGCGGAGGAGCAGAAAAGCGGCACCCCGGCCGCCGCAGCGGCGTCGAGGATGCGCAGCACATCGGTGAACGAACCAGCCAGCGGCTTGTCGACGAAGACGGGCTTGCGCGCGCGCAGGACCGGCAGGACTTGCTCAAGGTGCACCCGGCCGTCGTTGGATTCCAGCAGGACCGCGTCGACCCGCGCGAGCAGGGCGTCGATGGAATCAACGATCTCCACCCCCATGGCCTTCACCTCAGCGGTGTACTCAGGGACACGGCGCGTGCTGCTGACGATGTCGCGACTGCCCTGCGGGAAAGCGGCGACCACCCGCACGCCGGCGAGCTTGGGAGCATAGGCCGGATTCTTCGGTCCCT
>CAIOYO010000120.1 GCA_903862595.1 uncultured Opitutaceae bacterium | reverse complement strand
CCTGTCATCACCACGGCTCCCGCCGCGGTCACGACCACGGTCGGTGGCAGTGCGACCTTCAGTGTCGCCGCGACGAGCAGTTCCCCTGTGACCTACCAGTGGCGCAAGGACGGTGTCGCCATCGGCGGTGCGACTGGTGCGACGCTGACACTGAATTCGGTCGCAGCCGCCGATGCCGGCACCTACTCGGTGGTCGTGAGCAATTCGGTGGGATCGACCACCAGCTCCGGCGCGGCGCTTTCGGTAGCGGTCGGCATCACGAGCCGTCTCTCCAACCTGTCGGTTCGCACGCCCCTTGGTGCTGGCCGTACTTTCATTGTCGGATTCGTCATGACGGGTGGAGCGAAGCCTGTACTCCTGCGTGCCGTCGGTCCACGACTCGGAGTGTTCGGTGTCACCGATGCCCACCCGAACCCGCGCTTTGAGCTATTCAACAGTGCGAATGCGTCCGTGGCGCAGAACGACGACTGGGGTGGCGGCAGCGCGCTGGCGGCAACCTTCGCGAGTGTTGGAGCTTTTTCGCTCGAGGCTGATAGTCGCGACGCCGCGCTCAGTTCGAGCCTAAGTGGTGGCCACACGGTCCACATCAGTGGTACTGGCAGTGGAGTGGTGCTCGTGGAGGCGTACGATGCCGGTTCGGGGAATAGCCCGCGCCTGCTCAACGTCTCTGCTCGCAATCGCGTGGGCGCTGGCGGTGACATTCTGATCGCCGGTTTCGTGATTGGCGGTACGGGAGCGAAGACGGTTCTGATCCGCGCTGTCGGCCCGACGCTATCCGCCTTCGGCGTGACGGATCCCCTAAATGATCCGAAACTCGAGGTCTATCAGGGAAGTAACTTGATCGCGGAGAACGATGACTGGTCTCCAGGCCTGGCCACGTCGTTTGCGAAAGTGGGTGCATTTGCGCTGCCGTCGCAGAGTCGGGACGCCGCCCTCACGCTGACCTTACAGCCCAATGCGTACACCGTGCATGTGAAGGGTCTGGATGGCGGCAGCGGAGAGGCCATCATCGAGATCTACGACCTCGACGGCTAAGCGGCCCCGCTGGGACGAGAGCGAGTCGCGCAGAGACGGTGTGCCGAGCGATGCGAGGCACTTCACCCTGCCGACGTCGCGCGGCCTTCGCCGGCCGGACTAATCCACCGGTTTATTGCTTCGGGAACCACCCCTCGGTTTTCGTACGCGCGGTTCGGCCCGGCCGCGTGATAGACAAGCCTTTGAGCTGCGAATCGGATCAGACTAGGGCTCTACGTCCCCTCCGTCCGGCTCGGCCCTAAAATTTGGTGCCCCGACGGGGAATCGAACCCCGCTTTGAAGAATGAGAATCTCCTGTCCTAACCGATAGACGATCGGGGCGTGCGCCGAGCGCGGATGGGAAAGCGTGCGCCCTCGCGACGACCTTTCAAGTGAAATGTTGCCGACGTCGGCCAGGGAGCGGATTCGCCGCTTGCCGGCGCTAGCGAATTGCGTCAGCTTAGCGGCGACTCAGGGCCGACGGTCTGCGGCTCTGCGGAACCGTGTTCGCGCCTGTAGCTCAGTTGGATAGAGCACCCGCCTTCTAAGCGGGCGGTCGTGGGTTCGAATCCCGCCGGGCGCGCCATGGCTTGCGTCGGTGCGCCCGATGTCGGGGCAGGAGTGTGCGCCGTTCCAAGTCGGTAGCGGGTATTGAAAATCAGTTCGATGCGGCGCGAGACGCGGACCCGGACTTTGAGTCGGCCTTCCGTGGAGGTTTCAGGCGTGGCCCGGCCTTCGACCGTGCGCTCGGCGTCGCGATGATTGCGGGCGTGCCCACGGAAGTCGATGGGCTGGCCCTTCTGAAGTGCATCAAGGTCGGCATCGGACACTTCAATCCGCAGGGTGCCGTGCTCGTTGGAGAAGAAGTAAGGGAAGACCTTGCAGTCGTAGGTGGACTCGAACGCCGTTCCACGCCGGGCGAACGGAGGCATGGTCAGCGAGACCGTACCGACGTAGATCGAGGTCCGAGCGGGCTCCACGGTCACGCTCAGGGAGTGCGCATGCGGAGGGGTGTCAGAGGTCTCCGCGCCCCGCGCGGGTCCCCACGGCATCGCCAGGAGGAGGAGGCAGAGAAGGCGCAGGCCGTTCATGGGTTCATGGTGGAAGTTTCGCCGCCGCGCGCCAATGGCAATCCTCCGCGCCCCAGCGAACCGAGTGCTCGGCATCGCCGGCGGTCGGAGCCCGCGCGCCGCGCCGGGGTCATCGTCGAGGAGTCCGACACTTCGCCTCGCCGTGGGCGGCCCGCTTTCGCGTTGCGCCACTCGCTTGGCCCCGGTTTGCTGCGGCTTTACTGCCATGGCAAAGCAAGCACAGGCGACTTGGGGGGGACGGTTCTCCGCCGGCCCCGCAGAACTCATGCTCCGTTTCAGCGAGAGCGTGTCGTTTGACGCGCGTCTGGCGCGTTTCGACATTGCGGGGAGCAAGGCCCATTCGGCGATGTTGGCGCACGTGGGGCTGATCACGCGCAAGGAGCGCGATGCGATCCATGCGGGATTGGACGAGATTCTGAAGGAGATCGAAGCCGGCACGTTCGTGTGGCGGACGCAACTCGAGGACGTCCACATGAACATCGAGCAGGCCCTGACGGCCCGCGTCCCGGCGGCGGCCCGCTTGCATACCGCGCGGAGCCGCAACGACCAGGTCGCGACCGACATGCGTCTGTGGTTCAAGCATGTGACCGCGGATCTCGAGGCGCGCGTGCGCGGGGCGCAGCGGGCCCTGCTCGCGTTGGCGGAGCGCGACGGCGATGTCCTTATTCCCGGATACACGCACCTGCAACGGGCGCAACCCGTGGTGCTGTCGCATCACCTGTTCGCTTGGATGGAGATGCTGGACCGCGATGCGGCCCGCCTGGCTGACGTACGGGAGCAGGCCAACTGGTGTCCGCTCGGCTCGGGCGCGATCGCCGGGACCACGCTGCCGATCGACCGCGAATTCACGGCGCGAGCGCTCGGCTTCGTTGATTCGCGCGGACGCCCCCAAGTGACCCAGAACTCGATGGACACCGTTGCGGATCGCGACCTGTTCATCGCCTTCGCCGCGGCCTGCGCCACAGCGGGCGTGCACTTTTCGCGTATGGCGGAGGATTTGATCCTCTGGTCGAGCGTGGAGTTTGGCTTTGTCGACCTGCCGGATGCGTTCTGCACGGGCTCCTCTTTGATGCCGCAGAAGAAAAACCCGGACTCCTGTGAACTCCTGCGCGGCAAGTCGGCGCGGCTCCAAGGCAACTTGCATACCCTTTTGACGCTGACGAAGGGGCTCCCGCTCACGTACAATCGCGATCTCCAGGAAGACAAGCCCCCGGTGTTCGACAGCTATGACCAGACGGCGATCTGCTTGGATGTGCTGGCTGGGACGCTGGCGGGGATGACGGTGAAGCGGGACCGCTGTGCGGCGGCGGTTTCCGATCCGGGGCTGTTGGCGACGGATCTGGCGGACTACTTGGTGATCCGCGGCGTTCCCTTTCGCGAGGCCCACCATGCGGTCGGCGCGGTCGTGAAGCTGGCGGAGCGCTCCGGCGTGCCGCTCAACCTGCTGGACACGGCGGCGGTGCGGCAGGTTCACGCCAAGTTTGGGGACGACT
>CAIOYO010000119.1 GCA_903862595.1 uncultured Opitutaceae bacterium | reverse complement strand
CGCGAGGTCCTTGCGGCCCTGCTTCGTCCGGATGTGCTGCTGCCAGTCCGGGCCATCCGAGGCCGAGCCGGTCATCACGATCTTCACCACGCAGGGTTGCTTTGACTCGGCCTCCCGGTCGTCCTTCTCGGCGCTACGCCACTGGGGACGAAGGCGGAGGATGGCGTCGTGCAGGTCCACGCAGATACGGCGGCTCATGCAGACGGCCATCGCCTTGCCGGGCATCGCTTCGCTGCGCTTCTCGAAGTGGTCGACGAGATCCTGCGCGACAAGGTTGATCCGCTCGTGGTCTCCAACGAGCGCCTCCAGAGCCGCCCACTTCGTCTTGAGCTTGGCCTTCCGTTCCTCCTCCTCGCCCTCGGTGATGTCCTCGAATTCCTCGTCGAGCTTGGGTAGCTCCGCTTGCAGGAGAGCGAGTTTCGCGATGCGGCTCTCGTAGTAGATCGGCACCGTCGCCCCATCCGCCACCGCCTGCTGGATGTCGTAGACGCTGATGTAATCGCCGAACACCGCCCGGGTGTTCGCGTCGGACTTTTCGACCGGCGTGCCCGTGAACCCGATGAACGAGGCGTTGGGTAACGCGTCGCGGAGGTTGCGCGCCAGCCCGTCGATCAGGTCGTACTGACTGCGGTGCGCTTCGTCAGCCACGACCACGATGTTCTGCCGGTCGGACAGCAACGGCATCCGCGCCCCCCGCTCCTCGGGCATGAACTTCTGCAGGGTCGTGAACACCACACCCCCACTCGCCACCTTGAGCAGTTCCCGGACGTGGGCGACGGACTCCGCCTGCACGGGCGTCTGACGGAGCGCGTCGTGGCAGCGCTGGAACTGTCCGAAGAGTTGATCGTCGAGATCGTTCCGGTCGGTCAGCACCACCAGCGTCGGGTTCCGCATCGCCGGGTGCCGGACCAGCCGGGCGGCGTAGAAGAGCATCGAAAAGCTCTTCCCCGAGCCCTGCGTATGCCAGACCACGCCGACCCGCCGGTCGCCGAGCTTGCCATCGTTCGGACGCACCGCAAGGCGGGGAGCATGGTAGCCGGGGTCAGTCCGGCCTCCGCTGGCGCGGACGGTTTCCTCGACCGCGGCGTTGACCGCGTGGAACTGGTGGTACCCCGCGATGATCTTGTGGATCCGGTCGGATTCGTCGTCGTCCTCGAACGCGACGAAGTACTGCAGGAGATCGAGGAACCGGCGCTTGGCGAAGACGCCCCGGAGCATCACCTCCAGCTCCACGGCCGTCTTCGGGGCATCCTTCTCGCCGTCGATCGTGCGCCACACCTTGAACCATTCCCGGTTGGCGGTGAGCGAGCCGATCCGCGCCTGCATCCCGTCCGAGGCGATCAGCACCTCGTTGAACTGGAACAGCGAACCGATCTCCTTCTTGTACGTCTGGAGCTGCTGGAAGGCCGAATGCAGCGTAGCGTCCTCGTCTGCCGCGTTCTTGAGCTCGATGACGCCGACGGGCAGCCCGTTCAGGAACACCACCACGTCGGGCCGGCGGTTGATGCCGCCCTCGACCACCGTGAACTGATTCACCGCGAGCCAGTCGTTGGCGTCGGCGTGATCAAAGTCGACGAGACGCAGGAGATCATTGGCCGTGGACCCATCCGGCCGCCGGTACTGCACCGGCACGCCGTCGACGAGGAACCGATGGAACTGCCGGTTCGCTGCGACCAGCGACGGCGACTCCCGCCGGAGCAGACGCCGGACCCCGTCGTCGATCGCGGATGCCGGCAGCCCGGGATTGAGCAACGCCGCCGCGCGCTTCAACCGGCCCACGAGGACGACGTCCGAGAACGAATCCCGCTCCGCCTTTGGCTCGCCGGGGGCCAGGTGCGGTCCATGCCCCACTGCATAGCCCAACTCCACGAACCATTCGAGGGCGGCGTCTTCGACGATGGATTCGTTGAGGGACATCCTTCAAACCAAGGTTAGGAGGTCGCTGAAAATTTCGGTCAGTTCAAAACGTTCGTCCCCATTGCCATCCAAATACTTTTCCGCTCGCCGAATTTGCTCGGCGGTCATGAGCTGCCAAAACTTCTCCAAGACGTCCTCCTGGCGTCTCATTGTTGCAGCCCCGATGATTCTTTTCGCATCGTCAGTGTCCATGTAGGCAACCGCACCACCAACCTTGACGAAAGGCGCAACCACCTCGGGAAGAATGTAGTTCTCAGGTTCCCGCTTCTTCGTAATGTAGGCCCTCTTCCCAAGCTTGTGGAGCTCTGCGATTGTATCGCGGTTCTTTTGTTCTTCAGGGGTGCCAAGGTCTGAATCCAGCAACGTCGCCCATGGAATCCCAAATTGGTCAGCGAGTTTCTTGGTGCGCCAATGCTTCAGGTTCCCACATCCACCGATGATTACTGGAAGAATACCCCTTTCCTCCGGCGTCTGCGGTATGTGCCCGCCCTCTTTTAGTTTGAGCGCGGCATGGCGGACGAAAACAATATCCCCCGCACCTTCGACGAGGAGCAAGCCCTTCGCACTAGATGCATTGGGGTCGGGAAGAACACCCAGAGAATCAGCAATGTCTGAGAGCACATCATCTGAACCAAAGCGGATTTCAGGCTGACCTTCCTTTTTCTCAATGAACCTCAATCCATCAACTGGAAGCAATCCCGCGAGTGCTGGAACATGAGTGGTGACTAGAACTTGGCAGTTGTGGCGCTGGCCAACCTGAATCAGCGCGCGAACCAGCATTTCCTGATTCGTTGGATGCTGGGAAGTCTCCGGCTCCTCAAATGCGTAAATCACAGACGGCGCTTCGTTGCCATCAACTCTCCGTTCCGCTTCTGCGCGGAAAAAATTGAGAAGAATCAATCGGCGAACACCGCTGCCCCGTTTGTTGATTGGAATGTCGCCTTCGCCATCCAGCGCGAAATCAAAAGTCCATGTCGGAGCCTTCTTGAAACGCGGCACAAGCTGCGATGCCAGTGCTGGGTCCATGTCCTTGAGCTTCTCGAGCGTCTCCTGTGCGCGATCCAGAACGCGCTTCTGAATCTCGTCCTGAATCCTTTCAATTTCCGCGCGAAGCTCCTCCTTGGCTTGGGTCACCGCATTTTGCATCGGGTTCTTTGCCTGCGGGTCGCTGTCTCTACTTTCGCGGTCTGATTTGAAGAGGGCGAACAGCGGGAGTTGTCGGAAAAGCTTATCTTGGATCGTCTTCGAGTCGGTGGAGAACTTCCCGATCTCCAGCTCGCGCTCTTGTTTGGAGAGATCGCCTGCCTTGGTCCAGATAGCTGCACGCCAACTCGCGCTCATTCTGGCGTCAGAAACTTCTGCGTCAGCCACGCCAAGTTCTTTCGCCCGCTTCTTGAGGTCGGTTATCTTCAGCGTGTGCAGGTCTTCAGCGCCGGCTTTGCTTGGGTGCGCCGCAACAATGTAGGTGGAGGGCTCCTTCGAGCCTCGCTTGTATCGCTTTAATATCTCCAAATCTCCTCTGGCGTTCAGGAGGTGCTCTCCCGCGAGCGTCGTCTTGCTCGCTTCATCGATAACGATTTCGGTTGGAAGCCCGTCAAAAATGCATCGGATTTCAACCGAGCCATCAGGCTCTGAAACATTGAAATCGTCTTTGTCGATGGCGGTTTCTCCGCCTGGAAAGAAGATGTCTAAAGCCTCGAGAATAGTGGATTTGCCAACATCATTCCTGCCGGTGATTCCGGTGACGTTAACATCGACGGGCACGCGCGCCTCGGCCTTGTACCCCCTGAAGTTTTTGATTCCGATTTCTTTTAGTTTCATGCGGTTTGGATTCTGACGTCACCACTCAGCAGCTTCGGCAGCAGCGTGTCGCGTAGGGTGGCGAGGGTGCTCGATTCTCTCTCGTTTGCCTGAATCAAAACGTTCCACTGCTCCCAAGTTCTACTGAATGCCTGGACAATGGGCGGCGGCGGAACCACCAACGGAATTGATTCAAGGTCCCTTAGTTTCAAGCTCTGCCGGACTGACCCCGAGCAAAGAGTTTGAATCCAAACTTTCGTGTCCCGCTGGGCGAGTGCGCGCTCCACAAACCAGTGATAGGCAGCCTTCGGCCGGAAAACTTCGTAAACTGGACTCACTGCGCCAATGACGCTTTCTTTCAGCATCCCAATCGAGCCGATGTTTATGCGCGACGGGTTGTAGGCGAAGTCCCAGCGGCGAACTTTTAGGTAGCTGCTGATGCTTTTGCTGTAGACCCGCTTGTTAAAATGTTCGTCTGAGCGGACCAACTGACTACTCGCAACTGCAGAAAACACTGCTGCATCGGATACGCCAATACGTTCCCGAGCGGCAACGATTATCTTCCCGAAGTCCCCGGGCGTCCATCCGTGCGGGATGCGTCCGAGGGACGTCTCTTGGAAAGCGGCCGGGAAGAGCGCGGCGGTCGCGTCGTCCATGCCGGCGGGCTTTCGGCCGTCCATCTTGGCGCGGACGGGGTCGAAATCCACGAACCAGCTCTGGAACAGCGCCCGCGCCATCGCCTCCAACGTCGCGTTCATCCGCCGGTTCAACTCGATCTTGTCGTCCAGCGTCCCAAGC
The DNA here is from genome assembly GCA_903862595.1 of uncultured Opitutaceae bacterium. Lineage (GTDB taxonomy): Bacteria > Verrucomicrobiota > Verrucomicrobiia > Opitutales > Opitutaceae > UBA6669. Next base: position 1,141 of record CAIOYO010000119.1, on the reverse strand, counting down.
ACCGCCGCGATGGCTTTCTGCTCGGCGAGGGGTGGCGACGGAACTTCCAGTTCCTCAATCATGGACTTGGTGAGAGCGGGCCGAGTCGCACCGGCAGAAGCCAAGGCCAAAAGTCGCGATTGGTATTCGTGCGAAACTAAGACATAGCGGAGGAAACGCGCATCGATCGCCTTGGGTTCTGGCCGGATTATCGCAACGTGCTGATTTACTCGAGCGGGCAAAACGTCCGCTGCAACTTGGCAGCAACGCGCTACCGAATCTCCAGTGATGTTCAGCAAGACATCGTTTTCCTTCACCTCGACGTTGCGCAATTCGGCCGATTGGTTGTCGTCGATGTACACCAATCCGTTTCGATGAAAGCCTTCGTTGTAAACGTTCTGGCTTCGGATGAGCGATGTGTCTCCGCCTTTGTAAGCTTCCTTGCCGCCGCGAGGCGTTGCCCCGCTGCCAATCTTCACGCACACGTCGCGAAGCTGGACGATTCCTTCAACCGCCATAACCCAGCCCCCTCAGGTTAGCCTTGATGGCCTGCTCCAGCTTGGCGGACTCGGCGAACTGGCCATTCAGCTCCGCGACTAGGCGCGACATCTTCTGCTCAAACGGTTCGCCGTCCTCCTCAACCTCCTCGGCGCCGACGTACCGGCCGGGGGTGAGGACGTGGTCGTGGCTCGCGATTCCCGCGAGGGTGGCGGATTTGCAGAAGCCGGCGACGTCCTCGTACTTCGCCGCGCCTTTGTCACCGCGCCATGCGTGGTACGTGCCGACGATCTTCCGGATGTCCTCCTCCATGAGCTCGCGGTGCACGCGGTCCACGAGGGTGCCGAGCTTGCGGGCGTCAATGAAGAGGGTCTGGCCGCGGCGATCGCGGCGCTTGCCGTCGTTCTTGCTGCGGGTGAGGAACCACAAGCAGACGGGGATCTGGGTGGAATAAAACAGCTGACCGGGCAGCGCGACCATGCAGTCGACGAGATCGGCGTCGATGATCGCCTTGCGGATCCCGCCTTCCCCGCTCTGGTTCGAGGACATGCTGCCGTTCGCGAGAACGAAGCCGGCCATGCCCGTCGGCGCGAGGTGGTGGATGAAATGCTGCACCCACGCGAAGTTGGCGTTCCCCTTCGGGGGCGTGCCGTACTTCCAGCGG
>CAIOYO010000118.1 GCA_903862595.1 uncultured Opitutaceae bacterium | reverse complement strand
TGAGGCGGCGCAGGCACTGCACTTCACGGAATGGGCGCTGGAGCGCGTTCGGCTGCCCTACGGCGGTTCGTTGGCCCAACTCTCGAACTGGGTCCCGAGCAAGTGGTCGGTCCGCGACATCTTCAACGGCGACGTCTGGGCACTCGCGCTCGCGTACGCGCAGACCGGACTCGCCGACGAGGCGTGGGACCTGCTGCGGGGTGCGTTGCTGGAGTCGGCGTATGCGGGCGGCATGCCCGGCGGCTTCAGTCACATCGGGGCGGGCGCAGACTTTGGCGATAGTGTGAACATGTTTCCGCGCGCCGTGGTGAACGGCCTTTTCGGGTACGATCCGGATTACCCCAACGGCACGGTGAGCTTTCGTCCCGCGCTGCCGACGGCTTGGCCCTCCGCCGCGCTGCGGACTCCGGATTTTTCGTTCCGCTTCCATCGGGAGAATGGCAGCGACCGTTACACGTTTTCCCTGACGCGTGAGGCGGCGCTGGAGCTTCGCCTCCCGGTGCGGGCCGAGCGGGTGACCCGCGTGACGATTGATGGGGCGGACGTACCGTGGACGGTCGAGCCGGGATTTGGCTGCACGTGGTTGCGGGTTCGGACGTCACCGCGACGGTCGGCGGAGGTGGTCATCGCACTCGAGCGTCGCGTCGCGGTCGCGGATCCAGTCGTGGTAACCGGAGAGGTGAACGCGCCGCTATCGTTTGCGGTCGCGCACGGGACGTTGGAGGGCGTGGCGGATCCGCAGGGAGGAGTCGCGGGAGTGCAGACGCAGGGAGATCGCGTCAGCGGTCGCTGGGGAGGTCGCTCCGGGCACGTTCTCTTGCTGGCCGACGTGCGGGTAGGTGAATTGCCGCAGCGCCTGACCTTCGAGTGCCGCATCGATGACCCTGGTGCGGCGGTGCGGGCGGCGGAGCAAACGCCGCGGCAGGCGCCGTTGGCGGCGCGCTGGGCCACCGTGGACCTGCGGGCGCACTTCAACGGCGATGTGCGGACGATCTTTCAGCAGGCCTATGTTTCACCGCGACCGGACACGGTTTCCCTGCGGCTTGGTACGGATGGATGGTCGGCGTGGACGTTCACCCATTGGGGCGACAAACCGCCGGCCATTGGGCTCGAGGCGTTAGCGTCGCTCCGCGAAGCATCGGGCAACGTCGTCACCCCGCAAGGCGCGCGTTTCGCGGTGATGGAGGAAGCCCGAAACATTGCGTTCACCTCGCGCTGGGACAACTGGCCCCGTACGTGCACGGTACCCATCGGTCAGTCCGCCGAGATGGCGTGGCTGCTGGTGGCGGGGTCGACCTTTCCGATGCACTTCCGCATGGCCAACGCCGTGTTTCGTTTCCGCTATGTGGACGGCGTGGAGGAGCGCCTGGATCTGGTTCCGCCGCTGAACTACTGGAACCTGAGCTCTTGGGGTGGGGTGGACTATGACTCAAGTGTGGACGCGTTTGCGTTGCCGACCGAGCCCCCGCCTCAGGTACAGCTTGGGCAGGAGTGTCGCGCGATGGTGCTTTCGTGGAGACTACGCCGCGATGTTGCCTTGGAGTCAGTCACGCTGGAAACGCT
>CAIOYO010000117.1 GCA_903862595.1 uncultured Opitutaceae bacterium | reverse complement strand
TACCAGCAGGAGGAGCTCTGCCGTCGCATGAAGGCCCAGATCGACGCGGCCACGCGCAAGGACATGGTCAAGCCGCGCGAGGGCGTCCGATTGCTGGAACTCTACGAGAGCCAGATGCTCAACAAGACTTACCTGAACATCGAACCGAAGAGCGGGTCGCGACGCCGCCCGGCGCGCTGACGCACCAGACCGCCGTCAACGGGCCGGTTCGTTCGACCGCTTCGTCTCCGGGAAGCAGATACGCTGCACTGCGGCGGCGAAGTCCGGCGCGCCGCGGATGATCTCGATCTCCAAGCGCAGGTGGTACAGGGGCACCGGCGGCTGCAGGTCCGCAGACAGCCGCACGGCGTCTTTCTCCGTCGTCACGATGCAGTCGACGCCCTTCGCGCGCGCCTCGTCGAAGACGGATTCCAGATCATCCGGTCCAAAGCGATAGTGATCCAGGAAGCGGCGGGAGAAACATAGCTCCGCGCCCAAGTCGCGGAGGAAGTTCTCGAAGCTCTCCGGTGCCGCAATGCCGCAGAACGCCCCGACCCGCCGTCCGCGCAGGAAGGACAAGGGCTGGCGCATCTCCGACGAGTCCACGGGCACGCCAAACCGGTGCAGGTACTGCGGGCGATGCGCACACTCGATCACATCCGCCGAGGGGTTGTAGCGCGCGAACAGGGCCTCGATTTCCGGATCACGACGACCGTCCGACTTGGTCAAAAAGATGTAGTTCGCCCGCCGCAGGTGCTTGATCGGCTCGCGCAGGATCCCGCGCGGCAGCAGGTGCCCGTTGCCGAAGGGGTTGGTCTTGTCGACCAGCAGGAGATTCAGGCTCCCTTTCAGCGGCAGGTACTGAAAACCGTCATCCAAGACCAAGGTATCGCAGCCAAAACGCTTGATCGCGTAGGTGCCCGCTTTCACGCGGTCCTTGTCGACCAGCACCACGACGCCGGGCAGGTTGCGCGCGAGCATGAACGGCTCATCGCCCGCCTCCTCACTGTCCAGCAGCACCGTCTCGCCATCGCTGACCACCCGCGGAGGCGGTGCGGCAACGTGGGTCAACCCATTCCACGCCCGGCGCCACAGCGGCGGGGCCTTGCTCTTGTAGCCGCGCGACAGGATCGCCACGCGCCGTCCGCGATCGCGGAGGGCCCGGGCGAATTTCTCGACCACCGGGGTCTTGCCCGTGCCGCCGACGGTCAGGTTGCCCACCACCACCACAAGGCACCCCAGCGGCTGGTCATGCAGGATCCGATGCCGGTACAGCCAGAGGCGGGCCTGGGTCAGCGCGCTGAATACTGCCGAAAGAGCCTGCAACAGCGCCGCGTAGACCGTGGCCCCCGCGTCCTCGCGACGACCGAAGATCACATCGATCGTGTAGGCCTCGAAGGCGGTGAGTTTGCGTTTGAGCCACGACGACATGCGGCAGCCTACCGGCAAACGGGTTTCGCGCCGGGGGCGCAACCGGAATCATCCCCCACCCTCCGACGATTTTTCGCCTTCCGGCTTCCTTTGCCGCCCCCGCTTACTAAGCTCTCCCCCTCGCGTTCATGAGCTACAAACTGTTCATCCCCGGCCCGATCGCAGTCTCGGAAAAGACCCTTCGCGCCATGACCCGGCCGATGATCGGCCATCGCAGCAGCGACTTCGTCGCCCTCTACCAGGCCATCCAGCCCAAGCTGCAGTCCCTGTTCTTCACGCAGGACCCAGTCTACTTGTCCACCAGCTCCGCCTGGGGCGTGATGGAGGGAGCGGTGCGCAACCTCTGCCGCCGCAAGGTGCTGAACTGCATGAACGGTGCCTTCTCCGACAAGTGGAACGACGTCGCCCTCCGCTGCGGCCGCGCTGCCGGGGCGCTGCGCTTCGACTGGGGCAAGTCCGTCGATCCCGAGGCTCTCCGCCGCGAGCTCGCCACCGGGGCCTACGACTGCGTCACCCTCATCCACAACGAAACCTCCACCGGCACGATGAGCGACCTCCCCGCCATCGCCGCCGTGCTGCGCGAGTTCCCCGACGTCATCTCGATCGTCGACACGGTGAGCTCGTTCAGCGTCGTCCCGATCGAGAAGGACAAGCTCGGCATCGACGTCATCATCACCGGTTCCCAGAAGGCCCTCGCACTCCCGCCCGGCCTCGCCCTTGTGACCGTCTCGGCGCGCGCCCTCGCCCGCGCAGCGACCTCGCCCGACCGTGGGTATTACTTCGACTTCGTGGAGTTCCACAAGAACCACGAACAGGGCATGACCCCAAGCACGCCGGTCATCCCGCTCATCTATGCCCTCCAGTCCAAGCTCGAGGACATCGAGGCCGAGGGGATCGAGGCGCGCTACGCCCGCCACCTGCGCCTCAACGAGCGCATGCGCGCCTGGGGCGCTGGGCACGGGTTCTCCCTGTTCCCCGAGGCCCGCTATGGCTCGCGGTCCCTGAACTGCTTCGCCAACAGCGCCGGCTACGACCTCGC
>CAIOYO010000116.1 GCA_903862595.1 uncultured Opitutaceae bacterium | reverse complement strand
GCCGTGCTGCGCGAGTTCCCCGACGTCATCTCGATCGTCGACACGGTGAGCTCGTTCAGCGTCGTCCCGATCGAAAAGGACAAGCTCGGCATCGACGTCATCATCACCGGCTCCCAGAAGGCCCTCGCACTCCCGCCCGGCCTCGCCCTCGTGACCGTCTCGGCGCGCGCCCTCGCCCGCGCGGCGACGTCGCCGGACCGTGGGTACTACTTCGACTTCGTGGAGTTCCACAAAAACCACGAACAGGGCATGACCCCGAGCACGCCGGTCATCCCGCTCATCTATGCCCTCCAGTCCAAGCTCGAGGACATCGAGGCCGAGGGGATCGAAGCGCGCTACGCCCGCCACCTGCGCCTCAACGAGCGCATGCGCGCCTGGGGCGCTGGGCACGGGTTCTCCCTGTTCCCCGAGGCCCGCTATGGCTCGCGGTCCCTGAACTGCTTCGCCAACAGCGCCGGCTACGACCTCGCCGCTCTCAACAAGACGCTCAAGTCCAAGCACGGACTCGTGATCGACGGAGGCTACGGCAAGCTCAAGGGCAAGACCTTCCGGATTTCGAACATGGGCGACGAGACCGACGACACGATGTCGGCCCTCATCCAGGCGCTCGACAGCGCGCTGGCCGGCACGCCGCGCGGCGTCGCGCCCGCCTGACGAGCGCGTCCCACCGACTACGTCGGGGATGGGATTCACCCGTGCGGTGCCCGCTGTTCGCAGCGCGCGGAGGGCGACCTTTTGCCCTCCGCCGGGCGGTCGCGAAAAAAACTAAGCCTTGAAATCCGGCGCGGCGGAGCCTAACGCCTCGCGCCTCATGAAGTCGCTCGTCATTGCCGAAAAGCCTTCCGTGGCCGCCGACCTGGCGCGCGCGCTCGGCAAGATCCCCAAGAAGGGGGACGTCTACGAAAACGACGATTACGTCATCAGTTCCGCCGTCGGCCACCTCGTCGAGCTCGAGATGCCCGAGGACATCGACAAGAAGAAATACGGTTTCTGGCGCCTTGAGGCACTCCCCATCATCCCGGAGAAGTTCGGTCTCAAGCCGATCAGCGACACGAAGGATCGGTTCGATCTGCTGAAGAAGCTCCTCGCTCGGAAGGACGTCGACCAAGTCATCAACGCCTGCGACGCCGGACGCGAGGGCGAGCTGATCTTCACGTACATCTACCAGCTCGCCCGCTGCAAGCTGCCGGTGAAGCGCGCCTGGATGCAGACGATGACCACCGAGGGCATCGCCACGGCCTTCCGCAGTCTCCGCGATGGCAGCCAGCTCGCCGGCCTCGCCGACGCCGCCCGGTGCCGCTCCGAGAGCGACTGGCTGATCGGGATCAATGGCACCCGCGCCATCACCAAGCGGATGTTCGGCTCCCGCGCCGGCAATGTCGCCTCCGTCGGCCGGGTCCAGACCCCCACCCTCGCCATCGTCTTCAACCGCGAGCTCGAGATCCGCAATTTCAAGCCGCGCGCCTTCTGGCGCATCACCGCCGACTTCACCGTCGCCAAGGGATCCTACGAGGGCGTCTACCAACGCCCGAATTTCCGCAAGGCCGAGAACGACGACCACGATCGCATCGACCGGGTCTGGGACGAGGCGACCGCCAAGGCCGTCGTCGCCGCCTGCCAAGGTCATCCGCCCGCCACCGTCAGTGAGGAGAAAAAGGCCTCCAACCAAGCCAGCCCGCGCCTCTACGACCTCACCACGCTGCAACGCGAGGCGAACAACCGCTTCGGCCTGTCCGCGCGTCGCACGCTGCAGATCGCCCAGGCCCTCTACGAGCGCCACAAGGTCATCACCTACCCGCGTACCGATTCCCGCGCCCTGCCGGAGGACTACCTGCCGACCTGCCGCGACACGCTGTCCAGCCTCGGCGGCGACCTCGGCAAGCACGCCCAGACCGTCCTCGGCGAGGGCTGGCTGCGTCCCAACAAACGCATCTTCAACAACGCCCAGATCTCGGACCACTTCGCGATCATCCCCACCACCACCGAGCCCTCCAACCTCGATGAGATGGAGGCCAAGGTCTACGACATGATCGCGCGGCGCTTCGTCGCCACGTTCTTCCCTTCCGCCGAATTCGACGTCACGACGCGCATCAGCACCGTCGCTCCCGGCCACGCGTTCAAGACCGAGGGCAAGGTGCTCACCTCGCCCGGTTGGCTCGCCGTTTATGGCAAGACGACCGTCGACGACGACTCCCCCGACTCCAAGGCCCTGCCCGCGCTCAGCGCCGCCGACAACGCACGCGCCCAGACCGGCGAGGCCCGACTCCACGCCGAGTCCACCAAGCCGCCCCCCCGCTACACCGAAGCCACGCTCCTCTCGGCGATGGAAGGTGCCGGGAAGCTGATCGACGAGGAGGAATTCGCCGACGCGATGAAGGAACGGGGCCTCGGCACTCCCGCCACCCGCGCCGATACGATCGACGGGCTCATCAACCAGAAGTACGTCGAGCGCAACCAGCGCGAACTGGTCCCGACCTCCAAGGCCGAATCCTTGCTCGAGTTCCTCGCCGCCGTCGGTGCCGATGCCCTCACCAAGCCCGACATGACCGGCCAGTGGGAGTACAAGCTCCGGCAGATGGAGCACAATCAGTTCCCCCGCGACCGCTTCATGGCCGAGATCGTCGACGTCACGAAGGGCATCGTCGATCGGACTCGCAGTTTCGAGGAGGATGCCTCGACCGGGCGCATGACCGACATCGTTTGCCCGACGGACGGCAAACCGATGCTGGAGACGCTGCGCGGCTTCCGCTCTCAGGACGGGACGCTGGTGGTCTACAAGGTCATGAGCGGTCGCAAGATCGTGGAAGACGAGGTCCGTGAACTCGTCACCCGCGGCGAGATCGGTCCGCTCGATGGCTTTGTCTCCGCCAAGACGGGCAACCGCTTTCCGTCGAAGATTCGGCTCGTCGACGACGAGAAGAACCCGGGCCGACGCAAGGCCGAGCTGGATTTCGGCACCAAGGTCGATGTCAACGCCCTCACGCCATTCTGGACCGATCCGACGTCCAAGGCCGAGCTCTGCGAGGCTCCGACCAACTACGTGCTGCGCGAACGGGACGGCGAAGGGTGGCGCGAAGCCTTCAAGGTCGGTCGTCTGATGTGCCAGAAGCCGATCAGCCGCGAGCAGGCGATCCAACTGGTCGAAAAGCAGAAGACCGACCTGATTCAGGGTTTCATTTCGAAGAAGGGTCGGCCGTTCGACGCCTACCTCCTCCGTCAGGGCCCGAAGATCGCGTGGGAGTTCCCACCGCGCAAACCGCGTGAAGGCGCCAAGAACGCCGACGGTTCTCCCCGCGCCCCACGCAAGGCCAAGGCCCCCCTCGATCTCTCGAAGGCCCGCCGTCTCGGCGAGAGCAAGGTCCACGGCGGCGAACTCTACGAGACTCCGGAGTCATTCGTCGTCACCAAACCCGGCGCCGAGGACAAGCCCCGCGTCGTATTCGAGATGAAGCGCACGATCTGCGGTCGGGACATCCCCGCCGAGGAGGTCGAGCGCCTCGTCGAAACCGGACGCACCGGGCTCATCGACGGACTGATGTCCAAGCGTGGAACGACCTTCAGCGCCTACTTCGTCCTGTCCGGCGACAAGAAGAAGACGGAGTTCGAGTTCCCTCCACGCTGACCACGGCCCTCCGGCGTGACGATCCGCAAGGGCGGCACCACTGGGATCGGCCTGCCCAGGGCCCCACCGCACCCATCACGCTCGATCTGTCCCGCGGTGGCGGACGGACAGCCGCAAAACGGCACGAATTCCGCTACTAAACCCTTGTCGGTCGACTCCGAATACCCATAAGCTGATCTGATTTTCCCACACCTAGCCTATGATCGTTACTACCGCACAGCTGTTCAAGCATGCCTACGGCAAGTATGCCGTGGGGGCCTACAACATCAATAATGCCGAACAGGCGATGGGCCTGTTCCGCGGCGCGATCATGTCGAAGGCGCCGTTCATCATCCAGATTTCCAAGGGCGCCCGGTCGTACACCGACAAACGCATGCTCGAGGCGATCATCCGCTCGGCCGGCGAGATTTTCCCCGAGGCGATCTTCGCGGTGCACCTGGATCACGGCGATGAGGCGACCTGCTACGATTGCATCAAGTCGGGGTTCTTCAGCTCGGTCATGATCGACGCCTCGCACGATCCATTCGAGAAGAACATCGAAATCACCAAGCGCGTCGTCGACGCCGCCCATGCCAAGGGCATCTCCGTCGAGGCCGAACTGGGCATGCTCGGCGGCGTCGAAGAGGACATCAAGGTGGAGGATGGCCACGCCACGCTGACCAACCCGGCCGAGGCCGAGGAATTCGTGAAGCGCACCGGCTGCGACTCCCTGGCCTGCGCAATCGGCACGTCCCACGGCGCCTTCAAGTTCAAGGGTAAGCAGTCGCTCCACTTCGACGTCCTCGAGAAGATCAAGGCCCGCCTGCCAAACTTCCCCCTCGTCATGCACGGCTCGTCCTCGGTCCCGCAGGACGAGGTCGCCCGCATCAACGCCGCCGGCGGCTCGATCCGGGATTCCGCCGGAGTCGACGTGAACGAGTACCTGCCCGCCGCTAAGCTCGGCGTGACCAAGATCAACATCGACACCGATGGGCGCCTGGTCTGGACGCGCGTCCACCGAGAGTTCTTCCGCGACAAGCCGTCGGACTTCGACTTCCGTCCGCCGGGCAAGATCTTCATGGAGGAGTACGCGAAATTCATCGCCAGCCGCAATCAGCTCCTCGGCTCCGCCGGACAACTCGACGGGCTCCGCGAGTCCCTCAAGGCCTAACCCGTCTTCCCCCACTGGGCGCACGTCGCCCCTCTTCCGCGCCGCGCGCTCCCTCCGGGATCCGCGGCGCGGTCGTTTTCCGGGAATCGCCCGAGCCAGGGCCACCCCAGAAGACCTGCGCCGGCGTGGCCCAGGACGCCCCCGGCTAGCCGCCCCCGGAGGCCCTGGCGCTCGCCCGCTGCTGAGCCGTGCCCACTGGTCAGGAGTCCTGCTCAGCACTCGTCGCTTGCCGGACCGCCATGCCAACGGCGACACTCACTCCACCCCTTCGCATGCAAGCCTTGGTCTTCTGGGAACCAGCCGGTCTCTCCCTCGATCGCGCCAATCCATACGCGGCCCTCCTCGCCCGCGCCCTCGAAGCTCACGGCGTGCGCTCCGTCGCGGGCTTCCGTGAACAACTCGATCGGGAGTGGCTCCGAGCCCACCGCGACCAGTTCGATGTCCTTCACCTGCACTGGCCTTCCGGGCTGTACCACAGCGGCACGACGGAGGAAACCACGCGTCGCTGCACCGCGATGATCGACGCGCTCACTTTCGCCCGATCGATCGGGTACAAGGTCGTCTGGACGATGCACAACCTCTACCCGCACGACAGCCCGTGCCGGGATCTCGATCACCTCGCCCGGCTCGGCGTCACCGCCTGCGCGAGCGCCATCCTCGTCCACTGCCACCACGCCCGCACCTTGCTCGCCCGGCACTTCCACCGGACCGAACGCGTCTTCGTCGCGCCCCACGGTCATTTCTGCGACGCCTACCCGAACCGGGTGCCGCGGTCGGAGGCCCGCGCCCGTTTCGGCTTCGAGGACCGACACTTCGTCTACCACTTCTTCGGCAACGTCCGCTCGAACAAGGGCGTCGACCAGCTCCTGGAGGCCTTTCTCGGCCTCCCTGGCGAGGACCTACGCTTCCTCTTCGCCGCCCGCCTGTGCACGGACTACAGCGAGCGGATCGTCGCCCGCGCCCGCAACGCCGATCCCCGGATCGTGCTGCGGGAGTCGAAATTCTACGCCAACGAGGAGTTCCAATGGTTCTTCAACGCCGCCGATGTCTCGGTCTTTCCCTTCACCGACATCCTGACGTCCGGCTCAGCGATCACGGCGCTCTCGTTTCACTGCCCGGTGATCGTTCCCGCGATCGGGTGCCTGCCGGAGGTCGTCGATGAGTCCGTCGGCGCAACCTATGATCCATCGAGATCCGGGGCGCTGACCCAGGCGATGAGCGCGGCCCGCTCGATCCGCCGGGAGGCTCTCCGACCCGGGATCGAACAGCGCCTGCGCGAGCTTTCTTGGGAGGGCATCGCCCGCACCACCGTGGAGGCCTATCGTGCCTGATCCCATTTTCACGGACGCCGAGTTGGCAAACCTCCGACGCCGCGCCGCGAGCCCGGCCTTCCGGCCCGCGATCGAACGGCTGCGCCGCGAGGTCGCCGCGGCGACGGCCATGAACCTCCGCGTGCCCGAGGTGCCGGGCGGATACTACCACGACTTCACCTGCCCCGATCACGGCGTCGAACTGCGGTTCGATCCCCATCACCCCGACGACCACCGCTGCCCGATCGATGACGCACAGTTTTGCGGGGAGACGTTCGATGCCGCGTGGCGTTGGTTCGCGAACCATCACCTCGCCGAGTCCACGCTGCGGCGGGCGATCCTCTGGCGTGCAGAAGGCGACGCGTCCGAGAGGAACCAGGTCCGGGATGTCCTCCTCGCCTACGCCGCGCGATACGCGTTCTACGGCACCTGTCCGCGCTCCGGCAACAACCCCGGCGTCGCCACCTACACCACCCTCGACGAGTCCGTCTGGCTGATTCCCCTGGCCTGGGCGTACTCCCTGATCGCGGAGTCGCTGACGGCAGGGGAGTCGGACACGATCATCCGTCAGTTGCTTGTCCCGGCGGCGGAACACCTCGTCCGCCGCCGCTACGACGCGATCCACAACTTCACCTGCTGGCACAACGCCGCCATCGCGACGGTCGGCCGCATCGTCGGCCGCGACGATCTTCTGGACTTTGCGCTGGAGGGCCGGATCGGCCAGCGCAGCCAACTACGGGACGGCATGCTCCCGGACGGACTCTGGTTCGAAGGTTCGATGAGCTACCACTTCTACTCCGTGTGGGCTTTGCTCATTTCGGCGCTCGCCTTCCGGCACGATCCCCGCCGCTCCCTGCTCGCCGATCCGGCCCTGCCCCGCAGCCTGCTCGCTCCCCTCGCCTGCGCCTACCCGGACGGCACCTTGCCCGCCACAAACGATTGTTGGTACTTCACGAGCGTGGTGGGCGACTGCTGCCACGGCGTCCCCCCCGCGCCGGACTTCTTCGAGGTCGGGCAGGCGCTCTTCGCTGCGCCTGCTTTCGCGGCGGCGCTGCGCATCGCGTATGTCTCCAAGCCTCGGGACAGCCTCTACGCCCTGATTCTGGGACCGGAGACCCTGCCGGACGCCGCACCGCACCCGCGGCGCAGTGCTCACTTCCCTTCCTCCGGCCTTGCGATCCTCCGGCCCAGCGAACGCCTCGACCTGCTCCTGAAATCGGGGCCGCACGGGGGACATCACGGGCACCCGGACAAGCTCAGCCTGACGGGGTGGTTTGACGGGTGGCGCTTCTCGGCCGATCTCGGCACGCCAGGCTACGGCGTCGCGTCACTGGAGACGTGGTACCGGCAAAGCCTGAGCCACAACACCCTCTTGATCGACGGCGAATCCCAGCCGCCAGTGGCAGGACACCTCGATCAGTTCGGCGAGGACCTCGCGGTCGCGACGGTCGCGTGGGAAGGAGTGACGATGCGACGGGTGCTGCGGACGCGCCCCGAGTACTTCGTGGACCGATGCGACGTCGAGTGCACGAGCCCGCGGCAGATCGACTGGATCTATCACAATGCCGGTCGGCTCACGCCGGCGCGGCCCGGACATCCGGTCGAAGCGCCCTCCGGTGGCGTGGCGTACCGGCACCTCACCGACGTCGCGGCGCATGACGCCGACGGAGTCCAGCGCTGGTGCTGGCGCGAAGGCGGACACGGCATGCTCGCCTGGACCCCGTCAACCGCGGGCGAGGCGATCTTCACCGGCGCTTCCCCCGGGAATCCTCCCTCGGAAAAACGGGCCTTCCTGTTGCGCCGCCGCCTCACGCAACGGGCGACGTTCGTCACGGTGTTCCACCCGTATCGCGACACGCCCTCGGTCGAGGGCGTGGACTTTTCCCCGGACGGCGGCTGGGTCGTCCGCCTCGTGAAGCGAGGCGACGCTTGGACGCCCGATCCGTTGTCCGGCCACCGCTAGGGGTGATGTTTTCAGGAGGTCGTCCGCAGGGGAAGGGACCGAGGAGGTTGAGTTCGACCAAGAACCGCCCTTCACCCCCACCCCATGCGGACATGCATGAGAACGCTCGACCGTCGCTGTGGGATCGACGGTCGGAGGACTCGGGAAGCGGAGGGACGGTGCGTCCCGCGAGCCCGAAACGGACTCAGGGCAACCAAGGAAACTTTCGCGCTGCCGGCGCCCGCTTCTCCCGCTGCGCGCGGTGAAATTCTTTCGCCTCGTCGCTCATGTAGTAGAGCATCGTGGCATTGCCCGCGAGTTCCTGGATGCCCGTCTGACCATCGAGCTCCGCATTGAACGCGCTCTTCAGCGCGCGAATCGCCAGCGGACTGTGCCCCAGGATCTCCCGCGCCCAGCGCACGCCCTCCGCCTCCAGCTCGCCCACCGGCACCACGGTGTTCACCAGCCCCATGTCCAGCGCCTGCGCCGCGGTGTACTGCCGGCAGAGGTACCAAATCTCCCGCGCCTTCTTTTGCCCCACCACGCGGGCAAGATAACTCGAACCGAAGCCCGCGTCGAAACTCCCCATTCGGGGGCCGACCTGCCCGAAGATCGCATTGTCCGCAGCAATCGAGAGATCGCATACGACGTGCAAGACGTGCCCGCCGCCGATCGCATAGCCAGCCACCAAGGCGATCACGACCTTCGGCACGGAACGAATGAGCTTCTGCAAATCAAGAACATTGAGCCGTGGCACTCCATCCCCTCCCACGTAGCCGGCGTGGCCGCGCACGCTCTGGTCTCCGCCCGCACAGAAGGCGTACTTGCCATCAGTATGCGGCCCGGCTCCGGTGAGCAGAATCACGCCCACGGAGGGATCTTCGCGGGCGTCCAGCATGGCGTCATACATCTGGCTGACCGTCTCCGGCGTGAACGCATTCCGCCGATGGGGTCGGTTGATCGTGATCTTCGCGATCCCGTCGACCTTGTGGTACAGGATGTCCGAGTACGCTTTGGCGACTTTCCAATCGGGCTGGCTCATGGGGCGACCCTGCCAGTTTCCGCTGCGGGGTCAATCCGGGGGCGATGCAAGCAATCGTTGAACCCTCGACGAAAACAGCTTGGACGAGCGGCCGAAGCGCGGATGCTAGGGGCCTATGCAGTCGTCCTCCAGGACTTCGGCCGTCAACGCGTCGCTGGTGCTCGGAGCACTCGGCGTCGTGTTCGGCGACATCGGAACGAGCCCTCTGTACGCCTTCCGCGAGTCGATTGAGCACCTTGCCCCGGCCGACCGGGCGCACGGCATCCTCGGTGTCCTCTCGCTGATCTTCTGGTCGCTCATGATCGTGGTGAGCCTGAAGTACGCGACGGTGGTGATGCGGGCGGACAACCGGGGCGAGGGCGGGATTTTCGCGCTGCTGGCCCTGAGCGGTCTTGAGCCCTCCGATGGAGCCCGGCGCCGCATCACACCGGGCGTCATGGTCGTGCTGCTGGGGGCCGCCATGCTCTGCGGCGAAGGCGTCATCACCCCGGCGATTTCCGTGCTCAGCGCGGCGGAGGGTATGAAGCTGATCGTGCCGGAGTCATCGAGCTACGTCGTTCCCGTAAGCCTCGCGATCCTGGTCACGCTCTTCGCCGTCCAGCGCAAGGGCACCGCGCTCATCGGGCGCTGGTTCGGGCCCGTCATGGCGGTGTGGTTCGTGGTGCTGGGTGGTCTCGGCATCTACCATCTCGTCGCCAACCCTGCCGTGCTCCACGCGCTGAATCCGATCCACGGCTGGAACCTGCTCCATTCCCACCCCGAAAGTGCGGTCGCGATCCTCGGATCCGTCGTCCTCGCGATCACCGGTGTCGAGGCACTCTACGCCGACATGGGGCACTTCGGTCGCCAGTCGATCATCCGCGCGTGGTACCTCTTGGTTCTTCCGGGCCTCACGCTGAACTACTTCGGTCAGGGCGCCTATCTCCTTTCCCATCCGACGGACAACGGGAATCCGTTCCTTTCGCTCGCACCGGAAGGTCCCGCGCGCACCGCGCTGCTGATCCTCTCCTTCTTCGCGGCCGTCATCGCCAGCCAAGCCTTGATTTCCGGAACGTTCTCGCTGGTGCGGCAGGCGATCCAACTCGGCTTCTTCCCCCGCCTGAAGGTGCTTCACACCAGCGCAGAGCAAAGCGGCCAGATCTACGTCCCACTCGTCAATACGCTGCTCGCCATCGGCTCCATCACCACGGTGCTGCTGTTCCAGTCGTCCTCCCAACTGGCCGGTGCGTACGGCATCGCCGTGACCGGGGCCATGACGGCCACGACGTTCACGTTGTTCTTCGCCGCCCGCCGTCGATGGGGGTGGTCACTCCCCGCCGCACTCGGGGTCTGCGTCCTGTTCGGCATGGTGGACCTCACCTTCCTCCTCGCGAACCTTCCCAAGATCACCCATGGCGGCTGGTTGCCGCTCGCCATTGCCGCCGTCCTGTTCGCGATCATGCACACTTGGAAGAGTGGACGCAGCGAGATCCAGGATCGCGTCTACGGAAGCGCCGTCGCCGAACTTGAGCTGTCCAGCATCGCGCGCAGCAAGAACATCGTCCGCGTCCCCGGCAGTGCCGTCTTCATGGTCGGCACACCCAAGGGTACCCCGCTCGCACTGCTCCATCATCTGAAGGCCAATAAGTGCCTGCAGCAAACGGTCGTGCTGCTGACCATCACCACGCAAGATGTACCCGAGGTCGCGGAAGACGAGCGCATGACGCTCGACTCCATGGGCGAGGGTGTCTGGCGGGCCATCGGCCGCTACGGCTACATGGAATCACCCAACGTCAGCCGTCTGATCGAACGCATCAAGGCGCAGGGCGTGCCAATCAAGCCGATGGGCACAACCTATTACTTCAACCGGGAAATGATCATCACCGGGGGCAATGCCCGGATGCTCGAGTGGCAGAAAAACCTGTACGCGTTCCTAAGCCGCAATGCGACGCCGGTGAAGGACTACTACCAGATCTTGCCAACGCAGATCATC
>CAIOYO010000115.1 GCA_903862595.1 uncultured Opitutaceae bacterium | reverse complement strand
CGGGACCGCGCAGGAAGGCTCGATGACCAGCTTCAAGACCTCCCACGCCAGGCGCATCGCGTCGATGATCTCCTCCTCGGAGACCGTGGGGATCGCGGCAACATGGCGCTGCAGCAGCGTGAAAGTACGCGGCGACAGAGTAGCGCGTAGGCCATCTGCGATCGTGGAACCATTGCCGTCGCTGATCAGGCGACCGGCGCGCAACGACCGGGCAGCATCATCCACCGAGCTGGGCTCGGCACCAAACACCTCAGTTGCGCCACCGTAACCGGCGGCGGCAAGGCCAGTACCGGAAAGCAGTCCTCCCCCACTCACCGGCGCCAGCAGGGCGTCGAGTGGGCCGGCCTCCTCCAGCAATTCGAGCGCAGCGGTTCCCTGCCCGGCAATCACCAGCGGATCATCAAACGGATGCACCAGCGTCCCTCCGCGCTCACGGAGCAGGGTGGCCGCCAGCGCCTCCCGGGCGGCGAGCGTGGGCTCGCACAGGTGCAATGTTGCCCCATAGCGCCGGATGGCGGCGCACTTGATGGCGGCGGTGCCGCGCGGAGCGACAATGTCCGCGCGCACCCCGCGCTCCCGGGCGGCCAAGGCGACCGCGGCCCCGTGATTGCCGGAAGAGTGCGTGATGATCCCGCCCCGAGCTTGCTCGTCCGTGAGCGAAAACACCGCGTTGAACGCCCCCCGGGCCTTGAAAGCACCGGCGCGCTGCAGGTTCTCGCACTTGAACCACACCTGGCTGCCGCAGAGGGAGTCAAAGGTCGCCGACCGCATCACGGGAGTCCGGTGCACCCGCCCCCGCAGCCGAACGGCGGCGGCCTGGACATCGGAGAACTGGGGCAGCGAGTCTGGCATGGCACCCACGACCCTCGGAACGCGCGCCACGAAACGCCAGCGCAGACCGCTGGACCGCCGGACATCCTCGCCAGCCCCCGCTGAGAGCGTCTTCCCCTGCGAAATGCTGTTGACACCCCCGCCCGATTCATGACTTTTCGCCCCTCCGCTTCGCTGGCTTCCTAGCTCAATGGTAGAGCAGCTGACTCTTAATCAGTTGGTTCGGGGTTCGAGTCCCCGGGGAGCCACCAAGCGCGATTTTCCGCTGACCTCTGGAAGCGTTCTTTTTCACTAAATCTTGGCTGTCCGCAGTTTACAAGAGGCACTACCCCTTGCCCCTTTTGCCGGCGTAGCTCAATGGCAGAGCACCTGTTTTGTAAACAGGTGGTTGCAGGTTCAACTCCCGTCGCCGGCTCCACTTTCGGCGGGGTAGTGCCGTCGCATTGACGCCCTCCAAAAACTGGACGCCCTTCGTCTTTCCACTGCCTGGTGGTGTAATGGTAGCACAGCAGATTCTGACTCTGCTTGTCTAGGTTCGAGTCCTAGCCGGGCAGCCATCGTAACCTCGATGTTTCAGCCGCGGAAGCCGAAGACAGAAAAGAACGTTTGACAGGGCAAACGCGCTGCGGCGTTAGTCGCCTTCCGAGTCAGTTATTTTCATTCAATTTTCAGCCTCCCCTGCACCCTACGGCTTACCCCGCCTCCCTCGACCCTGTGTGCGGCATCCAGCACAAGCTGAAGCGACCCCCGGCAAGTGATCTAATAGCCTCAAGAATTGGTCTCCTTTTGCTTTCCTTTGGCCCCAACCTTGCTCTTTTGAGCGGCGCTCGGTGATTTTTTTGAGCGAAACGCTTGGCTCACCGTCAAAACCCCACCCTCTTCTAGTAGCAACCCCTGATCGACCCGCTTTTTTACCCAACCTTCCACCCGACCTCCGAAAAATATCATGATCACGACCAGCCTCCCGCTCGCATTCCTCATGGGCCAGACTCCGATGGAGCTCTTCAAGCATGGAGGGTACATCATGTGGCCGATCATCATCGTTTCCTTCCTGTGTCTCACGGTCGCGGTTGAGCGCGTGATCTTCGCGATCCGCGAGGCCTCCACCCGCGAGCGCGAGGTGGTGGAGAAGATGCTGGAGAAGGTCGAGGCTCGCGACATCGATGGCGCGGTGGCACTGGGGCGCAAGAGCAAGGACTACGTCGCCCGCATCCTTGTCTACGCGCTCACGCACAAGGAGTATTCGATGCACAATGCGTTCGTGCGCGCCTCGAATCAGGAACTCACGCGCTTCCAGCAGGGCATGTCGACGCTCGACACCTGCATTACCTCTGCTCCGCTCCTCGGTCTGCTTGGTACCGTGACGGGCATGATGAACACCTTCGGCGCTCTGTCGGGCGGCGACATCTCTGCGGCGGCCGGTCAGATCACCGGTGGCGTGGCTGAAGCGCTGATCGCTACGGCGGCCGGTCTGGGCATCGCGATCGGTGGTTTGCTGCCCTACAACTTCATCAATTCGAAGATCGAGGACGCCAAGCACGACATCTCGGACGCCTCGAACGCGATTGAGCTGATCATCAAGAAGTCTGAGGCAGCGGTCTAACCGCCTTGGCCGACTGACGCGACGGGCTCCTCCGTCCGTCTCCGAACAACCTTCTCCCTCGGTCATCCATGTCAGGCTCCTCTTCCGGCGGCGGCGGCTCCAGCGGTCCCAAGAAGGCGCGCATTGAGATCATCCCTCTCATTGACGTCATCTTCTTCCTGCTGGCCACCTTCGTTCTTTTCACGCTCTCGCTGAACAAGTCCGGGGGACTGCCCGTCAGTCTCCCGAGCACGTCGACGAGCGAGCCCCGCGATCCCACGGGCGTCACCATCACCGTCACTCAGGAGGGCACGATTGCCTGGGACAAGGATCCCATCACCCTCGATGAGTTCCTGACCCGTCTCCAAGCTTACAAGCAGGCGATGGGTCCGGACGCTCGCATCCTGATCAACGGTGACGAGAACGCCTTCTTCAGCCAAGCTCGCTACGTCTTCGACGAAGTGCGCAAGGCGGGCATCCAAAAGGTCTTGATCGAGACGCGCATGCGTCCGGCGCAGTAACCCTCCGGAATCCACTCACCCGCCACTCGGCCAGACTTCTCCCACCATGTCCGGAGCTCCCTCTTCCCCCGGTGAAGGCGCCAAGAAGGCACGCATTGAGATTATCCCTCTCATTGACGTCATCTTCTTCCTCCTCGCCACCTTCGTCTTGTTCACGCTCTCGCTGAACAAGATCCAGTCCCTTCCCATCAACCTGCCCGTCGCCGCTCCTCCCTCGGCGAATCCACCGGATACGGATGATAACGTGACGCTGCAGGTCTCTGATGGCGGCACGCTTTACTGGAATAAGGAGCTGATCGGCATGAACGAGGTCGCTCCGCGACTCGCCAACTACGCGAACAGCGTGGCAACGCCCCGAGTTCTCATCGCTTCCGACGATCGCGCCAAGTACGGCGCCACGATCCAAGTCCTCGACGAAGTCCGCAAAGCGGGCATCAAGCAGGTCTCGGTCGAAACGGTCTGGCGCGCCACGGGTAAGTAATCCGCAACCCCTTCAGCCATGCATCGCGATCTGATCATCGGCATTCTTCTCTCCGCACTCCTGCACGGTGGCTTCCTCTTCGGTGAACAGCTGTTCCCGAAGTCCAAGGCCGTCGCCAAGAAGGTCGTCGAGGAAGACACCACCATCGAGCTCATGCAGATGCCACCTCCCGAACCTGAGGAGGTTGAGGTGACCGAGACGGATGAGCCGCCGGAGGAGGTCGTCGAACTCGCTCCTCCCATGGCCGCGGACGTCCCCGCCCAGGTGACCGTCGAATCCTTCGTCCAGAAGCTGCAGCCGCCTCCCCCTCCCGGCCTGAACCGTCCGACGGGCGTCATCTCGATCCCGACCGGTCGTCCGAACACGGGCAACATCGGCAAGGGCATGAAGGACCTCTTCGATCTGGCCAATCTCGACCAGATCCCGTCGCCGCGCTTCCAAGCCAAGCCGGTCTATCCGTTTGAGATGCGCCGCGCCGGCATCACCGGCGATGTGCTGGTCGGTTTCATCGTCGATTCCAACGGCGATGTCCGCGAGGCCTACGCCATCCGTTCCACGCAGCGTGAGTTCGAGGCCGCCGCCGTCCAAGCCGTTTCCAAGTGGAAGTTCCGCCCCGGCAAGAAGGGCGGCCGCAACGTCAACACGAAGATGCAGGTGCCGATCGTGTTCAGCATCACCGAGGAATAAGATCCCTTCCATGACTTTCTCCTCTCTTTTCCTCCCGTTCCGACGCACTGCGACGGCTCTTAGCCTCGCCGCGCTCCTCGGTTGCACGTTCGCTCCGGCATGGAGCCAGCAGGCTGCACCGAAGAAGGAACTCAGCGAGAAGGTGTCCGAGGATCTGGCCAAGATCCGCGCCGCCACCGACGCCAAGAACTACGCCGAGGCCATCGCGATCATCGATCGTCTCCTCAAGGGCGCCGCGCCCGAGAGCTACGACCTCGCGGTCCTCTCCCAAGTCAAAGCGCAGATTCTCCTCACGCAGGCAGACTACTCGAAGGCCATCGATCCGCTTGAGACGGCCGTTCTGGTCTCCGAGCGCAACGGCTACTTCGAGCCGAAGGTGAATCAGGAGCTCCGCTATTTCCTCGCCCAGCTCTTCTACCAGGAGGCAGTGACCTCCAAGTCGCGCGACGCTCTGGTGCGCAACTACAGCAAGGCAGCGAAGTACCTCGAGCAGTGGTCCAAGGCGAACACCAAGCCGAATCCCGATGCTCAGCTGTTCTTCGCCTCGCTCTTGTACAATCAGGCCCAGATCGACCCCAACAATGTCGACATGGCCCTGATCCGCCGGTCGCAGGAAGAGGTTGAGAAGGGTCTGGCGATGACCGTGCGTCCCAAGGACACGTTCTACGTGCTGCTCCTCGCCACCCTCCAGCAGCAGAACCAAACCGCCCGGTCGGCTGAGATCCTTGAGCTGCTCGTCAAGATCGCCCCGAAGAACAAGACTTACTGGGCCCAGTTGGCTTCGACGTACCTCAATCTCCAACAGGACCTGCGCGCTGCCCTCACCATCGAGCGCGCCCAAGTCCACGAGGCGATGAACACGCCGAAGGACAACTTCAACTTGGTCGGCATCTACTTCAACATGCAGCAGTACGATCAGGCGATCGCTCTGCTCGAGAAGGGATTGCGCGACGGCTCCATCGATAGCGAGCAGCGCAACTGGGAACTCCTCGCGGCTTCGCTCCAGCAGGTGCGTCGTGAGGCCCGCGCCATCGACGTGCTCAAGGAGGCAACGAAGCAGTTCCCTGACTCGGGTTCGCTCTACCTCACGATCGCGCAGATCTACTACTCGCTCGATAAGCTGGAAGACTCCTACTCCTTCGCGGGACAGTCCGTCACCCACAAGCTGGACAAGCCCTGGCAGGCCTACACGTTCCTCGCCTACATCTGCTTCGAGCTGAAGAAGTTTTCCGAGGCCCTCGAGGCCATCAACGCCGCTCTGAAGTATCCAGAAGCCGGCAAGGATTCCGAACGCCTGAAGAAGGCCATCGAAGACGCCATCAAGGAGCGCGAAGCGCTCGCCAACTCACCCGCCGCCTAAGACCCCCGTCATGAACAAAGCTTACGTCATCGTCCCGTTCATCAGCCTCCTCATCTTCGGAGGCTTCTACTGGAACTTCGCCACGAAGTACGCCGAAAAACAGAGGGCGAAGGAGGTTGCGATCCGCAAGGCCAAGGAAGACAAGGTCAAGGAAGAGCAGCAGGCTCGCCGCGTTGCCGTGGAGGACGCCATCCGTCTCCAGGAACAGCGCAAGAAGGAGAAGATCGAGCGCGATGAGAAGGACCGCCTGGAAAAGGAGGCCCGCCAGAATGCCATCGATGCGCGCGACAAGTCTTACCGCGACCAAGAGAAGCTCGCCAAGCAGGTCGATCGCCTCACCAAGGAGATCACCGTCGAACGCGAGGCCATCGCCAAGATCGACGACACCAAGAAACTCAATCGCGAGGAGGAGGCCTTCCTGCGTCAGTTCGTCAAGCAGGCCGAGTCCAACGTGAAGCGTCTCGCCGAAGTTATCGACAAGATCGACGCCGCTGACAAAGCGCGCGCCGAAGCCGCCGCGGCCGCCGCCGCTGCTGCCGCTGCCAAATCCAAGAGCTGATCTCACGCCCCCTCTGCCGACATGAACAAGTTCTACGTCATCACGCCCCTCGTGCTTTGCGCGCTGTTCGGCGTCTACTACTTCAACTTCGCCCAAGAACAGCAGATCAAGGAGGCGCAGAAGAAGAAGGAAGTCGCCGCCAAGATCGCTGAGGAAAAGCGCAAGAAGGACGACATCGAGGCCAAGGCCCGCGCCGACGCCGACGAACGCACCCGCAAGCGCGAGGAGGAGACGGCCAAGAAGGAAGCCGATCGCCGCGCCAAGTGGGATGCCCAAGGCCAGGAGATCGCTGACGCCACCAAGAAGTACACGGCCCAAGCCGAGGCTTCCGCCAAGCAGGTCGCTGACCTCGAGGCGCAACTGGTCGCCCTTCGCAAGCAGAAGGAGACCTCCGGTCGCGAGTCATTCGAGCTGCTCAAGAAGGTCGAGTTGGCCCGGATCGACAAGCGCAACGCCGAACTCGAGATCCAGCGCATCCACGCGATGGTCGCCAAGCGCGCCACGGAAAGCTCGGCCGCCCAGCTCCCGCCCCCGCCGGCGGTCGCCAAGGCGCCCTAAGGGCTGCTTCGAAACCTACCCTCTCCCCCCGCGGCCCCGGACGACCTCCGGGGCCGCTTCGTTTTCCGCCGTCCCGTTCCTCGCACCGCGCTTGCGCACGCCAGTCCATCACGCCACCCTCCAGGCGATGGCTCTCCCAGAAGCTCCGGCGATCCTCCGTGATCGCGACCTCGATCCCGCGGAACTCACCGCCAGCGACCCGGTCCCGGCCCTTCTCCGGCTGTACGCGTGGATGTTCTACGCGCGCACCGTCGATAATCG
>CAIOYO010000114.1 GCA_903862595.1 uncultured Opitutaceae bacterium | reverse complement strand
CGGACATCGAGGGCGACACGGTGGTGGTGCGCGCGGCCGAGGTCCCGGCGCCGGTTGCGGTACGTTACGCGTGGAGCAATTCACCTGAGGCGAATCTCTTCAACGGCGCCGGCCTTCCGGCAGTGCCATTCCGCAGCGACGCACGTTGAGCGTCGCGGGCGTCGCCGTTACAGACCGACCAGCGAGCCGTTGCGCTTGATCCAGCGCTCGGCGTCGCGCCATCCCGGGCAGACTTCCTCCACGCGGGCCCAGAAACGGTCCGAATGGTTCATCTCGCGCAGATGCATCAGCTCGTGGTGGATGATGTAGTCGCGCACGAACTCCGGGGTTTGGATCAGCCGCCAGTTCAGGGAGATGACGCCGCCGGCGGAGCAGGATCCCCAGCGGGAACGCTGGTTGCGGACGGAGACTTGGCGGACGGCGACGCCGGTGATGGCGGCGAGTTCCCAGGTGCGGGCGGGCAGCTCGACCTTGGCGCGACGGAGAAAGTGGGCCTCGAGGGTCGGCCGCACATCGCGGTCGAGGCGGGACACGCGGAAAACATCGGCGGCAAGGCAGACCGCGGGCCGCTCGCCCGCGAGGGCGATGCGGATCTCCGTCAATTCTCCGCGCCAGAGCACGTGGGTGCCCGGCACCCAGACCTCGGCGCTCTTGGGTCGGCGTTGCTGACGCTCGCGGGCGCGTTCGAGCCAGTCGCGCTGAGATTCCAGAAAGCGGCGCGCCTCGCGCTCGCTGCCCCGCGCCGGGATCGTCAGCACCGCCACGCCGTCGCGCCGCAGCGTCAGGCGATAGTTTTCCGCGCGCGCGCTGCGGACTAGCACGCACGCGTCGTCGTCGTTTGCGGTCGTCGCCGCGGAGCTGCTGGGAAGGGTGCCCGCCGCTGCCCGCGCCGCTGCGCTGGCCGACTCCGAAGGTGCGGAGTCGACTAAGCCGAAGAGGTCCTGCTGTTGCTCGCGCATGCCGGCGTCAGAGGGTCACGCACTCCCATGACCGGATCCGTCCCGGCTCGAGGGTGAGCCAAGCGAAGCTCTTGATGCCGGCGCGCGGGAACGAGATGCATCCCGGGTTCAGCCAACGCACCCCTTGCGCGTCCACCTCATCGCGCGGTACGTGGGTGTGTCCATGCAGCAGCACCTGGGCTCCCTTGGGCGCGGAGCGGGGAGGAATGTGGATGAGGTGGAAGATGATGCCCTCGCGCGGCAACGTGCGCTCGAGTGGCCAGCGTGGATCGAAGTCGTTGTTGCCGCGAATAACGATGAGCGGTGGTCCGAGCGCCTCGAATTCCGCGAGCACCTCTGGATCGCAGACATCGCCGAGATGCCAGATCTCGTCGGCGCCGCGGAGCCGCCCGGGGAGGTCCGGCGGGTAGCGGTCGTGGGTATCGGAGACCACGGCAATGCGCATGTCCCACGCTTGCGGTGGCCGTGGGCGGAGGCGACTCAAAATCGGTAACGATCCGCTGCCGAAAGAGCCTTGCGGCCGGCAGGGGCTGGAGTGTGATCGGGGCTGCATGCGGGATCCCGGTTTGGAGCAGCCTGTGTTGGTGACCGGAGGCACTGGCTTTCTGGGCCGGCGCCTCGTGGAGCGCCTGTTGGCCCAGGGCCGGCGCGTGGCGGTGCTGAGCCGTACGCGTCCTGCCGACCTCGAGGCGCGGGGCGTGCGCTGGATCGGGGCAGCCATCGAAGACGCGGCTGCGGTGCAGGCCGCGTGCGCCGGGTGCGGCACGGTCTTCCACGTCGCCGCCCGCGTTGGCGTGTGGGGTCCGCGCGACGCTTTCTTCCGGGCCAACGTGCTGGGGACCCGCGCCGTGATTGCGGGTTGCCGCGCCGGTGGCGTGCCCCGACTCGTCCACACCAGCAGCCCGAGCGTCGTCTACAACGGCCGCGCCCTGTCCGGCGTCGATGAATCCGCCCCGCTGACCACGGAGTGTCCCAGTGCCTACCCTTTGACCAAGGCCCAGGCCGAACGTGACGTGCTGGCGGCCAACGGTGCGGACCTGCGGACGGTCGCGTTGCGGCCGCACCTGATCTGGGGCCCAGACGACCCCCATCTCGTGCCGCGGCTGTTGGCGCGGGCGCGGGCTGGCCGGCTCTGGATCGTGGGTGACGGCACCAATCGCGTGGACCTGGTCCACGTGGAGAATGCCGTCGACGCCCACCTCGCGGCCGAGCGTGCTCTGCTCGGTCCCGCGTCGCCGGCGGCGGGGCGGGCGTACTTCATTACGAACGGTGAGCCGGTGGTGTTATGGGACTGGATCAACGCGTTGCTCTCGGCGTTGGGCGAGGCACCGGTGCGCCGACGGATTTCCCACCCGCTCGCCCGGCGAGCCGGGGCGCTTGCGGAGCTCGTCTGGCGCGGGTTCGGCTTGGCGGGAGAGCCGCCGATGACGCGTTTCGTGGCCGATGAATTGGCCAAGGATCACTGGTTCTCGATCGCTGCGGCGCGGCGCGACCTCGGCTACGCACCCCGCGTCACGATGGCGGAGGGCACGGCGCAGTTGGTCGCGGCGCTTCGCGGTGCGGCGGCGGCGAACGACCGCGCGCACGGATCCTGATCAGGTCGCGGCGGGACCGGCCGCGCTGGCCTTGGCGTCGGCGCGCTTCACCTGCTCATCGACGATCACGGCGGTGACTGTGTCGCAGCCGACATTCGTCATGGTGCGGAGCATATCGAGGAAACGGTCCGCGCCGAGCACGATGCCGATACCGGCGGGCGGGATCCCGAACGTCGCGAGGAGCCCGGCGATCAGCGGTAGGGAGCCGCCGGGGATGCCGGCGACGGCGACCGCGCTGAGCACGCTGAGCAGCAGAAGGGTGATTTGTTGTCCGAAGGACAGATCGATGCCGAAGACCTGGGCGACGAAGAGCACGACGCAGCCCTCGTAGAGGGCGGTGCCGCTCATGTTCATCGTGGTGCCCAACGGTAGAACGAAGCCGGCGGTGGAGGAAGACACCCCCAGCCGCTCCTTGGCGACCGCGAGGGCGGTGGGCAGGGACGCGTTGCTCGAGCTCGTGGAGAAGGCGGTCACCAACAGCGCCTTGATCTCGCGGAAGAAGGCGAGTGGCGACCAGCGCGTCCACAGCTTCAGGAAGAGGCTCATCGAGCCAAACAAGTGGAACAGCAGGACGCTCGCGCAGCCGACGACGAAGACCCCGAGGGCGATGATGATGTCGACGCCGATCTTGATGATGACGCTGTAGATCATCGCCGGCACGGCGTACGGGGCGAGCCGCAGGGCGAAGTGGACGATCCCGGTCATCAGCTCCGTCACGAGATCGAGCCCCCGTTGCAACTTGCCGCGGTTCTCCTCCGAGAGCTGCGTCCCGGCGGCGCCGACGAGCAGGGCGAAGAGGATGAGGGGCAGCACGTCGCCGATGAGATTGCGCTGCTGGCCGACGACGGCGCCGAACAGATTCTTCGGCATGAACATCTCGACCACGGACGAAAGGCTCATGTCGGGCTGGCTGGCGCTGGTGGCGACGTGCTTCTGGGCGGCGCCTCCGAATTCCTCGAGCAGCCGAGCCTTTGCGGCGGGATCGAGGTGATTGCCCGGCTGCAGGAAATTCATCATGAGCAACCCGAGTGCGACGCCGAGGGCCATGTTGAGGAAGAACAGCGTGAACGTCCGTCCCGCGAGCGGCCCGAGGCGGTCGAGGCGCCCCAGCTGGACGACGCCGGAGGCGAGGGAAGCGAAGACCAGCGGGATGACGACGAAGAAGAGGATGCGCAGGAAGATCTGGCCGATGGGATCGAGGACGGCGCTGGAGAACCGGCGGGCCCCGGCCAGAAACCCCGGGGAGACCTGGCCGATGGCGAGGGAGATCGCGGCGGCGACGATGCCGACGACGAGGCCAAGGAGGATGCGATTGGCGAGCTTTTGGGGCGTGGCGGCCATGGGAATGGAAGGCACGCAAGCGAGCTGGGGGAGGGGAGTCGAACGCGAAGTGACGGACGGGGCCGGCGGTCGGCGGTCCGCCGATGGCCACCGCTTCGGCCCGGGCTGGCGGTCGGCACGGCGGTGAATAAGTTCCCATTGCCAATGCTCGCCGGTGGGTCGAGCCTGCGGGAGCGACGATGAGCGACCCATGCAAGCCGACCCCTTCACCGGCCGACCCACGCGGGTCCGGGGCTCCCGCCTCCCCGGAGCCGACGAACAAACCGCTCTTCAGCACGATCACGAGCGAGGATTGGAAACGCTCGCTCGCCTCCGCACGGCAGCGGAGGGCGTCGGCTTCGGAACGGATCCGGACGACGATCTCGTCCTCTCGGCCGAAGACGGACTAAGCCTCCTCGCCGGGGCGGATGCGCTCTGGAGCGAATTGGACGCGGCGCTCGTGGCTTTCCGCGCCTGGGTGCCGCTCGTCTCGCTGGGGTTATTCGGTTTTCCGGAAGACGCGGAAGATCCCTTCGGGGAAGGCAGCACGCGGCTGCGGCGGATCGGGAGTGGCGTGGAGGCGTCCGCGTTTCAGGCTGAGGACGGCTCGATCTACAAATTTTTCCTCCCCCGGGAAGGCGGACGGATCGGCGGCAGTTTCACCTTTGTGCGCGACGGCCACGAAGTGGCGTTCCGGGCCGAGGCAAGCCTAGGTAGCTATCGAGCGCTGTTCGAGAAACTCCACCTCATCCTGTCGCTCGGCGGCATGCCGACCGAGGTGGTGGGCCTTACCCCGGAAGGTGTTCTGGTGGTCAAGCAGACCGCGGGCGAGCGGCTGCCGGAAAACCTTGATACGTCGGCGCTGTTGCCGGACGGATTGATCCCGATTCCTTCCCGCTTCCTGCGGGCTCAGCGGGATCACCCGCGGCTGTGGTTCCAGAGTGGCGCACCCTGGCTCGTGGCGGACCTGCACGCGAAGAACCTCGTCCGTGCAGCGGATGGAAGCCTCCGGGTGATTGACCTGCTCGCCGCGCCGATGCCTCGGCGCCAATTTGCCGGCGAACCCTTGCTCGCGAGTTGGCTGGACCGGGTGTCGCGCGATCCGCAGGCAGGCCTGTGGGAGGCGGTGCCGGACGACGAACTCTAGCGACTCGACCGTCGCGCGGGGCGAGCCGATCAGCCGCCGGACTGCGACAGAAACGCGAGGATGTCCTCGGCCTGCTTGGTCGTGGATCCCTTGTGGTCAGCGTAGACGACCTTACCGTCTTGGATCAGGTAGGCCTGCCGACTGGCCATCGTGCGCATCACGCTCCGGGCGCCGAAGGCCTTGATCACGGTGAGATCTTCGTCCGCAAGCAGCGTGAACGGCAGATTGTACTTTTCCTTGAAGGCGCGCTGAGCCTCGACCGAGTCGGAACTGACGCCGATGATCGCCACGCCCTTCGCGCTGAGGTCGGCGTAGGCGTCGCGCAGCGAACAGCCCTGCTTCGTGCACCCGGGCGTGTCGGCGCGCGGGTAGAAGTAGACCAGCGTGTAGCGATTGGCCTTGTAGACGGAGCCGAGGTCGAGCGTGGCGCCCGTCTCGGTTTTGGCGGAAACGATCGGAGCGGAAGAACCGACCGTCAGCGAATCGGCGGAGGCGAGGAAAGGAAACATGGCGAGACCCAACAGGGTGGTGAAGGCGAGGCGAAGGCGGGACATGGGGAGACGGTAATGGCGATGTCCTCACGGCGCAAGGTCCGGCCGGGCCTTGGGGTTGCGGGAAGCTTGCGTTAAAAAGGGAGCTTGCGTTTCCCGGCGCTCCGGCATTCCGTATCGCAGTCGTTAGAGAACAGCGTTAGGTGACAGTATCTGGTGAGTCGTTAGCCGAGCCAAGCAGCTTGGAGGATGATTTCGAAACCCGGCGTTCGGGAACGGACTGGCAGCGGACGGGTGATCTACGAAACATCAAACATGAGTAACTCCAAACTGTATGTCGGTAACATGTCGTTCAAGACCTCCGAAGACGAACTGCGTCAGCATTTCGGCCAATTCGGCTCCGTCACGGACGTCTATGTCGCGATGGACAAGATGACCGGCCGCCCGCGCGGCTTTGCCTTCGTCACGATGGGCACGCCCGAAGAGGCGAAGCTCGCCGCTGAGAAGTCCAATGGCGTCGACCTCGGTGGTCGCCCCCTGACCGTCAATGAAGCCCGCCCGAAGGAAGAGTCCGGCGGCCGTGGCTTCGGTGGCGGCGGCGGCGGCGGTGGCGGTGGCCGTGGTGGCTACGGCGAGCGCCGCGAGCGTCGCTACTAATCCGCTCACCAGCGGATCCTGACACCTTCTGTGTCCTTTTCGCGGGGAGCCTCGGCTCCCCGCTTTTTTTATGCCCAGTGGATCCCGGGCCTTCGCGGGCTGTCGGGAGAGGTTGAATTCTCGCCTTGGGCTGCTTATGTCCCCCTCCATCATGCGCGCGTTTCCAGGATTGTTGGTGCTGGTGCTTTCGCTCTCGTGGACTGCGGTTCCGCTGCTGGCGCAGCGGGAGAAGCTGCCGCCCGAGGATCTTGAGATCGTGGAAAAGCGCTGGCCGGAGGCCAAACGCACGTCCACCGGCCTGCGGAGCGTGGTCCTCAAGCCGGGGAGTGGCCCCCAGCCTAAGAAGGGGGATATCGTCCGGGTACTTTACACGGGTATGCTGCTCGATGGCACGGTCTTCGATCAGGCAAAGGACCCCGCCAAGCCGTTCACGGTTCGCATTGGCCGTGGCCACGTGATCGAAGGGTGGGAAGAGGGGCTGCAGATGCTTTCCGTCGGCGAGCGCCGCCTCCTCATCGTCCCCCATGAATTGGCCTACGGGACGCGGGGCAGCCCGCCGAAGATTCCCCGCCGGGCCACGCTTCTCTTCGAGGTGGAACTGTTGGCGCTCGAGCCGGCCCAACCGGTCGGTGCACCCGCGACTCCTGCGGCGAAGCCGTAATCAGGGAGCCGCCGGCTCAGCCGTCGGCGCGGCGCGTGGGCGCTGCGAAATCAGCGCATCGGCGCTGTACAGCGCCAGTCCAGCCCAAATCAGGGCGAAGGCCGCCGCCCGCTCGGTCGTGAAGGGTTCGCGAAACCAGAGCCATCCGATCAGGAACTGACAGGTCGGAGCGAGGTATTGCAGAAGCCCGAGGGTCACCATGCGCAAGCGGCGCGCCGCGACTCCAAAGAGCAGCAGTGGAATCGC
This sequence comes from uncultured Opitutaceae bacterium, assembly GCA_903862595.1. GTDB lineage: Bacteria > Verrucomicrobiota > Verrucomicrobiia > Opitutales > Opitutaceae > UBA6669. Next base: position 4,597 of record CAIOYO010000114.1, on the reverse strand, counting down.
CGTGACGACGCCGGTGCTGAGCACCAGCAGGGTCGTCGGGAGATCGCTGTGCCCGAGAGCGCCTTCGTCATGCGTCGCTTTCCACAGGAGCAACCCGGCCGCGACCGGAGCCAGCAGGGAGGTTTCCACCGTAAGGCCCAACATCGGGCCCAGCGGCGACTTCTTCCGCAGCAATCCGTAGAATCCAAAGCTGGCGGCGAGTCCGAGCGCGATCCAGGGGAAGTGCCCCAGTCGCCAGATCAGCAAACCGACTCCCGCCGCCGCTACGGTCACCGCCGCCCGCTGGAGCGGACGGAGGGATTCGCCGAGGACCACCCGCCCGAGAACGACGTTGAGGATCGGGACCAGAAAGTAGCCGAGGCTGCACTCGATGACCTGACCGGCCTGAACGCCCCAGACATAGATCAGCCAATTCATGGTGAGCAGGGACGCGCTCACCAGGTTGATCCCCCAATCCCGTGGGGATCTCAGCGCGGCCCGGAAGGCCGTCCACTCTCCGCAGGCGATGAGGATCGGGAGCAGGAAAGCGAGGGACCAGACGTGCCGGTGGGCGATCAACTCGACCGCGTCGACCGATCCCAGCAGGCGCCAGAACAAGGGTACGATACCCCAGAGGAGGTAGCATCCGGCCGCAGCGAGGACCCCCTGGGCGGGCAGGGAGAACGCGGAGGAGGGCGTTCGGTTCGGCGGGAGTGAGGACAAGCGGCGATCCTCCTTGGCATCAGACGGAAGGTCAAACCGTCGCTCCCGGCTGCCACGGGCCGTCGCGTCTCGACGGCCGCCTCAGCGTCGGGGTGCCGCTGGCCCGAGGCCGAACTTCTCCGCGAACTCCCGGGTCGCGATTTCTCTGGCCCGGCGGGGTTCCACGGCTTCCGGACCGGCCTGCAATTCACCCATCCGGCGGGCAATCCAGCGCAGACGGAATTCGTTCTCCGTTTCGGCGGCGATCGCCGGGCTCGGCTTGGGCTTCTGGTTGCTGGAACAGGCGGGTCCAAGCAGGAGCAGTGGCAAGAGGGCCAGAAGGAGCGCGGTGGGGGTACGCTTCATGGTAAAAAACGTCTCCAAAGTGTTGAGACGAGAAATTCGATCTTTTGAGTTTCGATTTTTTCCGGTTTAGCTCAAGCTCCCTTCTGCATGCCCGAGGAGACTCCTCCCCAGCCCGCCCCCGTCTCCAACGAGGCACCCCGGGAGGCTCCCCCTGTGCCACCCCCTGCCGCTCCGGCGGTCGAGAGGGTGAAGCCGCGTCTGGGCCTCGCCTTGCGCACCCCCGTCAGCGCACCTCCGCCAGGAGCCCCCGTGGCCCCGGCCGCAGCACCTCGACCCGCCTCGGAATCCGCTCCCGTCGCGCCCCCCCCGCCCGCGGAGCCTGTCGCCGCCACTCCCCCGAACGCGGGGTTACCGCGCGCCGCGGCGCCCTCGGCGGAAGCAAACGCCGCCGGCGGCGTGGTGATTCCGCTTTTCCGCGAGGGTTCCGATTCTCGCAAGACGACGCTCACGTTCATCATTTTCGCGGCTGTAGTGGTGTTTGGTGGCGGCATTTCCGTCATCTGGCTCCTCACCCGGCCCTCGCCCGAGGAGGTTACGGCGAATGCGTCATCCGCCGCTTCCCCCGTTGCCCCCAAGGCGGATGCCCCGGTCGCGACGCCGGCGGTCGACAATGCGCCCGCCGCTTCCAGCTCGGCTGCCGCCCCCGCCCCGTCACCGACGGGCAGCGGGCCGGTCCATGATCTGCTCGCGCTCGGTCCGCCTCCCAGTGCCCACGAGGCGGAGGGAGATTTGGCGTCGCCGCGGACGTTCCGCGTGATCCCCGAAGGGAGCGCTCATCCGGACATGATCCGTTTTGTCGAGGAAGCCAAGGTCTCGGGAGTTTCGGCCGGAAACCCGCCGCGCGCCTTGATCAATGGTCGCCTGGTTCGCGGCGGCGCGTTGGTTGAACCCAAGTTGGGGATCGTGTTTCTCGGGCTCGATACCGGCCGTCGCACGCTGATCTTTCGCAGCGCGACCGGCGACGTGGTGCGGCTGGAGTACTGAGGCACTCCGCCGGCGCGCGATTGCGCTCAGGGCGTCGCTTTCGGCGTGAGCACGGCCTCCCGGATTCCGCGGAGGACTTCCGGGTCGGTCGCGACGCCGAGGAGACCGTTCACCACGAACTGGATTCCGATGCACAGGAGGAGGAAGCCCATGATCTTGGTCAGGGCGCTCATGCCGTTGATGCCGATCACCAGCACGATGCGGCTCGAGATGCGCAGCACGAGGTAGCTGATGAACGCCACCACGATGATGCCGAGGATGATCGCCGCGTAGTCCACGGGCGTCTCCGCGAGTGAGGTGAAGCCAATCGTCACGGCGATCGAACCGGGTCCGCTGAGCATCGGCATCGCCAGCGGCGTGAAGGAGATGTCCCGCTTCGCCCGCGCTGCGTCGCGCTCACGTTCCTCCTGCGCCGGGGTGCGCGACGAGAGCATGCTGAGGCCGATGCCGGAGACGAGCAGCCCGCCGGCGATCCGCAGGCCCGGGATCGAGATCCCGAAAAAATTCATGATGAAGGTCCCGCCGATCAGTGAGAGCACCAAGATCGCCACCATGTAGAGGCAGCCGCGCCGCGCCTGCCGCTCACGCTGCACCTCCGTGTCGCCTTCCGTGATCGCGAGGAAAACCGGGGTCGAGGCGAACGGGTTGATGATCGGCAGCAGTGCAATCACCGTGCCGAGGATCAGCTCCCAAAAGTGTGAGACAGGTTGCATCGGAAAAAGAGAGGGAAGCGCTGGAACGTGGGCTGCGGTCTACCAGACTTCCACGGGCCCTTTGGGCACCGGGATCGACTGCCGGGCGTGCACGCCGGAGTCGTCCCCGTCGTGGTCCATGAACGATGACGCCATCGGTCCGGGCTGATACTTCGGCAGCAACTCCCCGTGCTCATCGCAGAACGGCGCGCGCCAGAGGCGATATTCCTCCAGCGCCGCTTCAAAGTCCGCCCGCGAGGAAATGGTCGTGACCCGACGCTTGAAGACTTTCGCGGGTCCGAAGCGCTTCGCGTACCACGGAGCCACGCGGCGGAATAGGCGCGGTCCTTGCTCGTCACCGTAAAATTCGCAGTAGCGGTCGAAGTGCGTGCGTAGCACGCGCACGCGTTCCGCGAAGGTCGGCTCGGGGAGGAGTTCTCCGGTGCGCAGGTAATGATCCGTCCGCCTGAAGATCCACGGGTCGTAGAAGGCACCGCGACCCACGCTGACGCCCGTGCATCCGGTCTCGGCCAGCATGTGCTTCGCCGCTTCCGGATGGGTCACGTCTCCATTGCCAATCACGGGAATGCGGTGCACCGCCTCCACCACCGCGCGGATGCCCGCGAGGTTCACCGTGCCCGAGAATCCTTGCGCGCGCGTGCGACCGTGCACGAACACCGCTGCCACGCCAGTGTCCTCCAGGACGCGCGCCAGCTCCGGCGCCGTCAGGTTGTCCTCGTCCCACCCGAGCCGCATCTTCGCCGTGACCGGGATCTTCACCGCTTCCACCATGCCGCGGACCAGCGCCGCCGTCTTGCGCAACTCGGTCATCATCGCCGAGCCGCCTCCGATCTGGACGACTTTCTTCACGGGGCAGCCCATGTTGATGTCGACCGACTGGGCCCCCAGCGATTCGCACAGGGCCGCGGCGTCGCGCATCTCCTCGGGCACTGCGCCAAAGAGTTGGATCGCCAGCGGTTGGTCACCCGGCGCGGTGGCGACGAGTTGCAGTGCGACGCGGTTGCGTTCGAGGAGCGAGCGGGCGTTGACCAGATCCGTCGTCGCCCAGCCGAGCCCGCCCAGCGAGCGCACGGTGAGGCGCATGGGCAGGTTCGTGTAGCCTGCCAGCGGGGACAGGAACAGGTTGGAGGAGAGCGTGTACGGCCCGAGGCGCATCGACCGGGAAGAGTGTGGGGTGCGCCGGAGGAAGGTCAAATGACACCGCCCCGACCGTGCGTGGTGCCGAGCGGGTCACTTGCGGGCCGCGGTCACGCCTTCGTGCAGGCGCCGCAGGCCTTCGCGCAGGGTGCTCTCCGGGCAGCCGAAGTTGAGGCGCACGTGCGATCCCGGTGCCGCGCCGAAGAACCGCCCTTCGCTCAGGCCGACTCCGTGATTCTCAAAATGGGTGATGGGGTCCTGCAATCCAAGATCCGACACGTTGATCCACGCGAGGTACGTGGCCTCGATCGGAGCCTCGATTCGCGCGCCCGGCATGGTGTCGGCAATCGCGTGAAGCACCAGGTCGCGGTTGCGCCGCAGGCGTTCGAGTAGCGCCTGCCGCCAAGGTTCACAGTGCCGGAAGGCGGCTTCGCAGGCGGTGAAACCGAGGACGTTCACTTCGGCGACGATGCCGTGGGTGGCCTGGACGAAGCGGCGCCGCAGGTCCGGGTTGGGAATGATCGCCAGCGCGGTGCCCAGGCCCGGGATGTTGTAGGTCTTGCTCGGGGCGATCAGCGTGATCGTCTGCTGCGCAATCGCGTCGCCGAGGGTCGCGGTCGGAATGTGCTGCAGGCCCGGGTCGAGGATGAGGTCGCAGTGGATCTCATCCGAGCAGAGCACCAGGCGGTGGCGGAGGCAGAATTCCGCGAGCTTCT
>CAIOYO010000113.1 GCA_903862595.1 uncultured Opitutaceae bacterium | reverse complement strand
GACCACCACCAGATCCGGCGTCGCAGAAGGCTCAGCGATCGCGACTCGCAGCCCGGGGAACGTCGCCTCGGCACGTGCGCGCGCGAAGTTCATGGCCTGCGGTGAGTGATCCCAGAGTTCCAGCTGCGCGACGTGCTGCGCCCCTAAGTGAGCGATGACACGTCGTCCCGCGACGCCGCTTCCGCAGCCCCAGTCGAGTACTCGCCAAGGACGCTCGGGCACCGGTGGCCAGCCGCGCCGTCGGAGCTCTCCGAGCAGGGCGTCCCATTTCCAGCCGATCCTTTCGCCATAGGTGAGGTCGTAAGCAGCGAGGTCGTTCGCCGTCCTCCAGTAGGGTTCGGTGGACACGTCTCCGGCGAGGAAGCGCGCACGCAGGCGATCGAGACTCGACCAATCGAGGGACTCCCAGTTCATGACGGGGACGGCGGCGTGAGCGAGATGCCGAGGTGGCGCGCCAACGCCTGCTCGCGGATTCCGTAGAAGGCCGCGAGTTCGCGGACCGCACTGAGACGATGCGGCTCGCCGGCGGGGTGCGCGCGGACGGCGGCGATCATCACGTTCTTCGGGGTGTGCTCAGTGGAGACAAATTCAAAGACCTTCGTGCGATAGCCCGCCCATTCGAGCATCAGCGCACGCAAGGCGTCGGTGACGAACTCCGCCTCACGCTCGCGAAAGATCCCGTGAGCCAGGGCCGGGGCGAGCACGGCCGGCGGAACCAGTTGCGGACGCAGTTCTCGATGGCAGCACGGAGACACGATGATCAGGCGCGCCTCGGCTGCAATGCCACGTGCTAAGGCGTCATCGGTCGCGGTGTTGCAGGCGTGCAGGGCGATCAGGACGGCCGGTTTCGGATCAAGCGGAGCGTCGGTGATCTGGCCAGCGACAAACCGCAGCGTGGTCAGGCCGGAGCGGCCGGCCAACTCCGTGGCGTTGGCGGCTAGATCTGGGCGCGCCTCCACCCCCGTCACGATCGCTCGATCCCCGAGGAAAGTACTTGCCGCGAAGGTCAGGTAGCCCTTGCCGCACCCCATGTCTACCATGTGGAACGGCGTAGCCGGAACGGGGCCTCCTGGGCCGTCGATCAGTCCAGCCTCCGTGAGAAGATGCTGCAGGGTTTCCGCGAAGCGTTCGATCTGGCGGAGTTTCGGTGCCATGCCCTCGCGCGGGCGGCCGTCGTCGCGGGTGACACCGAGTTCGCGGAGCCAAGGTGCGTCCGGCGGGATGAGTCGAGCCTTGCTGCGGTCGTGCGCAGTGGGAGCTCGCAGCGGCGAGTCCGAGACCGCTTTGACGCGCAGCCGTCCCGAGCCGTCTGGCGCGAGTTCAAGTTGGGCGGTTTGAGTGGTGGTGAAGAGATGCGCATCGAGGAAGTCGCGCCCGAGCAGCGCCCCGATGACGTCCAGCGCGGCCTCGGGGCGATGGTTGCGCGTCAGGTCACGTGCCGTGTGACGCCAGACGAACGACAGGTGGGGGCCCTCCCGCAGGACGACGGGCCGCGCGAAGACGTTCCGGAGAGAGGGATCCGAGGCGGTCGGCGCCGGCTTGCCCAAGGTGAGCTTCACGAGATTGCCCTGCCGCAGAGCGGTCTCGACGAGGCTGAGGAAGCGGGCGCGGGCGGTGGAATCGGGCACGGCGAAAGCATGGGGCAGTCGGGGTGCCGGTAAATGCCGAAGTGCCGCCGCGGACTTGCGCCGTGCCGGAGGCTGTTCACGGTTGGACCATGCTGCTGTTGTTCCGTTGCTTGCTGGGCCTTGGGCTTGGATTGGTGGGGGGTGTTTCGTCGCTGGAGGCGACGGAGATGCGGCGGATCCTCTTCGTCGCGGGTCCGCCCAGCCATGGTCCCGGACTGCATGAGTTTCCCCGTGCCTGTGACTTGCTGGCGGACGCGCTCAATCGGAGCGGACTTCCCGTGCGCGCCGAGGTTTCGCGCGGCTGGCCGGCGGACGCTGCAGTCGTGCGCGGGGCGGACACCTTGGTCATCTATTCGGATGGCCTGCAGGATCATGTCGCCCGGGGGCACGCCGGAGCACTGGCCGAGCGCATCGCTTCGGGTCGCGGGCTCGTGGTTCTTCATTTCGCGCTCGAGCCGCCGCAGGATGATGCGGGCCTGCGTGCAGCCCTGATGAACGGCATGGGTGGCGTCTTTGAGGTGGACTGGTCGGTGAATCCGACGTGGCGGTTGGTGAATCAGCAGTGGCCGGTGCATCCCGTCGCGAGTGGCCTGCGCTCGTGGGATATCGAGGATGAGTGGTATTTCCACCTGCGGTTCGCGGCGGGAATCGAGCCGGTCTTGGCGGTCGCGCCGCCGACCAAGACGGTGGAGGCTGACGGTCCGCGGACGGGAAATCCAACGGTGCGTGCCGCCGTCGCGGCGGGAGTGCCGCAGGTGGTGGCGTGGACGCATCGCGCCTCCAGTGGGGCGCGCGGCTTCGGTTTCACGGGAGGACACTTTCTGCGCAACTGGTACGACGACGGATTTCGCACACTCGTGCTCAATGGCATCATCTGGACGGCAGGGGTGCCGGTCCCGCCGAAGGGCGTTCCGATCGTGCAGCCGACCGCGCCGCTGCATGCGACGATCGACGAGGCGATCGCCCGCGGGGATGTGGATGATGCCCGACGCCATCTCGACCGTGATGCGGCGCTGGTCCACGGTTCGGAGCGGGCCCGCATGCGGCCGCTGCATCAGGCGATTCTTCGCCGGCGCCCGGAGATCGTCCAACTGCTGCTGGAGCGTGGAGCAGACCCGCGGATGCCGGACGGTTCGTTGCGATCCCCGCTGCAAATGGCCGTGGAGCGCGGGGATATCATCGTGGTCGAAGCTCTCCTGCGCGCCGGTGCCGAGGTGAACGGGCGCGACAAGGCGGGCTGGACGCCGTTGCACCATGCTGGAGCGAAGAACCAGCTGGAGATCGCGCGCCGGCTGATCGCTGGCGGCGCGGATGCAAAGATTCTGAGTCAGCTCGGAGGAACCGCCCTGCATGAAGCAGCGGTCGGCGGTGGTCCCGACCTGCTTCGTCTCCTGATCGAGAGCGGAGCGGACCCGGCGATCGTCTCGCAGACCGGGGTGACGGCGCTGGATCTGGCCCGACAGTACGGCAACGCGCCCGGCGCCGCATTCCTCGAGTCGGTGACGCCGCGGCGCTAATTCTCCGTGCGGGCGATTCGCGCCCAACGCTCCTGCTCGGCCGCAAGGGCCCGGCGGATCCCGTCTCGCGCGGCGCGGGGTGCGGTGCGGCGCAGGCCGACGCGGTAAAAGAGAAGCGCCAGCGCGGATGCCGCAGCCCTCGGATCCCGCGGCGAGGTCCAACCCACGTCCAGTTCGTCCGCGCTCCAGCGTTTCAGCGCGAGGGAGGCGAGGGTGCCTTCCCAGCGCGCAAACAGTCGGCGCGTGTTCTCCTCGTCGTGGTCGCGGCGTCCTGGGGAGCGGCTCACGTGGTGCCGGATGCAACTGTCCAGAGCGACGCCCACGGGCAGACCCAGTTCGCGCACCCGCAGGCAAAGGTCGACGTCCTCGCAACCGTTTCGGTAGCGCTCGTCGAAGCCGCCGAGGCGTGCCCAGAGCTCACGGTCGATCACGAAGCAGGCACCCGTGACCGCGTCGGTCGACCGAAAGCGGCCGGCGCGTCGGAATGGAAGATCGCTGCGGTGCTCGGGCTTTCCTTTCGGACCGAAGCGAATGCCCGCATGATCCACGGCATCCGAATCCCAGCGGCGTTGGACGTTGCCCGTGACCCCGGCCGTGTCGCCGAGACGCGCGTGCGCTCGCAGCAACGGCTCGACCCAGCCGGGGGAAAACTCCAGATCGTTGTTGAGAAAGAGCAATCGCTGGCCCGTCGCGTCGCGCGCCCCGAGGTTGTTGGCGGCGGCGTAGCCCACGTTCTGCGCGACGTGGATGAACCGTCGTTGCGGTGTGGGCGGCAGCGCGGCGAGCCAGGCCCGGGTGCCGTCGGAGCTGGCGTCATCGACGAGGATGAGCTCGCGCGTGACGTCGGCCGGCCACGTGGCGTCGAGGCTGCGCAGCATTGCCTGCGTCAGGTGCAGGCAGTTGTGGAGTGCGACGATGATCGAGACCGCGGGGGAAGTGGGAGCGGGTACGATCACGGAGACGAACTCACGCCAGCAAGCGGCGAAGGTAGTCGCCGTAGCCGGACTTGCCCAGACGCTTGATCTGCGCCTCGAGGCCAGCGCGATCGAGCCAGCCCTGCCGCCATGCGATCTCCTCGAGGCAGGCGATCTTCAGGCCCTGGCGATTCTCAATCACGTGCACGAACTGGGCGGCCTCGAGAAGCGAGTCGTGGGTTCCCGTGTCGAGCCAGGCGGTGCCTCGGCCGAGGACCTCGACGTTGAGCTTCCCGCGTTCAAGGTAGAGGCGATTCAGGTCAGTGATCTCCAGCTCGCCGCGTGCCGACGGTTTGAGGCTACGCGCGAGGGCGACCACGTCGCGGTCGTAGAAGTAGAGACCCGGGACGGCGAAGTTGGACTTGGGCTTGGCAGGCTTCTCTTCCAGCGAGAGCACGCGGCCGTCGTCGGCGAATTCCACCACGCCATAGGAAGTCGGGTTGGCGACATGATAGCCGAAGACCGTGGCCCCGTCGCCGCGCGCGCTGGCAGTCTGGACGGAGCGGGCGAAGTCGTGACCGTAAAAGAGGTTATCCCCGAGCACGAGCGCGGACGGGGTGTCGGCGGTCAGGAAGCCGCAGTCGGAGGCGATCAGGAAGGCTTGAGCAAGCCCGTCCGGGCTGGGTTGCTCAGCGTACGAGAGCTGGAGGCCGAATTGCTCCCCGTTGCCGAGGAGGCGGCGGAAGAGGGGGAGGTCCTGCGGGGTGGAGATGACGAGGATCTCCCGGATGCCAGCGAGCATCAGGACCGACAGCGGGTAGTAAACCATCGGCTTGTCGTAGATCGGCATCAATTGCTTGGATACGGCAATTGTGAGCGGGAAGAGCCTCGTGCCGGAGCCGCCGGCAAGGATGATGCCGCGGCGGTTGCTGGTGGCGGGGGCGGAGCTGGGTGCGTGCACGGTGGGGAAAGGGATTACGAGGCGTTGCCGAGGCGCTGGCGCTGGTACTTGCGCTGGGTGATGTCAGCGGTCCATTCACGGTGGCTGAGGTACCAGTCGACGGTCTTGACGATACCGGTGTCGAAGTTTTCGCGCGGAGCCCAACCGAGTTCGCGGCGGATCTTGCCGCTGTCGATGGCGTAGCGGCGGTCGTGGCCCGGGCGGTCGGCGACAAAGGTGATTTGCTCGGCGTAGGAACGGCCATCGGCGCGGGGAGCGCGGGCGTCGAGCAGCGCGCAGATGCGTCGCACGATTTCCAGATTCGGTCGCTCGTTGAGGCCGCCAACGTTGTAGGTCTCGCCGAGTCTCCCGCCCCGCAGGGCGAGCCAGATCGCGCTGGCGTGATCCTCGACATAGAGCCAGTCACGGATCTGCTGGCCATCCCCGTAAACGGGCAGGGGCTTTCCCTCGAGCGCGTTGAGAATCATCAACGGAATCAACTTCTCGGGGAAGTGATAGGGGCCGTAGTTGTTCGAGCAGTTGGTGGTGACGACCGGGAGGCCGTAGGTGTGGTGGAACGCGCGAACGAGGTGGTCGCTGGCGGCCTTGGCGGCCGAGTAGGGCGAATTGGGTTCGTACGGCTGGGTCTCGTCCCATGGCGCCTCGCCGGGTTCGAGCGATCCGTAGACCTCATCCGTCGACACATGGAGAAAGCGAAAACCCGCCCGCGCCTCGCCCGGAAGGGAGGACCAGTGGCGACGCGTCGCGTTGAGCAGGCGCAGCGTGCCGACGACGTTGGTTTGAAAGAACGGCTCCGGCGAGTCGATGGAACGGTCGACGTGGCTCTCGGCAGCGAAGTTGACGATCGCATCGATCCGATGATCGGCGAGAATCCGAGCGACCAGCGCCTCATCGCCGATGTCACCGTGGACGAAGTGGTACCGCGGATCGCCCGCGAGGTCCGCGAGGTTGGCGGGATTGCCGGCGTAGGTGAGGAGATCGAGATTCACCAGTCGCTGGAGCGTCGAGCCTGACTCGGTGAGGCGCTGACGGATGAAGTTGCTGCCGATGAAGCCGCAGCCGCCGGTGACGAGGAGATTCATACGCGAAAAGACTGGAGGGTTTAGGCCGTCTGCCAGTCGCGCAACGAACGGCGGACGGCGTCATGGACCTCAGTGAGTTGGATGCCGGCTGCCGCGAGCTTGGCAGAACTCATCAGGCAGTTGCTGCGCGGCGTCTTGGCCGCGGTGCGCATGAACTCGGCTTCGTCGGTGAAGAACTCGAAGGATTTGGTGCAGACTCCGCTTTCGCGGATGAGTCCGACCACCTCGCGCGTCGTGACGTGTCCGGGGTTCGTCACGTTGTAGATTCCAAACGGAATGCGCTTCTCCCAGCAGGCGAAGCAGGCTCCGACGAACTCGTGCAAGTGCGAGATCGAATTGGCCGCCTCGAGCAGGCGCGAGTACCGCATCAGCTTGGTCAGGTAGTTGCGCGGGCTGTCGATGTGATCGAACGGAATCCGGAGCCGCCAGGTGAAGACGTCAGGATGGCCGGCGAGGACTTCTTCTCCGAGGGCCTTGGATCCACTGTAGAACGAGCAGTTGTTCTGACGGAACGTGAAGTTCGGTGCGTCGTCTTCGGTGAATCCGGTGCCGTCGGCGCGCGCTCCGGTGAAGATGCAGCCGCTGGAGACGTGACCCCACGGCACGCCGGCCTGTTCGCAGGCCTGCGCGATGAGCCCTGGGAGCACGGCGTTTCCTTGGAGACACTCCGCCTTGTGCAGCTCGCAGGCGTCGACGTTCGGCTTCCCCGTGTAGCCTGCGGCATTGATCACGAAGGATGCGCGCCCCTCGCGCAGCGCGTTGGCGAGGAGCGTCGGGTTCGCGTAGTCCAGTTCCGCGCGGCGAACGTTGCGGAACGCGACGCCTTTACGGGAGAGGTGCTGCTGGAAGGCCTGACCAACGTAGCCGGAACCGCCGAGGAGGAAGATCATGGAGACGGCTGACAGTTAGGGACAGACGGAGGGCGAACAAGGCGAAACTCGGCGGGCGCAGGGTGGCTGCGCGAAGGCGTGGCAACGCTAGAAAGGACTGGCCCCCCGGCTGGGACCGGGGCACGGTTTGGGGTTCCCGGCTAAGCGCAGGGGAGACATGCTACTTTGGGTTTACCGTTTTCTTTTTGCACCGGTGCTGGCGCTGCTCGCCCCGCGCTACCTGTGGAGAATGCGCCGCCGCGGAGGCTACGGCTCCGGGTTCGCGCAGCGACTCGGTGCAAGCGCATGGGTTCCGCCACGTCGCCCAGGCGTGCGCCGGATCTGGGTGCAGGCGGTCAGCGTCGGGGAGCTGCTCGCGATCGGCCCGTTGCTTGAGGCGATCGCGCGCGAGCCTGGGGTCGAGGTGATCTTGACCTGCACGACGAGCACCGGGCGTGCGTTGGCGGAGCAGCGGTACGCGCAGGTGACGGCGGCCCGAGGATACTTCCCGTTGGACTTTTGGCCCATCTCGGCCCGCGTCTGGTCTGCCGTCGCTCCTGACTTGGTCGTCCTTGCGGAAGGTGAGCGGTGGCCTGAGTTCCTCGCCCAGGCGCGTGGGCGAGGCGTGAAGGTGATCTGCATCAACGCCCGGATGAGCGATCGCAGCTTCAAGCGGCTGCAGACGTTTCGATGGGCCGTGCCGACCCTGCTCGGCGGCGTCACCCGCTTGCTTGCCGTCTCGGAGGAAGATGCAGCCCGCTTCCGCGCGGTGGGATTCGCGGCCGGGAGTATTCATGTCACGGGAAACCTGAAGCTCGATGTCGCCCCCGTGGCGCTGACGGACGATGAGGACCAGGCGTTACGATCCCAGCTGGGCTTCTCGCCTCACGACCCCATCGTGCTGGGCTCGTCGACGTGGCCGGGCGAGGAAGCCGCGCTGCTCGCTGCCTTTCAACAGCTGCGGGGGAGGGGCGTTGCGGCGCACTTGCTCCTGGTCCCGCGGCACGCGGAGCGACGGGATGACGTCCTCCGCGAACTCCTCGCGTCGGGGTTGACCTTCCACGTGCGTTCCCGAGGTGCTGCCGCGTCCCGCGTGGAGGTGACGCTGGCGGATACGACGGGCGAGCTGCGTCGGTTGACGGCGCTCGCGTCAGTGGTGTTCATCGGCAAGAGCCTTTCTCCCCATCGCGAGGGGCAGACGCCCATCGAGGCAGCGGCGGCCGGGAAGGCCATCGTGATGGGCGACGGAATGAGTAACTTCCGCGAGGCATCGCGGGAGCTCGTCGCTGCTGGTGCTGCGCGGACCGTGGTCGATCGTGCCGAGTTGGAACGCGCGATTGAGTCTTGGCTCCGGGATGCGGGTCTTCGCTCTAATGCCGGCTCCGCTGCAAGCAAATGGCATCGTGTCAAT
>CAIOYO010000112.1 GCA_903862595.1 uncultured Opitutaceae bacterium | reverse complement strand
TGAGGCGGTGGCGGCGCGCGCCCGCCTGCGGGATCCCGCGCCGCCGCTGGTCGACCTCTTGGAAGAGCATCTGGCCGAGCGATTCGGCCTTGCGGCGGATCGGTCCGCTTGGGCGGCCAAGCCCCTGCCGTCGCATCTGCAAGTGCGGGTGCGGGTGGTCAACGACGCCGGTGACGCGCTGGTGGCGAGTCGCTCGCTGCCCGAAATTCGCACGGCTCTGGCGAGCCACGCCAAGGCCGCGTCGCTTTCCGTGGCGCGGGAGGATCCGGAGGCATGGCGGCGGGCGCGCCAGCGCTGGGAGCGGGCCGAGTCGGAGACGTGGTCCTTCGGTGAGGTGCCGGACAGCGTGAAGGTGAGCGACCAGGCCGGGCTCACGGTGGAAGCCTTCCCGGCGCTGGCCCCCGGCGACCGGGGCGTCGCGTTGCGCCTCGTCCGCACCGCGGAGGAGGCGTCGCGGCTCACGCGTCTGGGCGTGGGCCGCCTCCTCGACCTTCAGCTGGGCCGTGACCTTGGGTGGCTGGAGAAGGAATTAAGGGAGCTGCGATCGCTGGGCGCGTTGCTCGCGACGCTGACGACCTCGGAGGCGATTCAGGCGGATGCCTTCGTGACGCTGCGGCGCTGGGCGACGGACCCGGATCGGGTGACGGAGCGCAACGCCGCTGGATTTGCGCGGGCGGTCGAGCGGGCGCGGTCGGAGTTGCGGGGGATTGTGCCCAAGTTGACGGATCTGCTCCGCGAAGTCCTGCAGTTGCGGCAGGAACTCCTCGTCGGACAGCACCCCTATCCCGGTCAGGTGCGGGACGTGGAGGCGCTGTTGCCGGCGAACTTCGTGCGTCTGGTGCCGTACGAGCGACTCTCGCACCTGCCCCGTTATCTACGAGCGATGCGGGCGAGGTGGGAACGTTGGCGGCGTCTGCCGGCCAAAGATGCAGAGCGGGCGCGGCAGGTCGCGCCGTACCTCGCGGCGGCGTCGCGACGGGCGTGGGATGATCCGGTGCGTTGGCTGGTCGAGGAGTTTCGCGTGAGCGTGTTCGCGCAGGAGCTGGGTACGGCTGAGCCGGTGTCCGCCGTGAAACTGGACCGCGCCCTCGCGGCGGGGGCGGCGAGGGAAGACGAAGAACGCGCGCCGCGTGAGACGCCACGGTCGCGGCCCCTGCTGCCTCCACCCAGCCCTTCTCCGACCGCGGGCGATTCGAGCGCTGCGGTACCCAAGCGCGCGCCGCTGAAGGATCTGAACGCGCTGGGCAACCTCTTCCGCCGCTGATACCGGCGCGGGGCGCGCCCCTCGTGCGGCGTCCGCGGCGGGTTCGGGACCGGTGCGCGGTGTCGCTTTACTCAGGGCCCGAAGGCCAGACCGATCACTTGGTGAGACGCCCAACCCAGCAGTGCCGTGACGGGAATCGTCAGCACCCACGCCCAGAGAATACGGCTCACCACGCCCCACTTCACGGCGCTGAAGCGCTTGGTCGCGCCGACGCCCATGATGGAGGTCGAAATCACGTGCGTGGTGGACAGCGGGATGCCGTAGTGGGTGGCGGTTTGGATGATGACGGCCGCGGTGGTCTCCGCGGCGAATCCGTGGACCGGCTGCAGCTTCACCATCTTATGGCCCATCGTGCGGATGATCCGCCAGCCGCCGGCGGCGGTGCCCGCGGCCATCACGATCGCGCACGTGATCATCACCCAGCGGTCAACCTTGAACGCCGGCGTGTGCAGGAACGCGAGCCAGGACGGCAGATCATTGAACACACCGCTCTGCGTGCCCGTGAACAGCGCGAGCGCGATGATGCCCATGGTCTTCTGGGCATCGTTGGAGCCGTGACTGAAGCCCATCCATGACGCGCTGACGATCTGGAGCTTGCCGAAGATCGCGTTCACGACGCGGGGGCGCGTCCGCTTCAGCAACGCGTAGAGCGTGTACATGAGGACCGCGCCGATGACGAAGCCGACGAGGGGCGAGGTGAACATCGGCAGCACGACCTTGGGCCAAAGCCCGGAGATCTTGCCATTCGCATCGGTGGTCGCCCAGTGCAGGACGTTCCAGTGACCTCCGCTGGTGGAGAGCGCGGCGCCACAGAGACCGCCGACGAGGGCGTGGCTCGAGCTGGAAGGGAGGCCAAGCCACCAAGTGAACAGATTCCAGATGATCGCTCCGAGCAGCGCACAGAGCACGGTCATCATCGTGACGGCATTTGCGTCAACGAGTCCCTTGCCGATCGTCGACGCGACGGCGGTGCCCCAAAGAGCGCCGATTAAGTTGAAGAACGCCGCCATCGCCAGCGCCTGCCGCGGAGTCATCACCTTCGTGGACACCACGGTCGCGATCGCATTCGCCGCATCGTGGAAGCCGTTGATGTACTCGAACACCAACGCGGCCAGTAGCACCAGCAGGAAGAGAGTCATGAGGGCCGAGTTCCGCTCAGGAATACTTCAGGGCGATCTGGAAAACGACGCTGCCGGCGTCGCGGCAGCGATCGATCGACTTCTCGGTCATCTCAAACAGCTCCTGCAGGATCAGGGTCTCCTTCGCGTCGCGGGGCCCCTGGTAGAGATCGCGGAGGAGTCCGAGCATCACCTTGTCCGCTTCGCCTTCGGCGAATTGCAGGCGATCATTCGCACCTTGGACGCTCTCCAGCTTGGCGCCGCGGCGGAGCTGGCGCACCATGAACACGACGGCCTCGGCGGCCTGCACGAGCAACTCCGCCTGGCGCAGGAATCCCTCGCGCGGCAGCTTGCCGGGGAAGATGGAGAGGCGCTCGACCAGCTTCTCGACCGTCTTGGGAATGCGGTACAGCGCGAGCGAGAGCGCCTCGATGTCCTCGCGCTCCAACGGCGTCACGAACGTGCGGCACAACTCCTCGGTGATCTGCCGCGTGAGGTGCTTGTCCTTGCGGCGACTCTGGATGAAGTCGTCGAGGTCGCTCGTTGCGGTGTAGGCTCCGCTCCGCTGCAGATAAGCCGCGAGCAGCTTCGTGCTCGTCAGAGCTTCCTCGGCACTCGCCTCCAAGAGGTCGTAGAACCGTTCATCCTTTCCGAAGAGTTTGCGCAGCGAGAACATGCGGCAGAAGTCGGTATCGGCTTTGTTACAGTTGTAAACCTTGTTCGATTGTCACATTCGCTTCCGTGCGCTGTCGAATTTTTGTCGTTAAGGGATTGCATTGAGCATCGGCGTCGCGCTCAGTGGCGACGGTTCGGGTCGGTGTGGTTCCCCTTTCCCCATGACTTCCCCTCGTGAGCGTGTCGTTCATCTTTCCGGCGAGTTAGTGCCGGAGTCGGCGGCGAAGATCTCGATCTTCGACAGCGCGATCCTTCTCGGTGACTGCGTCACCGAATCCACCCGGACGTTCGGCCACGTGCCGTTCCGGCTGGAGGAGCATCTCGATCGCTTGTTTCGCTCGCTGAAGGTGTGCCGGATTGATCCCGGACTTTCGTGGGAGCAGTTGCGGGCTGCGACGCTTGAGTTGCTGGAGCGCAACCTCGCGCTGATCGGTCCGCATGAGGATTACTGGATTGTCCACAACCTCTCGCGCGGCCTGACCAAGCCGGGGCCCAATCCGGCGCAGCGCAATCCGGCGACGATCATGATCTTCAACAGCCCGATGGATCTGCGTGGCTGGGCCAGGTACTATTCGCAGGGGTGCCATGCCGTCACGTCGTTCAGTCGCGCGATCCCGGCGCAGTCGCTCGATGCCCGGATCAAGAATCGGAGCCGGCTCTTCTACACGTTGGCGGATCAAGAGGCGCGCCTGGTCGATCCCGATGCGCAGGTCGTGATCCTCGACGTGCAGGGAAACGTCTCGGAGAACAAGGGCGGCAACATCTTCGTGGTGAACGGCGGTCGCCTCCGGACGCCCTCGGCGGACAACTGCCTCGCGGGCATCAGCCGCCAGACCGTGCTGGAACTGGCGGCCGAGGAGGGTATCCCGACCGTCGAGACGCACTTGCAGAGCTACGACCTCGCGACGGCGGATGAAGTCTTCTTCACCAGCACGCCTTACTGCATCATGCCGGCCACGCGATTCAACGGTTTGACCGTCGGTGACGGCAAGGTGGGGCCAATCACGCGGCGCCTCCTCGCCGCGTGGAGTCGTCGGGTGGGACTCGACATCGTGGGGCAGGCCGAGTCGCAGTTGCGCGCGGGCTAGGCGGCGTCGTGCTTTGAGGGTTGCGCTCGTCCCACGCGTGCGCGCGAATGGCGGACCATGGTGTTCGATCCAGCCACCCTCAATCGTGCGGCCCGGGTGCTGCGCGCGGTCTCGCCGGAGCTTCCGGCGGACGCGGCGCTGCGGCGTGAGCTAGCGGCCCAGCGGGCGCTCTCGGGCGCGGCCAAGCAGGCGGTGGTGCGGGCGGTCTTCGCGTACTTTCGCTGGCGCAGCTGGCTGGATGCGCGGGAGTCCGAGCAGCGACAGCTTGATGCGGCGCTGACCCTGCAGCGGCGCTTTGAGACGCGCCCCGAGTCGTTCAAGCCCGAGACCCTCGCGGCCCGGGCGGTGCCGGTGTGGTTGCACGAGGAGATGGACGTGCCCGCCGCGACGCTGCGGCTTTGGCAGCAGGAGCCGCCGTTGTGGCTCCGGGCGCGCCCCGGGACCGCGGCGGCGCTCGCGCGGGAACTCGGACACTGCCGCGCCCCCGCGGACCTCCCGACGCTCGCGCAGCCGTGGTCGGCCCTGTGCTACGAGGGCGTGACGGATCTGTACCGTACCGAGGCCTTCCAGCGCGGCGCGTTCGAGATTCAGGACCTCGCCTCGCAGTGGGTCGGCCACGTGTGCGCGGCCCGCGCGAGCGAGACGTGGTGGGATGCCTGCGCGGGCGAGGGCGGAAAGACGCTGCACCTCGCAGACCTGATGGAGAACAAGGGGCTCCTCTGGGCGAGCGACCGTTCGCTGCGTCGCTTGGAGACGCTGCGCCAGCGCTGTGCCCGGGCCGGCCGGTTCAACGTGCGGACGGCGCGATGGGAGGGCGGGGAACGCCTGCCCACGCGCACGCGCTTTGACGGCGTGCTCGTCGACGCGCCCTGCAGCGGCGTCGGTACGTGGCAGCGCAATCCCCACGCCCGCTGGACGACGCAGCCGGAGGACGTGGCGGAGCTTGCGCAGGTGCAGGCGCGCCTGCTGCGGCATGCGGCGACGGCGGTGAAGCCGGGCGGCCGACTGGTTTATGCCGTGTGCACACTCACGCGGCGCGAGACGGTCGGTGTGGCGGACGACTTCACCGCGACGCATCCGGATTTTGTGCCTGAGGTGGTCCTGCCCGGAAAGCCAGCGGGCTTGGTCACGCTCTGGCCGCACGAGTGGCGGAGCAATGGCATGGCGGTGGCGGCGTGGCGTCGCCGCTGAGATGGACGGAGGCGTGCGAGATGGCGGAGCCACGGAAATCGACGGGTAAGCGGATCACGGCGGCGACCGTGCGGGCGGACTTCAATGACCCGGTGGCGGTCGTGCACTATGCGCGGGCGGCGCACCGGCTCGGCCTGTGGGCGTCGGAGCGTCAGCTGATCGAGCGCGCGTTTCCGGACCGCGGAGCGCGGCTCTTGGAACTGGGCTGCGGTGCCGGACGCGTGACCCTCGGTTTGTGGGAGCTGGGGTATCGGAGGCTGACGGCGATCGACTTCGCGGCGGAGCTCGTCGCGCAGGCGCTGGCGCTGGTGACGGAGCGCGGCGTGCACGGGGTGGACCTCTTTCGGGCGGATGCGACGCGGATGCCGCTGGCGGCGGAGGATGATCCCGCGGCGCGGCTGCGGTGCCGCCGCGTGCCGCGCTTCGACGGGGCGCTCTTCATGTTCAACGGACTGATGCAGATCCCCGGGCGCGCCCGTCGCCGGCGGGCGCTGCGCGAGATCCATCGCCTCGTCGCGATCGATGCACCACTGCTCTTCACCACGCACGACCGCGACGATTCGCGGGAGGAGCGCCTGCTCTGGAAGCTGGAGGCCCGGCGCTGGGCCCGCGGTCAGCAGGATCCCCGTTTGGTGGATTTCGGGGATCGCTACTTTGAGGACGAGGCGGGCCGGACCTTCATGCACCTGCCCACGCGGGACGAGATTCTTGAGGATCTCGCCGCGACGGGCTGGCGGAGCGAGTACGACATCATGCGTCGGCACGTCGCACGCGAGTCGGCGGCGGTACGCGACTTCTCGGACGAGTGCCGCTTCTGGCTCGCGCGGGCGCTGCCGGAGTGATTGGGCGGGCGGCTAACGGTCGCCGCGCTTGGGCCAGCGCCGGACTTCCTTCAGACTGAGCGGCTTCGCTTCGACCTCGACCCCGAGCACGGCGGGGTGGGAGCGGATGCGTTGGAACTCCGGGCCCGACACCTTCCAGCCGAGCGCGGTGCTGATTTCGGCGACCGGGGCGAAGCGCTCACCGATCGCCATCGCGAGCTCGGTGCGCGTGTCACCAACGCACGCGTTGAGCGAAGCCCGCAGGCCGGTCAGGAAGTCCGCGGCCTCCGGGTGGCGGGAATCGACGAGCCACGTGACGCGGCGGATGGACTGCGCCGTGTGCACGTCGAGCGGGTAGCACTCCTTGACGTTGATCCTCGCGCCGTCCTCGCCCTTGAGGATCGTGCCGAGCACCACGACGACCGCGTTTTCGACCAGCAGGTGGCCGTAGCTCTCGAACGCGTCGGCGAACATGTTCAGGGGCAAGGTGGCCTGCTTCGTCGCGAGCGTGAACGCCATCCACGGACGATTGTCCTTCTTGGCGAGCTTCTTGGCCAGGTTGCCCACGACCCCGCAGAGCCGGAACTCCGTACGGTCCGCCTGGGCGAGCAGGTCACCCGGGGCGAACGTGTCGAGCGCCTCGGAGAGCCCGGCGTAGGCATTGAGCGGGTGGCCGGACAGGTAGAAGCCGAGCAACTCCTTCTCGAACTGCAGCCGTTCCGAGGCGGTGAACTCGTCAGCCGACTCCGGCTCCGGCGCGGGGCGAGCTCCGGCGCGGGGCGCGGGGCCGCGCTCCGCCGTTCCCTTGCTCGCGCGCCGCGGGGCCGGGGCGGGCTCGGCGAGCAGATCGAGGAACGTATTCTGACCAGCGGCCCGGTCGCGCGCCTGTGATGAGGCGGCAGCCAGCGCGGCGTCGATGCCATCGAAGAGGCGCTTGCGTGATGCACCGGAGAAATCGAACGCACCGGTCTTCACGAGATGCTCCAGCACGCGCTTGTTGAGGGCCTTGGGGTCGACG
>CAIOYO010000111.1 GCA_903862595.1 uncultured Opitutaceae bacterium | reverse complement strand
TCGGCGAGGCGAAACCGGATCGCCTCCTTGATCTGCTGGGCGAGGTACAGGTCGCTTCCGGTGAGCGGAGCGAAGAGCGAGTGGATCAGCTGGAGCCGGCGGGACTCGGCGCGCGAAGGCTTCGGCATGGCGGCGACGTGGGCGCGGTCCGTCGCGCGACTCAGGAAGGATCGGACGCGTCCGCGGCCGGGCGGCGGAGCGTGCTGATCTCGTCGACGAATTCCGTCACGTCCCGGAACTCCTTGTACACGCTGGCGAAACGGACGTAGGCCACCTGGTCGATCTTGCGGAGACGCTGCATGACCCCGTCACCGATCGCCTGAGAGGGAATTTCGGAGTCGAAACGGGCCTCGAGGGCGTCGAGGACGTCTTCGATGAGCATGGCGATCTGTTCGGCGTCCACCGGGCGCTTGTGGCAGGCGGCGCGGACGGCGCGGACCAGCTTGTCGCGGTCAAAATCCTCGCGGCGACCGTCGCGCTTGAGCACCACGATCCCGTCGCGCACGTGCGTTTCGGTGGTGGTGTAGCGGTGGCCGCACTCCAGGCATTCGCGGCGGCGGCGGATGGTTGATCCCTCCCGGCCGATTCGAGAGTCGATCACCTTGTCCTCAATCGAGGTGCATTTCGGGCAGCGCATGGTGGGTGGGACCGCTCGGGGTCAGCCGAGTTCGAGGAAATTGCGGAGGATCTGCATCCCGCCCTCGGTGGCGATGCTCTCGGGGTGGAACTGGACGCCCCAGATGGGAAGGGTGCGGTGGCGCAGACCCATGATCTCGCCCTCGGCGGTTTCCGCGGTGATCTCGAGCTCGCTGGGAAACGAGGCGCGTTCGACCACGAGCGAGTGGTAGCGGGTGGCGCGGAATCCTTGCGGCAGCCCGCGGAACAGATCGGTGTTCCGGTGCAGGATCGGGGACGTCTTGCCGTGCATCAGGCGGTCGGCGCGCACGACCTTGCCCCCGTAGGCGTGGCCGATCGACTGATGCCCGAGGCAAACCCCGAAGAGCGGTTTGCGCCCGGCGAAGGCACGGATGATGTCGAGGGAGACGCCGGCTTCGGCCGGTGAGCACGGGCCGGGGGAGATCAGCACCCGGTCGGGATTCAGGGCGATCGCCTGCTCGGGAGTGATCTCGTTGTTGCGGAAGACGCGCTGCGCCACCCCCAGTTGACCGAAGTACTGGACGAGGTTGTAGGTGAAGGAATCGAAGTTATCGATGACCAGCAGCACGGAATCAGTAAACCGGTGGAT
This sequence comes from uncultured Opitutaceae bacterium, assembly GCA_903862595.1. Taxonomy (GTDB): domain Bacteria; phylum Verrucomicrobiota; class Verrucomicrobiia; order Opitutales; family Opitutaceae; genus UBA6669. The sequence continues at coordinate 30,822 of CAIOYO010000111.1, read as the reverse complement.
TGACAGGGGGGTCAAGCGTGCGGGTAGGGTTCCCAGACCGCCGCATGTCCCAGCACTTCGACCTCCTGCTCACTGATCGTACCACGGCGGCCCGGCGCGGACGCCTGCGGACGCGTCACGGCGTGATTGAGACACCGATCTTCATGCCCGTGGGTACGCAGGGCACCGTGAAGGCCGTGACCCCGCGGCACCTGCGGGAGATCGGCGCGCAGATCATTCTCGGGAACACCTACCACCTCAACCTCCGGCCCGGCAGTGAGCTGATTCGCGACCTCGGTGGGTTGCATCGCTTCATGGGCTGGGATGGCCCGATCCTGACCGACAGCGGAGGGTTCCAGGTCTTTTCGCTGGCGAAGCTGCGCGACGTGCGTGAGGACGGCGTGGCGTTTCAGTCCCACCTGGACGGGTCGCGGTTGTTTCTCGGGCCGCGCGAGGTGATGACGATCCAGCGCAATCTCGGCAGCGATATTGCCATGGTGCTGGATGAGTGTCCGCCGTGGCCGTGTGAGCGCGACGCCTGCGCGCGGGCGGTGGCGCGAAGCCGGCGCTGGGCCGAGCAGTGCCTGCGGGAGGCGGAGGAGAGTGGCTTTCTGGCGGCGGGGCATCACGTGTTTCCGATCGTACAGGGATCGACCTTCGACGACTTGCGGCGCGAGGCTGCGGAGTCGCTGGTGGCGCTCAATTTCCCCGGGTACGCGGTCGGCGGAGTGAGCGTCGGCGAGCCGGAGCCCGAGATGCTCAAGCAGGTTGGTGCGACCACGCCCTACCTCCCGGCGGACCGTCCCCGCTATGCGATGGGCCTGGGCACCCCGCCGCAGTTGCTGAAGATGATCGCCCTCGGAGTGGACATGTTTGACTGCGTGATGCCGACCCGCGTCGCGCGCAACGGCCTCGCCTTCACGCCGGACGGGCCGATGAACGTGCGCAACGAGCGGTTCCGGACTGACCCGCGGCCCTTGGTTGAAGGTCTCGACAACTACACGGCCGGTTTCTCGCGCGCGTACCTGCGGCACCTCCAGCTCGCCGGCGAGATGCTGGCGGGCACACTGCTCTCGATCCACAACCTCCACTTTTACCTCGACCTCATGGCTCAGGCGCGGACGCACCTTGAGGCGGGCGACTTTGCCCCGTGGAGCCGAGGCTGGATCGAGCGTTACGAGTCCGGCGAAGCCGCGCGGTAGTGGCTGAGACGTCTACGGCCCGTGCGGTGCGTTTTGCTGGCCAAGACGGCGACCTTTCGGCAACGATGTCCCTCGCATGCGCATCCTGATCACTGGAGGAGCGGGTTTCCTTGGCTCGCATCTGTGCGACCGTCTTCTGGGCGAGGGCCACGAGGTCATCTGCCTCGACAACTTTTTCACCGGCCGGAAGGTGAACGTCGCTCACCTCCGCGGGCATCCCCACTTTGAGCTGGTGCGGCATGACGTGATTGACCCCTTCAAGTTCGAGGTCGATCAGATCTACAATTTCGCCTGCCCCGCGTCGCCGCCGCACTACCAGTTCAACCCGATCAAGACCACGAAGACGTCCGTGATGGGGGCGATCAACTGCCTGGGTCTGGCCAAGCGGGTGAAGGCCCGGGTGTTCCAGGCCAGCACGAGCGAGGTGTACGGCGATCCGCAGGTGCACCCGCAGCCCGAGACCTACTGGGGCAATGTAAACCCCATCGGCAAACGGTCCTGCTACGACGAAGGCAAGCGGTGTGCCGAGACTCTGTTCTTCGATTATCACCGCGAGAACCGCGTCGATATCCGGGTCGTGCGCATCTTCAACACCTACGGACCGCGCATGAACCCGGATGACGGCCGCGTGGTTTCCAACTTCATCGTACAGGCCCTCCGTGGCCAGGACCTGACCGTCTACGGCGATGGGACGCAGACCCGCTCGTTCTGTTACGTGGACGACCTCCTCGAGGGCTGTCTGCGGCTCATGAATCAGACGGAAACCGTGGGCCCCGTGAACATCGGCAACCCGGGCGAGTTCACCATGCTGGAGCTGGCGGAGCTCACCCTCAAGCTGGTGGGTGGCAAGTCGCGAATCGTGCACCGACCCCTGCCGGCGGACGATCCCCGCCAGCGCCGTCCCGACATCGCCGTGGCGCGTCGCGTGCTCGGCTGGGAACCCCGGGTGGCGTTGGAGGACGGCCTGCAGCGCACCATCGCCTACTTCCGCACGCAGGTCTGAGCCCGGGACCGACCGGCGGGCCGCTCGATTTGTCGTTTGCCATGGGCGGCCTTCCGCCTAGGGTTTGCGGCCCTCCATGCTCTCGTTTCTTCTCAAGCGTTTCTCCGGCCGCCATTATCGGAAGTTCCTCGAGTCGGCGCGCCCGCTGGTCGCGAAAATCAACGAGGTGGAACTGGGCTACCAGAGCCTGACCGAGGAACAGCTGCGGGCGAAGACCGACGAGTTCCGGGCACGGCTCAAGGCCGGCGAGACTCTGAACAGTCTCCTCCCCGAGGCCTTTGCGACGGTGAAGAACGCCGCCCGCCGCCTCTGCGGCCGCAAGGTCCTCGTGTGCGACCACGAGCTCAGCTGGGACATGGTTCACTTTGACGTGCAGCTGATTGGCGGCATTGCGCTGCACCAAGGAAAGATTTCCGAGATGGCCACCGGTGAGGGCAAGACGCTCGTCGCGACGCTGCCGCTGTACCTGAACGCACTCACGGGTCGCAATACGCAGCTGGTGACGGTCAACGACTACCTCGCGCGCCGTGACTCCGAGTGGATGGGGCACCTCTACAGTTACCTCGGCCTGACCGTGGGCTGCATCCAGCAGCAGATGCCGTCGGAGCTGCGCCGGGAGATGTACGGCCGCGACATCACCTACGGGACCGCATCGGAGTTCGGCTTCGATTACCTCCGCGACAACGGCATGGCCACGCGGCGCGAGGATCAGGTGCAGCGTGACTACTGGTACTGCATCGTCGACGAGATCGATTCCATCTTGGTCGACGAGGCGCGCACCCCGCTGATCATCTCCGGTCCGGCCCCCATCGAGCGTGAACAGCCCTTCACGCGGATCAAACCCCCGATCGAGCGCTTGGTCGCGGAGCAGCTCCGGCTGTGCAATCGCTTCGCGGCGGAGGCAGAAGCGCTGCTGGGCAAGCCGGACGTCACGACCGAGGACAAGCAGGCCGCCGCGCGGCGCATGCTGCAGGTCAAGGTGGGCCACCCCAAGAACAAGCGCCTACTCCGTCTCCAGGAGACCCCGGAGTGGCGCAAGCTGCTCGACAAGGTCGAGACCGAGCTCAATTCGGACATGCAGAAGGAGGAGCTGTACCGCCTGAAGGAAGAGCTCTTCTACTCGATCGACGAGCGCCAGCATCAAGCCGACCTCAGCGAACTGGGCCGCCGCCGCCTGCGCCCGGATAGTCCTGACGCCTTCGTGCTTCCCGATTTGGCGACCGAGTTCAGCGAGATCGATCGCAATGCCGAGCTCACGCCCGACCAGCGCGAGGAACGCAAGCTCGCCGCGCAACAGCGCTACGGCGATGTTTCGGAGGAAATCCACACCATCTCGCAGCTCCTCCGCGCGTATTCGCTCTACGAGCGGGACATCGAGTACGTCGTGCAAGACGGCAAGGTCCTGATCGTTGACGAGAACACCGGGCGCGTCATGCCCGGCCGGCGCTGGTCCGACGGCCTGCACCAAGCGGTGGAGGCCAAGGAGGGGGTCACGATCGAACGCGAGACGCGGACCTACGCGACGATCACGATCCAGAATTACTTCCGTCTCTACGAGAAGCTCGCGGGCATGACTGGCACCGCGGAGACCGAGGCGACGGAGTTCAACGATATTTACCGGCTCGCCGTCCAAGTCATCCCGACGAACAAGCCCTGCATCCGCGTCGACCGGAACGATTCCATCTTCAAGACGCGCCGCGACAAGTACGCCGCGGCGGTGCGCGAGATCGAGGAGGCGCACAAGCGCGGGCAGCCGGTTCTGGTCGGCACCGTATCCGTCGAATCCTCCGAGGTGCTGTCGCGCATGCTCAAGCGCGCCGGCATCATCCATGCCGTGCTCAACGCCAAGTATCACGAGCAGGAGGCCGAGATCGTTTCCCGCGCCGGCCAGCGAGGCGCAGTCACGATCGCCACGAACATGGCGGGCCGCGGCACCGACATCAAACTCGGCGAGGGCGTGCGCGATCTGGGTGGTCTCTTCGTGATCGGGACCGAGCGCCACGAGTCGCGCCGCATCGATCGCCAGCTCCGCGGCCGTTGCTCCCGCCAAGGTGATCCTGGCCTGACGAAATTCTTCCTCTCTCTCGAGGACGACCTGATGCGCCTCTTCCTCCAAGGGAATCTGGCGTCGCGGTTGATGGAAGGCTCGATGAAGGAGGGTGAGGAGTTGGAGCACCCTTGGCTGAACCGCTCGATCGAAAGCGCGCAGAAGAAGGTCGAGCAGCAGAATTACTCGCAGCGCAAGCGACTGCTGCAGTACGACGACGTGCTGAACCAGCAGCGCGAGGTCATCTACGGGATCCGCAACGGAGCGATTCACGCCGAGCGCCCGAAGGACATCATTTTCGAGCAGGTCGAGGAGGAGATCGTGACGCGCCTCGGAAACGCCGGCGTGGGCGAGAAGGCTGGGGCCACGCAGACCGCCCTTGAAGGATTTGTGAGCTGGGTCAATGCGACCTTCCCGATCGGGCTGAAGCTGGAGGATCTGGGCTCGACCGACCTTGACACCCTCGCCGCGAACATCGTGACGCGCATCCGCGACGCCTATGCCGTGAAGGAGTCCGTCGAGATTCCTGAGGCCTTGGGTGCGCTGGAGCGCTACGTGGTGATCAATGCGATCGATCATCACTGGCAGGAGCACTTGACCGAGATGGAGGAGCTGCGGCGCTCAATCGGTCTGCGAAGCTATGGCCAGAAGGATCCGTTGGTTGAATACAAGGGAGAGGCCTACAAGTACTTCGAGGAACTGATGCAGAACGTGCGTCTGCAGATCTGCACCGGGCTCTTCCGCAGCGCTTCGAATCTCAACGCGTTCGAGAACATGCTCGCGATCCTGAGCCGCAACGCGAAGGCGGTTGGGCCGGCTTCGCCGGCACCGGCGGCTCCGGCTCCCGCGGCCCAGCCCGAGGCTTCGGCCGAGTCCGACGTGCAGTTGCCGAAGGTGACGGTCCGTCGCGAGGCGCCGAAGGTGGGGCGCAACGATCCCTGCCCGTGCGGCAGCGGAAAGAAGTACAAAGCGTGTCACGGGCAGTAGGCGGTCGTCGCCGATGAATAACGCGGAGTTGCTCGAGACGCGTCCCTACGACGGCTCTCCGCCGTGGTGGCGGCGGCACGCGGATGTGCTGGTCACGGCCGCGGTGTTCGTCTCGACCGTGGTCCTGACGGTGATCTCTTTCCCGCCTTACGGACTGCCGGAGGCGGCGTACGTGTTTGCCGCTCCCGCGGCGTTCTGGGCTTACCGTCGTCCGCCGTTCCGTCGCTTCGCCGCGGTGGTGCTCGGAGCGCAGGCGGTGGCATGGACCGTGATCCTTGGTTGGCTGCACCATGTCACTTGGCTCGGCCTTCTGCTGCTTGGCCCGTTCATCGGCGTCTGGGTGGGCCTGTGGTTCCTCGCCCTGCGCGCGGTGCTGCCGCAGTTGCTGGGCCGGCCGGTGCTCACCCGGATCACGCTCGTGTTCGGACTCGCGGCGCTCTGGGTCCTGAACGAATGGCTCCGCACGTGGGTGCTGTCGGGGTTCCCTTGGCTACCGCTGTCGGCCAGCCAATGGCAGCGTTTGAGCGTGCTGCAGATTTCGGCCTACACCGGTGCGTGGGGAGTGTCCTTCGTGCTCATCGCGATGAACCTCGGCTTCGCCGCGTACGCGCACCGGCTCCTCCTCGAGGGACGCCGCGGACTGCAGCGTCGCAGTCAGGAGTTTCTCGCCGCGATGTTCCTCCTCGTGGTTTGCCTGAGCATTCATGTTCAGGAAACCTTCAACCGCGGACGCTATGCGGTGGGCCTCGGCAAGATTGCGTTCGTGCAGCCCTATATTCCGCAGGAGGTGAAGTGGGACCCGTCGCGGGGACCCGGCATTCTCGAGATCCTTGAGAAGCAAACGTTGCGGGCCGCTTCGCTGCGTCCGGACCTGATTCTCTGGCCGGAGGCGTCCACGCCTTGGGCGTTGCGGGGCGATGACTCGGTGCGGGGCTGGACGGAGGACCTGGTGTCCCGGGCGAAGGCGCCGCTGCTACTGGGCTCCGTCGGCGTGGAGAATCTCGGCCAGCCGGACGAGCGCTGGATCAACGGCGCGTTCCTCGTCGATCCCCAATCCGGCCTGCGTCCGGAGATGTACGCCAAGCGTCACCTCGTCCCGTTCGGTGAGTACGTGCCGCTGCGTCCGATTCTCGGCTGGCTGGAGAAAGTGGTGCCGATCGGGGGTGATTTCACGCCAGGATCGGACCCGGCTCCGATGGTGTTCCTGATGAAGGATGTCCCGGTGGCCATGGCGCCGTTGATCTGTTTCGAGGATATTTTTCCAGCCTTGGCGCGGAGCAGCGTGCGGGCGGGTGCGGATGCGCTGGTGGTGCTGACGAACAATGCCTGGTTCGGGGAGGGGGGCGCGGCCTATCAGCATGCGGCGCACAGCGTGCTCCGAGCGGTCGAGACGCGTCGGCCCGTCCTGCGGGCGGGCAACGGCGGTTGGAGCGGGTGGATCGATGAATTCGGCGCGACACGTGCGGTCGTGACGGACCCCGAGCGAGGCATCTATTTCCGCGGAGCTCGTGCGGTGGAGGTGACCCGCGACTTCCGCTGGATCGGCCAGCAGAGTTTCTACGTCCGTTACGGAGAGTGGTTCGTGATGGCGTGCGCGCTGTTCGTGGTGTTCGCGGGGCTGATGCTGCGGTTCGCCCCACCACCCGAGTCGCCGACGGCGGCGGCGGAGTCGCTCTAGAACTGTCCTTTTGCATCCTTGCATGTGCGACGGTTTTTCGACTCCTCAACGGCCGATGCGCCGCTAGGATAAAGGGAGGTCCGGCGTGCGTCGCTTCGCGGCGAGCCCTCGCTGTCCTCTCTCAACACATTTTCCTCCGATGCCCTCCGCCTCCCTTGCTTCCCGCCTGTTTCCTGTGCTCGACGGTTTCGCCGTCGAGACTCCCTCCTGGGGATTCGCCGACACCGGCACCCGCTTTGGCAAGTTCTTCCAGGATGCGGCAGCGATCGATCTCGGCGACAAGCTGGCAGACGCCGGCCATGTGCATGCGCTGACGGGCTGCTGCCCCACGGTTGCGGTGCACGTGCTGTGGGATTTCGCGCCCGGCCAGGATCCGAAGGAAGTGGCCCGCCTTGCGCGCCGGCACGGCGTGCGGATCGGCGCGATTAACCCTAATCTCTTCCAGGACCAAGAGTACAAGTGGGGATCCTTTGGCCATGCGGACCCCGCGGTGCGTCGCCGTGCCCTGCAGCACTGCTTCGATTCCGTTGCGATCGGCAAGGCCCTCGGGAGCGAGTATGTCTCGCTGTGGTTTGCCGACGGCATCAACTACCCGGGTCAGGAGAGCCTGCGGGCGCGCAAGGCCCGCTTTGAGGAGTCGCTCGCCACGCTGCACCGTCGCCTCGGGCCGCGGCAGACGATGCTGGTCGAGTACAAGCCCTTCGAGCCGGCGTTCTATGCCACGGACATCGCGGACTGGGGCATGGCCTACGTGCTCGCGCGCAAGGCGGGGCCGCGGGCTAAGGTGCTGGTGGACACCGGCCACCACTACGCCGGGCAGAACATCGAGCAGATCGTGGCCTTCCTCCTCGATGAGGACATGCTGGGCGGGTTCCACTTCAATGACCGGCGCTATGCGGATGACGATCTCACGCTCGGCTCGATCGATCCCTATCAGGTCTTCCGGATCTTCCACGAGATTCACAGCTTCGCTGCGGAGCGCGGTCGTGCCCCGAAGATCGCCTACATGATCGACCAGTGCCACAACGAGAAGCCCAAGATCGAGGCGACCATCCAGACGGTGATGATGGCGCAGGAGTTGTACGCGAAGGCGGCCCTCGTCGATCACAAGGCGCTACGCCGCGCCCAGGATCGCCACGACGTCGTCGCGGCGGAGCTGGAGTTGAGGAAGGCGTTCTTCACCGACGTCAACCCGGCGCTGCAGGCCTGGCGCCGGGCGCAGGGCCTGGCGGCCGATCCGCTCGCAGCGCATCGCAAGAGTGGATACGAAAAGGCCGCGGCGCGGGACCGTTCACGGCGGCGGCGCGAGTTGGGGATGGCTAAGGCGGGTAGCTTCGCCTGATCGCAGGGGGCGCGTTTCCGGCGCCTTCTCGGCTAGAGGTCGATGGCGCAAAGCCGTCGTTCCTCGGCCGCGATGGCGTCGCGCACGAACTCCGGGTGAAGATTGGCCAGGAGAAAGTCGTGCGTCATGATCCGACCGGTTTCGCGGTCGCGCTCTTGCCGCAGAGGTAGGACGTCACCTGACGGTGACGAGTCTCGGCGGAGCAGCGCCTTCGACTGGTTCGACCGTGGCGTGGACGTCTGCGTCGGGAAGCCCGGGCTCGGCTGGGTTCTGGCATTCATGGTCATGCTGGGTGGTGGTGGTTTTGGGTGAACCACCCCCTGCGGTGACTGCGCCAGGTGGGGAAACAAAAAACCCCCTCCGGCGGCACCGGAGGGGGCGAGTCATTGAGAGTGACGTCAGGCCCCCTGCGGCGCGCGCGTAACGACGACGGCGACGGAAATGGATGCAATGACGGAGGCGACCACGGAGTAACCGTGGACGGAAAGGCCTGCCGAGATTGTCGTTCCGCGAAGGGACATGAAAGAGTGGGGAGGAAGCGTGGCCTCCGGGCCCGTGTCAAATCCGTAATGGCGCGGTCGTCCGCGCGTGGAATGGGTCAACGGGGTGTGGGTCGACCGGTGCGGACGGCGCCGCACTCCCTCAGGCGCGCGGGTCGCGCAGCCGGGAAGCGGTCGTAACTAGGGCCTCCGCGAGTCCGCGGACTGAAGTCCGAGTTCGCTCATGCGTCAGTTGTCCGGCGGCGTCGAACGCTGTATCGGCGGCCGGCAGCAGAGCCTGTTGCGGGATCACGTGGACGCCAAGATGGGTGAGCACCGCGCGCAGAGCGGCCACGGCCCGCAGACCACCGAAGGCGCCGGGTGATGCGCCGAGCAGGGCCGCGACCTTTCCGCTGAACGGGTTATGGCCGACGCGGGTGGCCCAGGTGATGGCGTTGGCCAAGGCTGGGGGAAAGGTTGCGTTGTACTCGGGGGTCGCGATCAGCAGCGCGGGATGTTCGGTGATGAGCGCGGCGAGGCGCCGGGCATCTTCCGGCACGCCGTGAGCGTCCTCGAAGTCGCCGTCGTAAATCGGGAGCGGAAAGTCGGTGAGCCTGATGGAGGTCACGTCGCTTCCCGTGGCCCGGCAAGCCGCGGCGGCCTCGTGGAGCAAGCGGAGATTCAGCGAGCCCGCGCGGGAGCTGCCCGAGAAGGCGAGAATGCGGGGAGCGGAGGACATCGCAGTGAGACAAGCGGCTCTGGATGACCGTGCAAGCCCTCCTGAGACCGCACGACCTTGCGACCAGCGGAGCGAGGCAATGGACGGTCCCGCCGGAGCGAACGCTGATATGGCCCGAGGGGGCGGGGCGATCTCGGCACGCCTCTCGAATTGTCCGTCCTGCCCTGTCCCCCGCTCTCGGCGCTTACGGTTTACCGAGCAGGCCCGGGAGCATTCCCCCCAGCCCGGGCATTTCCATGCGCTGGTAGCCGGCCGGCGGAATGAAGAGGGAGTCGGGGAGGCGGGTCTTCTCCACGGAGACCACTTCCATGCGGGTTTCGGTGCGCTTCTCGCGCACGACCGTGCGGAGCGGGAAAAAGCCTCTGCTCCGCAGGAGCTGCTCCCAGGCTGGCGTCTTGGACTTGCCTCCGAAGGGCCCACCCAAGGACTCGGGGTTGAAGAACGTTCCCAGTTCCTCGGTCGCCCACACTTCAACCGGCTCCTTCGAATCCTTGCTACGCACGAGGTACTTGGTCGCCGTGTAGCCAGCGATCACCGCAGTCTCGGAGGTCTTCTCGATCGAGCCCTGCTCCTTCTCCGCCTCTCCCTGCGGCGCCTCCGGAATCGTCATCACCATGTACATCTTCTCGGAGTCGATGAGCATCAGCATCTGCATCGCCTTCAGGTCGATGATGCTCGCCATCCTTTCCTCCGCGTCGCCCGCTTCGATCCGCATCTTCGAGCCCTTGATCGCGTAGGCCATCTCGGAAACGTCTCGGCCACTGGTAACTTTAATTTGGATACGACCTTCAAAGGCCGGGGCGGCGATGGCGGACGTGGCGGCACCCAGACCGACGACGAAGCAAAGCAGGCGCACGAGGCGCAGGGGTAAAACGCGGGAGTTCATCGAGGAGCGTTTAACCACAGAACGACTACGGGAGCAATTCGATTGCCTTAGGCCTCGGCGGCACGGGTGTTTCCCGGTCAGTATCAGCTTTTTGCAAGAAACTGCTCTCTTGGGGGCCGACCTTGAGGGCACTTGGGGGAAATCCGCCTTGACGGGGTGGAATGAGTGTCTCGTACTGGGAGGTTTTCCACGCCCCCGTTCCGCCTGCCCATGAGAGACGATTACATCAAGGAAGCGCTCAAGACGATTCCCGACCCGAACATCCTGATCAATGTGGTGTCGCGGCGCGTGAAGCAACTCAAGCGTGGCAACCGTCCGCTGGTGGAGTCGCTCGAAAAGCTGGCGCCCGAGGACATCGCTTTGCGCGAGGTGATCGAGGGCAAGATCAGCTACGAGCTGGGTACGGCGAAGTCGGCCTAACGCCGGAAGCAACGCGTCGGCCGCTCGCTCGGCCGCATGCTTTTCCAAGGTCGCGCGGCGGGTCGACTCCGGTCACCTTTCACTTTGTCCCGCGATGACCGCCCGCAAGAAAGATCAAGCTCCCCGGATCACGGAGGTCCGGAATTCCAAGGTGCTGCGCGACTTCACGGTCGACGAGCGCTTTGAGGCGGGCATTGAGCTGAAGGGCACCGAGGTGAAATCCGTGCGGGCGGGTCGCGCGCAAATCAACGACGCCTTCGGCCGTGTTGAACGGGGCGAACTGTGGCTCCACAACGCTTACATCGAAGAGTACGCCTTCGGGAACCGGCTCAATCACGACGCCCGCCGCATCCGTAAGCTTCTCCTGCACCGTCACCAGATCCGGAAGATCGCACAGGCGCTCAGCACTGGCGGCCGGGCACTCGTGCCGCTGCGGATGTATTTCAAGGAAGCGCTCGTCAAGGTGGAGCTCGGGCTTTGCACCGGAAAGAAGCTGCACGACAAACGTGACGACTTGCGTGCGCGGGCCGATGCGCTCGAAATCAAGAAGGCGTTCAAACTGCGCCGCTGATGACCGCGTCACCCCCCGCCTCCGTCACCGTCCGCGTTCCGGGAAGCACTTCCAACTGTGGTGCCGGCTTCGACACCCTGGGCCTCGCGCTCTCGGTTCACAACCGAGTGACGCTGACCCGGAGCCCGGGCGCGGGACCACAGCCGGAGCGGCCTGCCGACGCGCGGGCCACTGACATGGTCTCCGACACCACGGCGGCCTTCCTCGCGGCGACGGGCCTCGCTCCGGAGGGGTTCGCCTTCCGCATCGATGGTGAGGTTCCACCGGCGCGCGGGCTGGGGTCCAGCGTGACCGTGATTGCGGGCGTGCTGGCCGGTCTGAATGTCCTTCGCGGCGCTGGGCTCTCGCGCGAACGCTTGGTGGCCTTGGCGACCCAACTCGAGGGCCATCCCGATAATGCCTCGGCGGGCATCCTGGGCGGATTCTGTGTTTCGCGCTGCGATCCGGCGACCGGCGCCTATCTCGACACCATTCGCGTCGTCATTCCTTCCGACCTCATCTTCGTGGTCGTATCGCCAGAATCGGAGATGCTGACCAAGGCGGCGCGGGGGGTTTTGCCCGCGTCACTACCGTACTTTGACGCGGTCCGGAGCATCAACAGCGCGAGTTACCTCGTCGCAGCCTTCGCCACGGGCCAGTTCGATCGGTTGCGTCATGCAGTGGCCGATTTCATGCATGAACCGTACCGCTTGCCCTCGATCCCGGGGGCCCGGGCGGCGATTGACGCGGGATGTGCCGCGGGTGCGCTGACGGGTTGGTTGAGCGGGAGCGGTTCGAGTGTGTTGTGCGTCTGTCGGCGCGGCGATGTGGCGGCGGTGTCGGCCGCGATGTCGGCCGCGTTCACCCAAGCTGGCCTGCCCTCGGTGGCGCGGGCCCTGACGGCGGACAACGAAGGCCTGCGGATCGAGTGATGAGCCTCGGGAGGCGCCCGCCCGTGGGGCCGATCGCGCCGACTGCGGGTGGCCGGGTGGCGGACGTGGAGACGGAGCGTGCCGCCGATCGCTCGGGGGCCGCGACCCGCGCTGAGCGGACCCGCAATTGGCTCGCCGCATCTGCGAGAGCGCGTCAACCTTGAGGGGCATGAAACGACTCCCCTTCCTCGTTGGCCTGCTCCTTTCGGCGGGTCTTTTTTCGGTGTGCTCGGCCCAGAATCAGCTGACCTCGGCGGAAACCGCGGAGGGCTGGCAACTCCTCTTCGACGGCAAGACGCTCGACGGTTGGCGGGCGAGCGAAGCGCCGGCGACGTTTTCGGTGAAGGATGGCTGCATCGTGGTCCTCGGTCCGCGGGCGCACCTCTTCTACGAAGGGGCGGTGGGCGGTCACACCTTCCGGAACTTCGAGCTGAAGCTCGATGTGAAGACCTTCCCCAAGGGGAACTCGGGCGTGTACTTTCACACGGTCTTTCAGCAGACCGGCTGGCCGCTGAAGGGTTACGAGGTGCAGGTGAACAACTCGCACAAGGATCCCAAGCGCACCGCAGGACTTTACGGCATCAAGGACAACTTCGACGCCATCGCGAAGGACAACGAGTGGTTCGCGCTCCGCGTGAAAGTGGAGGGCAAGCGCGTCCGTACCTGGGTGAATGACCGCCTGATCACGGATTACACGGAAGAGGAAAATCCGGTCCGGGAAGGCTCCTATAAGGGCCGCCTGATCGACTCCGGCACGATCGCTCTCCAAGGGCACGACCCGGAGAGCCAGATTCACTACCGGAACATCCGGATCCGCCTGCTGCCCTAAGCGGTCGGCGGTTCGTTGGTCCGCCGGAGCCAGATCTGCCCCCCGCCGCCCTCGGCGCAGAGGGGCAGATGCTCGCGCAGAAACGCGTGGCGGCGGTTGAAGAGCCAACCGGTGAAGAACTCGACCGCGAAAGCGCGGTTGTACATGAGGAACGCGCGGAGCAGGTACTGCTCGTTCCACGCCCGGCCCTCGTCCAGCCACTCGCGCGGGTAATCGAGGTTGCCGGCGACATCGTGAACGTGCACCCGCACGCCGGGAGCGAGGCGCGGCAGGACGCGGAAGAACAGGTGGTTCACGTCGCTGCCGATCTTGCTTACATGCGATGAGTCGATGAAGAGCACGTCGCCGTCGCGCAGCGCGTCGAAGACTTCGAGGGGCACCTCCTGCACCCGCCGTTCCCGCAGCGTGACCCCGCCCAGATCCTCCGGCTTGAGCAACGGACGCAGTCGGGCCATGTCGGGGTCGATGAACGTGAGTTCCATCCGTCGCCCGAAGACGTGTTCATTGAGGTCGAGCATGGCGGCGGAGCTGAAGCCGGAGCCAACCTCAATGACCCGTCGTGTGCCCAGTGTGCGCAGCATCGACCAGAGCATGATGGCGTCGAAGCAGCCGTACGACGGATTGCGGAGATGAAAGCGCCAGCCCTCCCGCGGTTGCTCCGGGAATGGCTGCTCACCGTAGAAGCCCGCGAAACGTTCCAGCAGTGCGTCCTGCTCGGAGGCGTGCAGTTCGATGGCGGGAAAGGGAGGCTCGCTCGGGGCCTCGGCGAACGCCCGGGCCACCTCGGCGCGGGACGGAAGCGGCGAGTAGAAGTGCCCGGGCGGGAAAGCCACGCCCGCCTCGGCGAGGGCACGCTCCGCGGTCTCCGCCCGGCGTTCCAGGCGGCGCACGAAGCGGAAGCGCCGCAGGAGGCCTTCGAGCACGCTCATCTCCGGAGCATGCGGAAAAGTCCGCGATCGGCGCAACCGGTTTCTCCGGCGGAGCGCGGACTCACGGGAGGCGCGGGAAGAGGCTCGCCCCCGGCCTGCCGGGTTGCCAACGTCGCGCTGCCTCACCGCCCATGAAACTCAGCATTGTGATCCCCTGCTACAACGAGGTGGCCACCCTGCGTGCGGTGGTGGACCGCGTGCGAGCCGCGCCGATCGAATGCAAGGAGATCATCATCGTCGACGACTGCTCCACTGACGGCACGCAGGCGCTGCTCCGCGCGGAGATCGCGCCGCTCGTGGACCGCGTGCTGTACCACACCTTTAACCGGGGCAAGGGAGCGGCGTTGCGGACCGGGTTTGCGCAGGCGACCGGGGACGTGGTGATCGTGCAGGATGCCGACTTGGAGTACGATCCCGCGGAGTATCCTCGGCTGCTGCGTCCGATCCTGGAAGGCCGGGCAGATGTCGTGTTCGGCTCGCGCTTCGCTGGCGGCGAGGCCCATCGGGTAGTCTATTTCTGGCACATGGTGGGAAACAAGTTCCTGACTCTCGTCTCGAACATGGCGACCAACCTGAACCTCACCGACATGGAGACCTGCTACAAAGTCTTCCGCCGGGAGATCCTGCAGCAGATTACGCTGGAGGAAGACCGTTTCGGCTTCGAGCCGGAGATCACCGCGAAGGTCGCCAAGCTGAATTGCGCTATCTACGAGGTCGGCATCAGCTACTACGGGCGTACCTACGCGGAGGGAAAGAAGATCGGCTGGAAAGATGGCGTGCGGGCGCTGTACGCGATCGTGAAGTACAATTTCTTTCGGTGACCGAGGGGTGGCGCCACCGTTGCTGTGATGTTCTTCAAGGGAGCGTGGGGAGCGGCGGGAGGGTGGCGCCGGGGAGCGATGGTGGCGGGAACCATCGTCTGCCTTCTCCTGTGGGCGTCCTGGGTATGGACGATCGGGAGTCGCTTTGAAGTGGTGGCGGGCGGGGCTGATTCTTCGGGATACCTGAACAGCGCGAAGTTGTTCGCCGAAGGCCGGTGGTCCACGGGGTTGCGGCTACCGGAGGAATTGCGGTCGGTGGCGCGACCGAACGAGTTTATGCCCCTCGGGTTCACGCTGGGTGGACGCGAGGGTGAGGCGGTACCGACGTACCCCCCGGGTCTGCCGCTGCAGTTCGCGCTGGCGGGCTTGGTGCTGGGTTGGGATTGGGGGCCGCTGGTTGTGGGCGTAGCGCTGGCGGCCGCGTTTCCACTGCTGATGGTGGGTGCGGCGCGCGAACTTGGTGTGGCGCGGCCGCTGGCGTGGGCGGGTGCGGCGGTGCTCATGGTCAGCCCGGTCACTCTCTTCGGCGCGTTGCAGCCGCTGAGCGACCTTCCGGCCGCGGTCTGGAGCCTTGCCGCGTTGGTGGCGGCGTTGCGGGCGGGGCGTTCGCGTGGGCAGACGGGTGGGGCGTCGGTGGGATGGTCGGTGGCCTGCGGCGTGGCGGTGGCGGTGGCGGTGGCGGTGCGGCCGACCAGTGCGGTGGTGATTCCGGCGCTGGTGGTGATCTTGGGTTGCTGGCGGCGCTGGCTGGGTGCGGCGTTGGGTGGCTTACCGGGCGCGCTGTTCCTCGGATTTTACCAGTTTACGTTGTACGGTCATCCGCTCGCGAGCGGCTATGGCAACATCTTCGCCGCGCTGGGAGCCGAGTGGGTCGGAGTCACCCTGCGGTTCTATGCCGAATGGCTGCCGCGGGTCCTGCCGGGACTCGTCCTGGTGCTGCCGCTGGCCGGGGGCTTCCTGCTCCGGGATGCCAAACAGCGGTGGCGAATGGTGGGTTTGGGGATGTGGGTCGCCGCGCTGGGGGGCTTCTATGCGACCTATCCCGTGACCCATGAAGTCTGGTGGTGTTTACGCTTCGTGCTGCCCGCTTTTCCGGCCTGGGTGTTGGCGGCGGTGCTGGCGTGGCAGGCGATCGCGGAGCGTTGGGGAGGGGTGCGTGCTCCCCGGTGGTGTTCCTTCGGGGCGGCCGTGTTGGCGGTTTGGGCGGGGGTGCTCGCGTGGCTGTGGTTGCCGCAGCTGCATCTTTCCGCGATTGGCCCGGCGGAGCGCGTGTACCGTGAGGCTGGACGCTGGGTCGGGGGAAACCTTCCCCCGGATGCAGTCGTCTCTAGTTTCGCGACCTCTGGCGCGCTCTACTACTACACTCCCGTGGCCACCCTTCGTTTCGATGATCTCCGGCCCGATTCTGGCCCGGACCTCGTGCGCCGCCTCCATGCGGCGCGGCGGCCGGTCTTTGCGCTGGTGTTTGAGGCAGAGCGTCCCCAAGCGGAGGAACGCCTCCGCGGCGCCCGCTGGGAGCCTGTGCGCACGTTTGGTGGACTTCGGCTCTGGCGCTTGGAACCTGATTCGTGATGTCGACCTGGGAAAAGCCGCCGAGCGTGAGCCAAAGTGGACGATGGGTGTGGCGGGTACTGTACCTCGCCTGCGTCGCGGCCTTTTTCGTCGCCTTCTCGCGTTTTCATCAGCCGGAACAGGGCTTTACGCGCCTGATCTCGGTGGGCGATCGGGTGGCGCCGGCGACCGTGCCGGCGTTGCGCGCCACGCCGCACTACGTGCACGAGGACTCCTTCGGGTACGACGGCACGTACTACGCGCAGATTGCGCTCCATCCCCTGCTGCAGGAACCGAGCCTCGACGTCGCGCTGGACAATCCGCACTACCGTGCGCGCCGCGTGCTGGTGCCGTGGCTGGCGTGGGTTGCGGGGGCGGGTGAGCCTTGGTGGGTGTTGCAGGCTTACGCGGTGATGAACGCCGTGTGCTGGTTCGGCTTCGCGTGGCTGCTGCTCGCGTGGTTCCCGGCGAACGGGTGGCAGAACTTTCTGCGTTGGGCGGGTTTTCTCTTTTCCGCCGGGGTCTGTCTGAGCGTCCGCCATGCGCTCCTCGATGCACCTGCGCTCCTCCTGACGGCGCTGGCGGTGCGGGCCGTGGAGTGCGGTTGGTCGCGTCGTGGGGTGGTCTGGCTGGCGCTGGCGGCTCTGACGAAGGAAACGAGCGTGCTGTCGACTGCGGTTCTCCTCGACGCCTGGCCGCAGCGCCTGCGGCAGTGGGGCAACGTGGCCTGGCGAAGCCTTTGGGTGGTGGCTCCGCTCGCGCTGTGGATGCTCTATGTCTCCCATCGTTTCGGCCCGGTCGGCGATGCCGGCGACGGCAACTTCACCTGGCCCCTTGCGGGGCTGGTGGGCAAGGGCGTGGAGCTGATGCGTGGGGCGCTTGCGAACGGCCTTCGTCCGCCGGAAGTGCTGGGTCTGGCGGCGCTGCTGGGTACCTTGGTGCAGTTCCTCTTTCTGGTCCTGTGGTGGCAACCTCGAGCCGCGTGGTGGCGTGCAGCGGTGCCCTTTGCGGTCTTGCTGATGTTCGTCTCGCAGCCCGTCTGGGAGGGTTTCCCGGGCGCTTACCCGCGGGTTCTGTTGCCGCTTGCGCTGGCCTTCAACGTGTTGGTGCCGCGCGGCGTGCGTTGGTTGCCACTTCTCCTTGCGGGTAATCTTGGGGTGCCGTTGGGCTTGAGTCAGTTGGCTCCTCCTCCGGGCGAGTTCTTTCGCGTCGAGACTGCCGCCGTCCGGGTCGTGCGCGGTGACGGTTGGTATCCTGCGGAAGCGGGTGAAGGACGGACCTGGCGCTGGACGGCCTCGACGGGGACGCTGGGCGTGGAAAATCCTGGCGAGCGCGCCGTGACCCTTCGGATCCGTGGGGAAGCGCGCGGGATGGGAGACGGGCACCTCGTGCTGCGCGTGGGGGGAGCGGAACACTGGCGTGGTGAGTTGGGGGTGAAGCGTGGTCGCTTCGTGACGTCGGTGCTGACCGTGGATGCGGGTGCTCGCGTGACCTGGGAGTTCGCGGCGACGTCGCCGCCGCGGTCGCCCGGCATGGGCGATGTGCGGGAACTTTCGCTCGCGCTGTACGATCTGGTCATCGAACCCGCCACCCCCGCAGGAGGCGGACCTTGAGGCAGTTTTGCGATAGAGTTGTTCGGGTTAGCGGCAGCCGCTTTCTGTGTTGCAAACCCGCCTTCCCTGCAACGGGCTGCGGGCTGTTCGCCCTCTTGTTTTGACGGTGGTTTCCTCCTCGAAGATCCTTTTCGTTTTGGTTGTGAGTGTCGCCGGAGCCTTGGGCTTCGTCTCGTCCGCTCGGGCCGAGCCGCGCGCGCCCGTGGCGGACGGGATCGTGTTGCCGGAGCAGCTCTTTCCGACGCTCGAACGCGTGCTCGCGGCGGCGCTGCGGCAGTCGCCCAACGCGATCCGGGCTTCGGCCGACTCGCTCATCGCGGAGCAGATGGAGGAGGTCGCGCGCGCCCGGATGCGTCCCTACGTGGGTGGCAGCGGCACCTACAGCGCGGCGCAAGAGCGGCGGCTCGATCGGTCCGGCGCATACCCGGCTGAGAAGCTCACCTATAACTTCGGGCTGACGCAGCCGCTGTATCACTGGGGAGCGCTGCGGGACGGGGTTCGGGTGGCGCAGATTTCCTCGCTGATCACGGAGAAGAACCAAGCGGAGGCGATGCGGGTTCTCGTGCTGGATCTGCGGCAGGTTTTCCTTCGGTTGGTGGTGGAGAAGGCGGGCCTCAAGCGCCTCGATACGATGGTGAAGCTCGCGGAGGAGGATCTACGGGCGATGGAGTCGCGGATCGAGTCCGGCGCAGCCCCCAGGGCGGAGCTCTTCGGTGCCCAACTCCGAGTGGAGGAGGCGCGGCTGGACTGGGAGCGGGGCATGGAGGCACTGCGCTACAATCAGGGTGCGCTGGAGCGGCTGGCCGGCATTTCCCCGCTGGCGATGGAGGACATTCCCGATACGATTCCACCTCTCCCGCAGCTGCCCGGCGGGCCGATACCCTTGCTGGAGCGGTTCGTGGCGGATCGCGATGCTGGCGGTGATTTCCGGCTCGGCGCACTCACGCTCCAACTCGAGCAGGAGCGCCTCAATTTTCGGATCGCTGACGTGAACCTCCGGCCCAAGTTCAACGTGGTGACGGGGGCGATGCAGGACGAAGTGAGTTACACGGGAAGTCCCTCGGACCGGGCGCGCATCCAGTCGTTTTACGCCGGCATCAATCTCACCTGGACCATTTTCGACGGCTACGCGACCCGCGCCCAGCGCAAGGCGTCGCTGCTGCGAGCGCGGCAGATCGAGGGCGAGCGGACGACGCGCCGGGCGGAAGTGGTCGAGCGGGCGCGCAATCAGGCGAGGCTCCTCGAGATCGCTCAGCGTCAGACCGCGGTCGGCGAGGGCCGCCTTTCCCAGCTCGATGGGTTGGTGCGCTTTCAACAGGAGGAAGTGGCTCGCGGCAACCTCTCCCGCCGAGATGCGGCGGCCGTAGCTCTCTCGCGGGATGAGGTGCTGGTGCGGACCTTTGCCTATCGCGTTGAGTACCTCGGCCGACTGGCCGAGTTCCTGTCCGTCATCGGCCAAGATCCGATGCTGTCCCGACTTTCCGAACCCCGTCCATGAACCCGCGTTTTCCTTCCTCTCGCGCCGTTGGTCTCGTTGTGGTCGCCCTGTTGCTTGCGGGGGTCGGCTATGCGGTCTGGGCGCATTCGGGTCCGGAGGTGCGGACGGAGTCCGTGCGCCGCGGCAAGGCCGTGAACGCCGTCACCGGAAGCGTGACGGTGGCGGCCGAGTTCGTGGCGACGGTGCGCGCCTCGGTTCCGGGTCGGATCACGCAGACGGCCTTGGAGGTCGGATCGGCGGTGAAGGCCGGGGATTTCCTGGTGCAGTTGGACACCGTGGACTTGGAACTGGAGATCGCTTCGACTGAAGAGAGCCTGCAGACGGCGCGACGGCGTGTGGAGGTGGGCTCGGTGACGCGGATCGAGTTGGAAAATGCTCGGGTCGATCTGGGCAATCTGGAGCGGGCGGTGACCATGGGAACGGCGTCATCCGTCGACCTGGATCGTTCGCGCCGCAACGTGAAGGCGATCGAGCAGCGCCTCGCGCTGGAGACGTTGGCCAACGAAGCGGCGATCGCGCAGCTTGAGAACGCCCTCGCGGTCCGGCGTCGTCAGAGGGAGAAGATGACGGTCACCGCGCCGGCGGACGGCGTGATCTCCGAAGTGTTCGCGCGTCCGGGCGACTTGATTGGAGGCGAGTCACCGATCGCGACGCTGATTTCGACACGGCGCACGGTGGAGGCGAAGATCAGCGAGGAGAACTTCTCCGGCATTCGCATCGGCCAGCGGGCCTCGGTGCGTTTTCTCGGCTACGGTGACGAACGTTTTGGGGCACAGGTTTCGAAGCTCCTGCCGACGGCCGATGCGGCGACTCAGCGTTACGTGGCCTTTTTGGAAGTCGACGTGCCGGCGGAGCGACTCCTGCCTGGCCTGACCGGTGAGGTCAGCGTGGTGGTTGGGGAGCGTCCGCAGGCGCTCATCTTCCCGCGGCGGGCGCTTTTCGACGGCAAGGTTTACGTGGTCCGTGACGGTCGCGTGGAATTGCGGACCGTGCGCACCGGGTTCGTCAGCCTGAACGAAGTCGAGTCGCTTGACGGCTTGGCGGAAGGGGAGCGGGTCTTGGTGGAAAATCTGGATCAGGTGCGTGCCGGTGACCGGGTGCGCCAAGCGACGGGCTCGCCCTGAGGACGCCGCTGCCGTCTGCCCCCTTTCGCGCTGTGTCGACCAACCTGCGGATCGCCCTTCGGTTTCTCACCGCCCGCCGCCGGGCCATGGTGATGAGTCTGGCGTGCATCACACTGGGCGTGGGCTTATTCGTGGTGACTCAGGCGACGACGACCGGCTTCGAACGATTCTTCATCAAGACGATCGTGGGGACCAACGGCGCGATCCGCATTGAAGACCGGATTCAGGAGACCCTGCGGACGATGGAGGCGGAGCGCGGCAACGACGCCTCTGGCTTCGTCGTGGAGGTCAAGGAAGGACGAAAGTACATCCAAGGAATCCAGGATCCCGCTCTCTTGATCGAAGCGGTGCGACGGTTTGCGAACGTCGCGGGCACCTCCGAAGTGCTGTATGGTGCAGCGGAGATCCGTTCGAGCTTCAAGAACGAGGCGGCGCGGGTGTACGGCATCCAGTTGGAGGACCACCTGCAGGTGTCCGATCTGGCCCGTCAGATTGTGCGTGGACACCTCGCGGACTTTCGTCAGACCCCGGCGGGCACCTTGGTCGGAATCAAGCTCGCGGAGCGCCTGCAACTGGAGGTGGGTGATTCGTTTCAGCTGCAGGCGGGCGGGGAAGTGCGCCGGTATCGCGTTTCAGCGATCTTCGAGACGGGGATCGGCGAAATCGATAAGGATCGCGTCTTCCTGCACCTCGGTGAGGCGCGTTCGCTCCTGCGCCGGCCGACCGGGGCGTCCTTCATTCAGGTCAACGTGCTCGACCGGGATCGGGCGACGCAGGACGCGGCGCATATGGAGGCGGTGCTCGGCCACAGCGCCTCCTCGTGGCAGGAGCGGGAGCGGACCTGGCTCGACGTTTTTCGCGCCCTACGCCTTTCGACGAGCATCACGGTCTCGGTCTTCACGCTCATTGCGGGCATCGCCATGTACAATACGCTCGCGCTGGTCGTGATGGAGAAGACCAAGGACATCGCGATCCTGCGGTCGATGGGGTATACGCGGCGGGACGTGACGCGGATCTTCCTCTGGCAGGCTGCCATGGTTCTCGCAGTGGGGGCGCTCTTGGGTTGTGGCCTTGGAGCGGCCGTGACCTACGGTGTATCGCTCATGAAGATCCGAATTCGCGGTATCTTCACCGCCGACCACTTCATTGTGGCGTGGTCGGCGTGGCATTACCTGTCCGCAGTGGTGATCTCGGTGGTGATGGTGATGGCGGCGAGCTTGATTCCCGCGCGGCGGGCAGCGCGCCTGGAGCCGGGCGACGTGATCCGGGGGACGGCGCAATGAAGACGCCCTCCGGCATGCCTTCCAGTCTCGCGCCCTCTGCGGATCACGCGGTGCTGCGGTGTGAAGGCCTGCACCGGTCGCTGGGGCAGGGGGAGGGGCAGGTCCACGTGCTGCGCGGGGTATCGTTCGCGGCGCGGCGCGGGGAAGTCTATGCCATGGTCGGGCCCTCCGGGTGTGGCAAGTCGACCCTCCTGTACCTCCTTGGTCTTTTGGATGTTCCGGATCACGGCGAGATCTGGATCGATGGCCAGTTGATGCCCCGTGATGACGATGCCGCCCGCACCGCCGCGCGCGGACGCCATCTTGGATTCGTTTTTCAGTTCCACTTTCTCCTCCTCGAGTTCTCGGCGCTGGAGAACGTAATGTTGCCCATGCGCAAGTTGGGGCGGTGGAGCCTGCCGGAGATGCAGGAACGGGCCCATGCCCTTCTGACCTCAGTCGGCTTGGGGGGCAAAACGCATCGCCTTGGCAATCAGCTTTCCGGCGGCGAGCAGCAGCGCGTGGCCATCGCACGGGCCTTGGCGAATCAGCCATCGATTCTGCTCGCGGATGAACCGACCGGCAATCTGGACGTGCGTAACTCTGCAATGGTGTTCGACTTACTGACTGGTTTGGCGCGGCAAAACGGCCAGGCGATCGTGGTCGTGACGCACAATCCGGAGCTGGCCGCGCGTTGCGATCACACGCTGCCGATGCGGGACGGACAGTTTGTGACCTGAAGAGCGGGCAGAAGCGGTCTTCTCGAGTGCAATTAGCGGGCCGCATTCGCTCTGCGTTCGGTCTAATGCCTCGGTGTATTTGCCTCTCCCGGGGAATTTTTGGTTTACTTTCGAAACCGCGCTCCGTTCGATTCGCCGCTGATTTTCAGCACTTGCGACGACCGTGAGCACCCTCTCTACGAGAAAAACTTTTTTTGCCAAACTCATCGGCCTGATGGCGGTTTCCGTAGGCGGAACCCGTCTCGCGGCCCGTGAGTCCTCGGCAACGGCATCCGCTCCGGCGGGCAAACCCGCGCTGACCGTGCGTCCTGAACAGCGGGCGGTGTCCCGCCACCACGGCCAGGCCTAAGCGGGCCTAAAGCCTTTATCCTCAGTAATTTCCGGCTATGTCGAAGCTCTTTCCCAAGTCGGCCAATCGACTGCCGCTCCAGATCATCATTTACGTGTTTGTTCTGGGCGGAATTGTCACGGCTGCAACGAATTACTACGCAACGCCCAAGTACACGCGGGTGGGTTACGCTCCGGTCCAGCCGGTGCCGTTCAGCCACACGCTGCACGCCGGCGAACTGGGGCTGGATTGCCGTTACTGCCACAGCAACGTGGAGAAGTCGGGTCATGCTAACATCCCGTCCTCCCAGACGTGCATGAACTGTCACAGCATCATCAAGGCGAATAGCCCGCTGCTGGAGCCGGTGCGCACGAGCTATGAGTCGGGCAACCCGGTGCCTTGGGTGAATGTCCACGTTCTGCCCGAGTATGCCTATTTCAACCACTCTGTGCACATCGCTCGAGGCGTGTCGTGCGTGGAGTGCCATGGTCGGATTGACCAGATGGACGTGGTGACGCACTCGAAGCCCCTTTCGATGGGCTTCTGCTTGGATTGTCACCGTGAACCCGAGAAGTTCATCCGCTCGCCCGAGCTGGTGACCAAGCTCGACTGGCAGCACCCGGGTGGGGTCGAAGGCCAGCTCGAACAGGGTAAGAAGTTCGTCCACGACTGGAACGTTAAACCTCCGCAAAGCTGCTCTGGCTGCCATCGATGAAACGCAAATTTCAGCATCCCGAACCTTCGGAAGGTGAAGCGCGCGGCCGCCGTTACTGGCGTAGCCTCGACGAACTGGCGGCGACGCCTGGCTTCCGCGACCAAGTCGCTCGTGAATTTCCGGAGGGAGCCTCCGAGATCGATGGCGTCGACCGGCGTCACTTCTTCCGCATCATGGCGGCGTCCTTTGCGCTCGGTGGCGTGGGCCTCGCGGCCGGCTGCCGTCGTCCGGAGGAGAAGATTCTCGCGTATGGCAAGTCGGTCGAGGGGGTGATCCCCGGTCTTCCGTTGTTCTTTGCGACGTCGATGCCGATCCGCGGTGGGGCGATCCCGCTGCTGGCCGAGACACGCTCGGGCCGCCCGACGAAGCTCGAGGGCAACCCGTCCTACGCTCCTTACGGTGGTGCGACCAATCTGGTCGCTCAGGCCGCGTTGCTGGACCTTTACGATCCCGATCGGGCCACGTCGCACACGATCAAGGGCGCAGTCGCCGCCGCGCCCGCCGTGCAGGATCTGCTCGCAGGGATCGGCAAGGCTGCCGCTGCCGCAGGGGGAGCCGGTCTGGCCTTCCTCGCCGACCAGTCGAGCTCGCCCACCCGGGCGGCGCTGGTCCAACGCCTCCGCGCTAAGTTCCCGAAGGCGATGTGGGCGGAGTACGAGCCGGTTCGCGACGATGCCCCGCTCGAGGCCGGGCAGGCCGCCTTCGGCTCCCGCGTCAAGCCGGTCTACCACTTCGCCAAGGCGAAGCGAATCGTGGCGATCGACGCCGATTTCCTGAGCCGTGATGCGCATGCGCTCGCGTATGCTCGCGACTTTGCCAAGGGCCGCCGGGTGACTCGCCCGACCGACCCGATGAACCGCCTCTACTCCGTCGAGAGCACGTTCTCGCTGACGGGTTCCATGGCCGACCATCGTCTCCGCCTCGCGAGCAGCCACATGCTCGCGTTTACCGCCGCGTTGTCGGCGGAGGTCACGGGCGATGCGTCCTTCGCCTCGCTGGCGGGTGGTCTGGAGTTCAAGGACAAGGCGCAATGGCTCTCGGCTGCGGCCGCCGATCTCAAGGCCCACCGCGGCGCTTCGCTGGTGGTCGCTGGCAATCATCTTCCGGCCTCGGTCCACGCGCTCGTCTACGCCCTCAATGTTGCCCTCGGTAACGTCGGAGCGACGGTCGATTTCGTCTCCTTGCCGGATCACTCCGCGGCCTCCATCGGCGACGTCGTCGCTGCGGCAAAGTCCGGTGCGGTCAAGACCTTGGTGATCCTCGGCGGTAATCCCGCCTACAATGCCCCGGCGGACCTCGATTTCGCCGGTGCGATCAAGGGGGTCGCCGACGTCGTGCGCCTCGGCTACTATCCGGATGAGACATCCGCCCTTGCCTCGGCGAATCTCGCCGCCGCTCACTTCCTTGAGTCGTGGGGCGATGCCCGCACGGCCGATGGCACGGTGGTCCCTGTCCAGCCGCAGATTCTGCCGCTGTTCGGCGGTCTGACGGAGCTTGAAGTCTTGGCTCGAATCGCGGGCGAAGACGTGACGGATCCGTATGCCTTGGTTTCCCAGACGATCGCCCGCATCTCGGGTGGTGGCGCGGAAGCTTTCCGCCGGTTCCTGCACGATGGCCTGCTCGCTGGCTCGGCGTATCCGGTGGCTCGCGTCACCCTGAACAATGCCGGCGTTCGTGCGGCCATCAATAGCGCCGCCGCTCCGGTGGCGCTCTCGAAGGACAATCTTGAGGTCCGCTTCGTGGCCGATTCCAAGGTCGACGACGGTCGCTTCGCCAATAACGGCTGGCTGCAGGAGTGTCCTGAGCCCATGACCAAGCTCGCGTGGGACAACGCGATCCTCGTCAGTCCGCGCTTGGGCAAAGAGCTCGGCATCACACCGGCGGGATCCTTGCTTCAGGTAGCGCGCAAAGAGACGGCGACCTTCGATCAGGGACGCGAGATGGCGTTCATCGGCGAGGTGACGTTGGGCGGACGCACGGTACGCGGCCCGCTGCACATCCAGCCAGGCCTGTCCAATTACACCATCGTTCTCCCGCTGGGTTATGGTCGCCGCGCATCCGGGCGGATTGGCCAAGGCACGGGGCACGACTTCTTCCCGCTGCGCACGTCGGCCGGCGCCGACATCGCCGTCGGCGCACGTATCTCGGTCACGTCGGAGCGCTACGCGCTGGCCAACACCCAGGAGCATTGGTCGATGGAAGGCCGCGACATCGTGCGCGAGGCCAACCTGACCGAGGCGGTCTCCAATCCGGGTTGGGTGGATTCCTTCGGCACTGAGTCGCATTCGCCGGCGATCCTCGGTCGCGATGCCGGCAAGGATCCGGCCTTCGTGGCCAAGACCTCGCCGCGTGGTAATTCCCTCTACGAGACGCCGGATCTGACCGGTGTGAATCAGTGGGGTATGTCGATCGACCTGAACACCTGCATGGGCTGCAACGCCTGCGTGGTCGCGTGTCAGGCGGAAAACAATATTCCCATCGTCGGCAAGGACCAGGTGCTTCGCGGGCGCGAGATGCACTGGATTCGCCTCGATCGTTACTATTCCGACGGCAACGCCGACGCGGCAGCCTTTGGCGGGGAAGGAAACAAAGAGATCCCGGAGGATCCGCAGGTTTCGCTCCAGCCCATGGCGTGTCAGCACTGCGAACTCGCTCCGTGCGAGACCGTGTGCCCCGTCAATGCGACGGTCCACGACGACGATGGGTTGAACACGATGGCGTACAACCGCTGCATCGGCACCCGCTATTGTGCGAACAACTGTCCGTACAAGGTTCGGCGTTTCAACTTCTTCGATTGGAACAAGCGTCAGATCGATAGCCTCTATCTCGGACCGCTGGCTCCGGCGGGGATGCCCGAGTTGGTGCAGATGGTGAAGAATCCGGAAGTCACCGTGCGCATGCGTGGCGTGATGGAGAAGTGCACGTACTGCGTGCAGCGCATCCAGCAGGCCAAGATCGCGCAGAAGGTGAAGGCCGGAGCTTCGAATCAGGTTCAGGTCCCTGATGGCGCGGTGAAGACCGCGTGCCAGCAGGTGTGCCCGGTTGAGGCGATCGTCTTCGGCGACGTTTCCGACCCGAAGAGTGCCGTGTCGCAGGCCAAGGCGCGGGAGCAGGACTATGCGGTCCTCGGCTACCTCAACGTCCGCCCGCGCACGACCTATCTCGGCAAGCTGCGCAACCCGAATCCGGAGATGCCCGGCGGCACGGAGAAGCCGTTCAGCCGGAAGGAATATGACACCAAGAATCACCCCACAACCGGCAACCATGGCCATAGCCATGGTCACAGCCACTCGTCCGTGGGTGAAGTCTCCAAGCTGACGGGAGGTTTGAGCTAATGTCTCACGCTGCTGAATCTGCTCACGACGCGCCGGCGATCCTCAGGGAGGTCAATCCGCCCGCGCTGCCGCGTGCCACGCTCGTTGAAAACAACCGAAGCTTCGGTTGGATCACCGACAAGATCTGCGGGATCATCGAAGGCAAGACCCCCACGTGGTGGTGGGTGTGCTTCGTGGTCGCGTGCTTCGTTGCCTCGTTCACCGTGGCTGGCATCACCTACCTGGTGGCGACCGGCGTCGGGGTGTGGGGTCATGCCAACCCGGTCAACTGGGCTTGGGATATCGTCAACTTCGTGTTTTGGATCGGTATCGGCCACGCCGGCACCCTGATTTCGGCGATCCTGTGTCTGCTCCGGCAGAAGTGGCGTACGTCGATCAATCGTGCAGCGGAGGCGATGACGATCTTCGCGGTGGTCTGCGCCGCGATCTTCCCGGTCTTCCACGTCGGTCGCGTATGGTTCGCGTGGTACCTTTTCCCGATCCCGAACTCGAATTACATCTGGCAGAACTTCCGTTCGCCGCTGGAGTGGGACGTGTTCGCGGTTTCGACCTACGGCACGGTATCGGTGCTGTTCTGGTACGTCGGACTCCTTCCTGACCTCGCGATCTTGCGGGACCGTTTCACTGCGGCCGGCAACCGCATGCGCGGTTGGCTCTACGGGTTCTTCGCGATGGGCTGGCGTGGCTCCAACCGTCATTGGAGCAACTACGAGATGGCGTATTTGATCCTCGCCGGCATCTCGACGCCCCTCGTGCTTTCGGTGCACACGATCGTGTCCTTCGACTTCGCGGTGTCCCTGATCCCGGGATGGCATACGACGATTTTCCCGCCGTACTTCGTGGCGGGCGCGATCTTCTCGGGCTTCGGAATGGTGCTCACGCTGATGCTTCCGCTCCGCGCGATCTACCGCCTCGAGGACCTGATCACGCAGTACCACATCGACTGCATGTGTAAGATCACGTTGGCGACCGGTACGATTGTTGGTTACGCCTACGGCATGGAGTTCTTCATCGCGTGGTACGGTGCGAACCCCTACGAGGGTTTTGCCTTCATCAACCGCGCGTTCGGCCACTACGCCTGGGCGTACTGGATCATGATCTCCTGCAACGTGATCACGCCGCAGTTCTTCTGGTTCAAGAAGGTGCGCGAGAACACCACGCTGGTCTGGGTGCTCTCCATCTTCGTCAACGTCGGCATGTGGTTTGAGCGCTTCGTGATCATCGTCACGTCGCTGGCGCGCGACTTCCTGCCCTCGAGCTGGGGTTACTACAGCCCGTCGATCGTGGAGATCTTCACGTTCTTCGGCACCTTCGGCGTGTTCAGCGTCCTTTTCCTCCTGTTCATCCGTTTCCTTCCGGTGATGCCGATGGCGGAGTTGAAGGCCGTCATGCCTCAGGCGGACCCCCATGGTTCCGGCGATGCCGGCCACGGAACGTCCGGCCGTTCCCACTAAGCACTGCGCGCCCTTACTCCCACGTTAAACGACCCTTCTCCGATGGCTGCTCAACCCTATGGTCTCGTCGCCGTGTTCGACACCGCTCCGGCGGTGTATCACGCGGCGGAAACGGTGCGCGACGCCGGCTACAAGTGCTGGGACTGCATCACGCCGTTCCCGATCCACGGCCTCGACCGCGCAATGGGGCTCGGTCGCTCCAAGGTTCCGCGCATCTCCCTCGTGGGAGGCGTACTCGGTTTCACGACGGGCATGTCGATGATCTGGTTCACCAATGCGTACGACTATCCGCTCATCGTGGGTGGCAAGCCGTACTTCAGCCCGATGTTCGCCTTCCCGGTGTCCTACGAGCTGACGATTCTCTTCACGGCCTTTGCCACGATCGGAGGCATGTTCCTGCTGAATCGTCTGCCGATGCACTATCATCCGGTCCTGAAGTCGGACCACATCGTGCGCGGGCTTGACGACAAGTTCCTCGTCGTCATCGAGGCGCGTGACCCGAAGTTCAACCTCGCCGCGACGCGTGCCCTGCTGGAGAAGGCGGGCGGTCGCGAGATCACTGAGTTGGAGGCCTGATCATGCGTTACGTTTATCTCGCCACTTTTTTCGTCGTGGTCTTGACCGTGGGCATCCTCGGATTCCGGGGAAGCATCTCCTCGCGACCCCCGCTGGAAGTCTTCCCGGACATGGATCGTCAGCCCAAGCTGCGTCCGCAGGAGTCGTCCGCGTTCTTCGCCGATGGCCGCGTGGACCGTCCGCTTCCCGCTGGCGTCGTTGCCCGCGGTGACCTCCGCGCTGATGCCGCCCTTTACCAGGGTCGAGCCGGTGCGGGCGAATGGACCCGGGGAGTGCCCGCGGCTTTGACCGTCGATGCACGTTTCCTGCAACGCGGACGCGAGCGCTATGCCATCAGCTGCGCGCCGTGTCACGGAGCCTTGGGCGATGGCAACGGCATCACGAAAGCCTACGGAATGGGAGCGACTCCCACCTTCCATGACGACCGCATCCGTGCGATGGCGGAAGGCGAACTTTTCAACACGATCACCAACGGCAAGGGCACCATGATGGGCTATGCCGACAAGGTGGTCCCCGAAGACCGTTGGGCGATTGTGGCCTACGTTCGGGCCTTGCAGCGCGCCCAGCACGGCTCGGTGGCCGATGTCCCGGCGGCGCACAAAGCGGAGCTTGGTATTCAATGAGCACTCGCGCGGCAACCCTCTCTCCTGGTTTGGCGACCTCGATGGCCGCCGGCGCTCCGGCGGCCGGTCGGGCTCTCGTGATCGGCTTGGCGGGCATTGCGCTCACGGCGCTAGGCCTCCTCGTCTCCGGTGGCGCCAAGGTCGCTTTCTCCTGGCTGGTCGCGCTGACCTTCTGGGGCGGCATCGCCTTGGGCATGTTGTTCCTCGTGATGATCCATCACATCTTCGACGCCTCGTGGTCCGTCGTGATCCGTCGTCAGTTCGAGCATGGGCTGGCTTCGTTCAAGTGGCTCGCCCTGCTGTTCCTTCCCCTGGTCGCGAGTGTCTACTTCGCGCCAGGTGCGGTCTGGAAGTGGATGAATCCCGCGTACGATCTCGCGCAAGTCGGCGGGAGCGGCACCGTCGGTGAGGACGTCCTGTGGGCGAAGAAGGCGGCCCTACTCAATCCGACCGCCTTCGTGGTGGTGACCGTGCTGTCGTTCGGCATCTGGATCTGGCTTTCCGCCCGTCTGCGTGCGGCCTCGTTCGCTCAGGACGCGGATGGCGATCTCAAGTGGACGTACCGTAATCGCGTGACGGCGGCCTTCGGTTTGCCGCTCGCGGCGGTGACGTTGACGCTGGCCATCGTCTTGTGGGTCAAGTCGCTCGACTACCACTGGTTCTCGACCATGTACGGGGTCTGGTACTTCGCCGGCTGCGTCCGTGCGGCGTTGTCGATGGGCGTGCTGATCATGGTGTGGCTCTGGGTGCGCGGTGATTACCGGGGAGTTCTGAATGCGAACCACTTCCATAGCATTGGTCAGCTCATGTTCGCCTTCACGGTGTTCTGGGCGTACGTCACGTTTTCGCAGTACTTCCTGATCTGGAATGCCAACATTCCGGAGGAAACCTTCTGGTACAACCTGCGCGAGATGAACAGCGCCACGGGTTTTGCGAACCAGTGGAAGTGGGTCGGCATGCTCCTCCTCTTCGGCCATTTCTTCGTGCCCTTCTTCCTTCTGCTCAGTTACAAGCGTAAGCTAAGCCGCACGCAGATGCCGTGGGTGGCGCTGTGGATCGCGGCGATCTTCCTGCTCGACCTGATCTACAATGTCTGGCCGTCCAAGAAGGATGTGAATGGCGACGCGCTGCCCTTCCTGCAGTTGCATCAGCTGTGGACCGTGACGGCCGTGATTGGCGT
>CAIOYO010000110.1 GCA_903862595.1 uncultured Opitutaceae bacterium | reverse complement strand
GCGCGTAACCCGATCCCCCCGCGCCGTTCCCGTCGTCACCGAAGCGGATGTACCACAGTTTCCACACCTGCTCCTTCTCGTCCCAGACCGGCGCATCCCGGGTCTGGATGGCCACGCCGTCCGTCGGGATGTCGGGACGGATCACCGGATTGCCGGCGTACTTGACGGGAGAATGGGTCACGCGCTGCAGCCCCGCGATGTCCGCGAGCAGGAAGTCGTCGAGGAACAACTGCCTCTCCCCCGGCTTGAGGACCAGAGGTCGGGCGGACAGCGCCTGTTCGGCGAGGTTGGGCTGGGCGGTCAGGGGGGACAGGCAGGCGAGGAACGCGAGCGACCAAGCCACCGCGCTCCGGCGCCAGGCGGATCCGCTGACGGCGGTCAGACGGTGGTGGGGATGGGGAATGGGGTTCATGAAAGCAAAGAGACCCGGCTACCGGGCGGCGACCGCGCTGCCCATCGCCGCGTCGCGGACCGACATCGCGTACAGCTTCGGGGAGTGATCGGCGGTGTTCTCGAGATGAATCCGGAAGCGGACGGTGCGTCCGGCGAGGCTGGCGAGCGAGGCGCCGCGCCATTCGACCGGGCAGTCGAGGCCGCCGGTACCGCGGACTGTGCCCTTGGCCGCACCGGAGAATTCGGGGAGCAAGGCAAAGCGTTCGTCCGCGACCTCGACGCTGAAGCCGCTGACGCCCTCGGCGTTCAGCACCAACTCGGATGGGCGCTCCGGGAGCGTGATCGCGGCCGACCAGATCGATCCCCGGGGACTCGGCACGCCTCCGTGGGAGGGGGCCTTCTGGACCGCGAGGTACCCCCAGCGGTCGCGCGGCAGCGTCGCCAACGCTACCTCGCCGAGGTAGCCCTCGCCGTAGTCGGCGTTGAGCCAGCGGCCAAAGTAGATGCGGGTCTCGTCGCCGACGTTGAGGATACCGTTGCCGGACTGGCAGAGGATGGTGGGAAACGACTTCCCCGGGACCGGTGTCGCCGGCGCGTCGTGACGCGAGATGAACGGTTGTCCAATGACCGGCTCCCGGAAGTTCATCCCGTCATTGCTGATCACCAGACCGAGATCGCACGAAATCTTCCCGTAGCCGAACCAGCCCCAGCGCTTCTGCGAACTCTCGTCGCCCGGCTGGTTGTGCCAAATCCCA
The DNA here is from genome assembly GCA_903862595.1 of uncultured Opitutaceae bacterium. Lineage (GTDB taxonomy): Bacteria > Verrucomicrobiota > Verrucomicrobiia > Opitutales > Opitutaceae > UBA6669. The sequence continues at coordinate 17,251 of CAIOYO010000110.1, read as the reverse complement.
TAAAACCCGACGCAGACGGTCCCGAAGCTCGCTGCGCCGACGCCGAGGTGCACTTGGTCGTACGGCTTGATCGTGCCGCGAAGTGCGGGATCGGCTGGCTCGGGCAAACGGAACGCACGACCCACCCCCCTGACCCAAGTCACGAAGTCCGGCGAAACCACACCGGCCCCCTGACGACCGCCGGGATGATCCCCTTCGCTGCGCGACAACACCTGACCGTGGACGAAATACTGATCGTTGAATCGGTACAGGCCCGCCGTTTCGAGAAAGTGCGGGATCGCGAAGTCCGGCGCCGGCGTCCACCGCAAGCCATCGGCGCTGGTCGCAGTCCGGAACACCCATGTCGTTCCGTCGTGCGCGTTATAGGCCATCTTGTAGCGCCGCTGTGGATCGGGATCCGCGTCGTCGCGGATGACGTGTACGCCCTCGATCAGCTCCTCCGGCAGGTCGATCGCGTTATTACTCCGCCGCCCCTTGTACTCCTTCTGGTTCAGGATGGGCTTGCGCCACACGATCCCGTCATCGCTTTCCGCGTAACACACCGGACCCTGCGTCACCTTGCTGACATCCGCCCGATACGCATCACCCTGGTCCTTCAGGCCGACCGAATAATACCACATCCGAAACTTTCCGCGGTCGTGGATGACCGCGCCATAGAAATGCGCGGCGACCTGATCGGGCGCGAAGGAGTCGTCGCGGCTCGGCGACAGCACCGGCTGCTCCCTTACGCGGGGACGCGACAGGTGCTCGACGACATTCTCGCGCAGCGGCAGGAGCTGATCGTCAATCGCAAGGAACAACGCCTGCCCGGTGACCGAGACGCCCGTGGCGGGCAGCCGGTAGCGGCCGGGCGTGCCAGAGGACGTCGCTCCGACGAGGGAGGGAAGCAAAGCAACGATCACCGCGCACCAGGTCAGCGCGCGGAACGGGGAACGGTCAAGGGGTCTGGGGTTCATGGAGAAAGCGGGACGCGGTTATCGAACCCCCGCCGGAAGGAGTTCCGGCGCGTTCTTCCGCGTCCACGCCAGCAGGCGCTTCACATGGGCCTCGGTGCCGCTGCGGTACGGGGACTGGCAGCGCAGCCCAACCACGCCACCCCCGGCGACGCGCTGCACGCGGTCAACGGCGGAATCCCAGAGCCCGTCCTCCTTCACCATGGGCAAGAGTCCCTCATGGAGAAAGCGGTGGAACAGGTCAGCGAGACGCTTGGCCTCATCGAGCCGACCCTCCGCGCAAAGGCGGTAGAGTTCGACGACCTTGGGCGCATTAAAGCCGGTGATTGAGCAGTAGCCGCCACGGCCGCCGGCAGGAATCTTGGTGAAGAAGTCCTCGCCGCCGAAAATCGCGAGATCCGGCACCTCCTTCAGAATCGTCTTGATGTCGTCTGGAGTGGCGCCGGTGTCCTTGGTGCCGATGAACGTCGGTACGTCGCGGGCGATCTCGCCGAGCATCGCGGGGGAGATCTTCCGCTTCGAGCGCATCGTGAGGTAGAGAATGATCGGCGTCTTGCCGGCCTCCTCCGCAACCTCCCGCACGTACCGCTTCACCTCGTCATCCTTGAGCTCGAGCCAGAAAGGCAGCGCGAGTTGCAGGGCATCCGCGCCCGCACGGATCGCGGTCCGGATGCGCATCCGCGTGGTGCGCGTGCTCAGCGCCGACGCGCCGATCTGGATCGGCAGTCCGAGGGCGTGCGCCTCCGCACAGGCAATCTCGGTCACCTGCTCAAAGGTCGCGTCATCCTGAGCGTAGAACTCGCCCGTCGTGCCGCCCGTGTAGACACCGCTCACGCCAGTGCCGCCATAGCCGCGGATTTCACGCGCGAAGCGACGCGCATCGAGGCGATCGCGATCGGTCCAAGGAAGGATCAGGGCGCACCAGACGCCGCTGAGGGTTTTGCGAGTCAGACGGGTACTTTTTGCTTTCATGGTCGGGATTCGAGAGGGAGAGAGAACGAAAGGGGAGAAACCGACGGTCGATTCAGTCAAAGCGGCCGGAGGCCGGAAGATCCTGCAGCTGGAACAGGCTTACCGCATTATCGCGCAGGATCAGCCGCTTAGCGGAATCGGAGATCTCCGCGCATTCGATACGCTCGCGCTGCAGCGCGACATGGTACAAGGGGGTGTCGCTGCCGAAGAGGAGTCGCTCCGCCCCGACCTCCTGGACGGCCCACTCGACCAGATGTGGCAGAATGCTGCGCGCGCTCGACGTGTCGATCCACAGGTTGCCGTGGCGCGCCACCTGCACGGCTCGCACCTGAAGGTCCACTGCGCCGCCCGCACCGTTCCCGTTGCCGAGGTGCGCGAGCATGACCCGCGCTCCGGGAAAGCGATTGGCGAAGGGTACGAAGTCAGCGGGCAGGCTGTTCGGGCAGCCGCTGTGCGCCTTCACCGGCACACCCGTCTCCTCGAAGAAAGCGAACAACGCGTCGCCGTGGTCGGAAATGCGGTAGGAGTGCTCCTCCGGGTGGACCTTGATGCCGACGCACCACGGTGCCTTGAGCATCCGCCGCGCCTGATCGTAGGTCTCCGGTTGGAGCGGATTGACAATCACGTACTGGAGGAGCCCGGGCGTAGCCGGCACGTCACGGAAGGCGGCTTCGTTCGCGGCCGCGACCGGCTGGCCCAGACCGCGCGGCAGGAGGCCGGCGAGCGGCGAGACGATCGTCCACGCGACGCCGCAGGCGCGGGCCCGGTCCACGACCTCCGCCGGCGTACCGCTCGAGAAACGGCGCAGCAGGGCGTTCGCGTGGACGTAGTCGCCGTAGTGGGCGTGGACATCGATGGCGGCAATGGGCGTCTTCATGGCGACGTTCAGCGGGAGCGGATCACTTGAACTGGATCGAGAAGAGGTCGGCGTCGCGCATCACGAAGCGAAACCGCACCGGCTTGCCGGCGAGGCGCGAGAAGGGCGAGCGATCGGTCCGGCCCTGCGGGTGCTTCCACGGCACGACCTGTGCGATCTTGTCGCCGTAGAGCACCGGGGAATCCTCGAGCAGGAAGCCCGGCAGCGGATGACCGGCCTCGTCGAGGATCTCGATGCGGATGCTGCCCATCGCGGAGGTCGAGTAGTTCAGGACCAGCGTCTTACCCGTGAAGACGATCGGCTTGGTCACGAGCTCGCCGCCGGGATACCCAGCGCGCACCGAAACGAAGCCGTCCGGGCGCACCGTGTAGCGCTCGAGGCGGTTACTCGGAAACGTATACTCGCGCTCGACGTAGAAGGAAAGTTCCTCCGGACCGGTGGCGAAGAGGCCCGACGCGGGCGTGTTCGCGCGGTGCCCCCAGTTGCGCTCCTGCAGCCCCGGGCGAATCAGCGCCTCTTCGAAGCGGCGCCAGCGCACGCCGTCACGACTCGACATGAACACGACGTCCGACGAACCCGGACTGGTGGATTCCATTTCCGCAAAGTATGTCTTCCAAGGCATGAAACGCCGCGGCAGCGCGAAGTAAAGATGCGGGGCCCGCTCGTAGGCCGTCGTCGCGTTCGTGTAGAGGTTCGCCGCGGGAGCGTCACCGAAGTCGGCCCAGGCCCCGGGCGTCCAGGTCACAAAATCCTTCGAGGTCGCATACTTGATCGTCCGCACGCCGTGGCGGAAGTCGCGGTAGATCGCAGTATAGTGCCCGCGCGCCGGCTCCCAGAACGCGACGTTCAGCGAGTCAAACGCGCCATCGAGGATGATCGGCTTCTCCTGCATCCGGCGCCAGCGTTTGCCGTCAGCCGACACGAACGCGATCAGCACCGGCTTCTTCTGGTGGAAATCATCGTCATAGCTGCTGCTCGCCACGGCCTTGTAGCGCTGGTCCGCCGGGGCCGCCGGGTTATCGTCGCGGAACGCCATGAAGTTATGTGAGCCGCGCTCCACCCAGACGATATTGTTGTCCTTTGAGCCGTTGAACTCGTGCAGGCCAAGGTTCGGGCGCACCCAGGTGATGCCGTCCGTGCTCTCCGCGTAGCAGGCGAACTGCGGGTGACCGGGCACCGTGACTTCCTCCGGACGCACCGTTTCCTTGATCGAATAGGTGGGATCGCTGCTCCCGCGATAGTACATGCGGTAGATGTCCCCGTCCTTGAACACGGAGGTGTAGCCGCTCGTTCCTCCTTCCCACGGACGATCGAAGACCATCACGGTCCCGGCCGCGCGGGGCTCGTGCAACCGGAACTGCACGCCATCCATGCGGTCGATCAGGAACTCGTCGACCAACGGCTCCAGCCGGGACCCGACCTCCACCGGCGCACTTGCGGAGGCGGCGATCGCCGGGAAGGCGGCAAGGAGAAACGCCAGCGGCGCCAGCAGGGAGCGGAGGCGGAGCGGACGATGGGGGGCGGCTGATGCGAGGGGGGAATGCAGGGGTTTCATGAAGGGGAAGCGGAAGACGGGACGACGATCGCGAGTTCGACCATGATCACGCGGAGATCCTCGGCGCCGTCGTTGTGCAGCGTGATCTCGTTCCAGCCGTCGCGCACTTCGTCGACGGGCAGTTCGTAGTTCCGCGCCGCGTGCTCGTCGACGTGCCGGGAGTACGGTCCCGACGGGAAGAGCAGGTCCTGCGTCGCCTGGGCGACGTGGTTGGGCCATCCGCCATTCAAGGAAACACCACAGGGAACGGTCGCCCCTTCCCGCGCGGTCACCACCTGTACGATCAGGCGCAGGCCGCGGCCCACCGGCTCGGCGCACATGGGCAGCCGGAGGCTGCGCCGCAGTCCTGGCGGAATAGATACGGGCAACTGCTCCGGCACGTCCCAGATGCGCTTGGCTTGTTTCGTGGCGGAATTGAACGCGTAGTGCTTCGTCATTCCCCGCAACCGGCCGAGGTCACTCAACTCCCGCAGCGCGGCATAGTCGGCGCGTTGATCGGGCACGCGGACCTGGTCGGTGACGAAGAAGTTGAACGTCGCGACGCCATCCGCCCCGAGCGCGAGCTTACCCGCCGCGTTGGCGCGGAGGAACGGAGCGCTGGCCGAGAGATACCGCGTCCCCCGCACCCGCGGCGAGGACGCCGCCTTCTCGGAGCGGTACGCATTGTCCCCCGCCAATTGCAGTTCCTGCCCGAGGGGACGCGCCGTGAGACTCGGCGCCAGCGCCTCCAGCCAGTTCGGCGCGTCCTCGATGCCGCCGTAAATCACAACGTCCGGACCCAACTCCCGCCGCAGGACGTCGAGCGGTGTCTCCCACGAGGTCTGCCAGTAATTGCTGAAGGTAACGAAGTCGACGAAACCCTGCCGGACCATCTCGCGCACATCGAGGCCGACGCTGCGGAGGTACGCGAGGTTCGCCGGCAATCGCAGGCCGAGCGGTACATCCGTACGGCGGGCCTGGGCCAGAGCCTTGAGTTCACCCGTCCAGTCCGTGAGCGCGGTGGTGGCGGCGGGTGACGCGGGGGCCTCGACGCACACCGGATGCCGCAGCCAATCCAGTTCGATCCCCTCGTAATCGTAGGCCTGAATGCCCTCGCGGATCATTTCGAGCATGTAGGCGCGAACCGCGGGCTGGGCGAAGTTCAGGCCGATCCACGAGGGGTGCGTGGTACCCGCCGCCCCGGGCACGCGGCCGGAGAGACGGTTCGCGGGGTCGCGGAAGACTGGCGCGTTCACCGGGCTGTCGGGCCGCAGCGAGAAGTGCGTCGCGTTCATCCGATAGCTCAGCCACGGGCTGATTCCCGCGGCCCGGCAGGCCCGCGCGGCCTCCGCGAGCCAGTCGACGCCGCCCTCGTGCAGGTCGAGGTAAAGGTCGAGCATGGTCACGAGGTTCCGCGTGAAGAGCTCAATCTGCGCCTCCGTCAGGTCCGCCGCCCCCGCCGCGATTGAGCGCGCGAACGCCGCGTCGCCCCGCCGGTACCCGTCGAGGATGTGCGGCAGCGTGCGGGAGGGATACCAGGCGACCTGCGTGTTCGGATTGACGAGGAGCGCGTCGACGCCACTTGCAGCGATGGCACGCACGTAGCGGTGAATCGCCTCGGCCCGGTAAGACCCGCCCTCCGGTTGCCAGAGTTCCGGGTTGTAGAAGAAAAAGTTGCAGTCTCCGTTGAAGAGGTTCCTCCGCTTTGCCGCGGCGATCCGGCCCGCCGAGCGGGCCACCGCCGGCGCGGGCAGCGGGTCGGCCTTGGTCAGCGCGACGCCAGCCGCCGCGACCGCTAGGGCGGTGCCTCGGCGCAGGAAACGCCGCCGACTGAGGTCCGAATCCGGAGCGGGCGGGGTCGTCTCCATCGTCCGGGCGCGCCGCTCAGACCCGAACCTTGACCACGACCTTACCCACCTCCGCAGGTGCGTCCCAGGCACAGGCGGGAATGTGCCCATCCTCTGGGAAGAATACCGTGAACTGCCCTTGGGAGACGTGGAGCGCCACGCCGTGTGGACTCCGCGCGTAGAGCGCCGCATCCTGTTTCGCGTCGAACGGCATCGTGACGACCGGCAGCAGCGGCAGCGGCGCCCAGTACATCACTTCCCTGCCCTGCAGCACGTATTGGATGTCGATGTACTTCCGATGCGACTCGAAGACACGCTCCTCGACCGGCTTGGTCGTGTAGCGCTGTACGAGTGCGAAGACGTCATCGCCGTCGATCTCGTGACGGCCCAGCGCCGCGGTCGGGCTGACCGTCTCCAGGAAGGCAAAGCCCTTGGCAAGGCGCGGGGAAAGAGCGGCGTAGGTACGCCATTGGGCGAGCGTGTCTAGAATCATGGGAGGAAAGGGAGTCGGGCGGGACGGTCTCTCTCAAGCCTCAAGGAGTGCCGGAACGGGCACCCGGGAGGTCGATGGCGAGTACCTGCGGACTGCGGGCGGAGGGCCGGAGTTCACCTCCCACCACGACGGCCCGACCCTTCCACGCGACCGCCGGCGCGCCCACCATGGGCGCTGGTCCCGCATCGGTCGGCGAGTCCCGGTCGGTGAATGCGGTCACCGGCAGGAGCGGCCCCGACGACCACGCATCCTTGGCGAGGTCGTAGATCAGGCTCTGCGGGGGGAAGCCCGGATGCTCGCGAGGCGCGCCCGTGAAGACGGAAGCGTAGCCGCCGACGAGCAGGAATCGTTCGCCGTTGGGCGTGAAGCAGGGCGGCGACGCACCCACGCGGCCCTCGGGCAGGGAGGCGGCGCTGCGCCAGACGCGATCGGCCGTCGAGAAGACGCTCAGCGCACGCGACGGCACGTACTTGCCCTCACCGTCGAATCCCATGCCGCTCATCACATAGAGCCGATCCCGCCGACCGCCGACCGCGGCGACGAACACTCCGCCGGACGGCAAGTCGGGCTCGCGTCGCCAGCCGTCGCGGATCGCCGCTGCGGGATCGCCGGACAGCGACCATACCTCTGCACTCGCCGAGCGATCCTCGGGGCGGAGGAGGCCGCCGACCACGAACAACCTCCCGCCGGCCATTCCGGCTGATGCGTAGACGAGCCCCCGCGGCAACGGAGGCAGGGACGTCCACTGCAGCGCACCGTCCGCGAAGCGACCCACGATGACGTCGGACACCACGCCGGCGGGACCGATCCCGCCGCACAGGTAAACCCGGTCGCCCTCCGCCGCCGCCGCAAAGTGTCCCAAGGCGCGCGGCAGGCGAGACTCGCTCAACTGCCAGGCGCCCTCAGGCTCCGCCAGCACGTAGATGCGATCCGAAAGGCTCCGCTTTCCTCCGAGCCAGAAAGGCTTGTCCCACTGGGATCCCCCACCCGTCCAAAGCTTGCCGTCGAGGACGGCCCCGAACATGCCGGCGAACCCGGTTGGGTCAGGGAGCGAAGCGAGAGTCGTCACCCGGCCGGGGGCGCCCGCCGGCGTGGTTGCGGAGGAGTCGGGAGAAAGCATGGCAAAGACGAGCGCGCTCACGCCGAGGATCACGCGACGACAGGTACGGGGCGGAATCACTTCCACTCGTCCTCCACGCCGTGCGCCCGGCCGTACCAGTACGCCAACGGATAGAACGCCAGTGAGTCACCCTGCAAAACATTGAGCATCCAGCGAAGTTCGGTCGGGGTCGCGTTTTCGGGGTCGACCATCCAGCGAAAATGATCGCGATCCAAGCCGGCGAAGCACGCGCCCCGACGCTTGCCAGCCTCTTCGGCCAGCGCGGGCAGGCGCCGTGCGACGATCGCGCTGCTTAACGCCTGCCGCTCCCGGGTGCCCTGCCAGCAGATCGGGAACACCCTGTGATGGAAAGCGTAGTTCGTGCGCCAGAGAGCCCGCGGCGTCGTGGACGGCGGTGCCTTGCGCCACGTGCCGGACAAGGCATCGACCTCGATGAAATAGTAGCTCAGCAAATCATCCCGCTGACCCAGCTGGGAGTACCGCCACCACTGTTCGATGCCGCGGCGGTAGCGGTCCGCTCCGCCCGGCTCCAGGTCAAGCAGCAGGTCGGCGCCGAGCACCAATTGGATATGGAAAGAACGGTCCTCGGTGCTGATGTAGGAACTGCGTCCAAGTCCCCAGTAGGTTTCCCGCGGCGTGGGCATGGCGCCATACAGCGAATCCAGCCGCCGGAACTCGGCCAGCGCATCGGCATCGCCGGTGACCTCGTAAGCGAGGCGGTGAATCACCGCCCACGAGAACATGTGTCGCTGGGCCCGGGGATACGACTGCTCGAAGTCCCACGTCTCACCGAAGAAATTGATCCGGTAACCCCGACGCCACCGCTCCGACACCTCGCGCAGCATCTGCGCGATGCGCGGCCTCAGTTCGGCGGGCGCATGCTTCCAGTAGCGGTAAAGCCCGACGACCGGCCAGAAATGCTGCTCGGTGCTGGTATGGTCCGTCACCTGCCCATAGTACGGTTTGCAGAACAAACCCGCCTCGCGCCGCTGTCCCGCGACCGGTTGCTCGACGATGCCCGCCTTCTGCCGTACGCCTGTGGCGCCGGTGGAGCGGTTCTCCGTCAGTGCGTAGTTTGCGCTGATGGCCTCGAAAGCCCGGCGAGCCAGATCCAATGCCGCCGCCTCGCCCGTGGCTTCGTAGCGATAGCATTGGGAGGACAGGAACAGCCCCGCCACCATCACGCTGTTCTCGTAGCTGAGCCATGCGTGCGGCTCGGGACCGGGAATGGTCGAGTCCTGGGCGGAAAAGTCACTCGCGACGAACGGCCGCTCTTCACGCCAGTTCGAATGCGAGTACATCATGCCCGCCGCGTCGTAGTAGCGGCGGTCGACGAAGGTCTCGATCACGCGGACCCGGCCTTCAAGACTCGGGATCCGCTCCAGCTCGCGCAGCGTGGGGGCCTCCTGCGCCGAAATCGGGTCCAACCCGAGGACACAGAGGAGGAGCATGGCCGCACAGTAACCAAGCGCCGAGCCCCCACCCAGCGCGGACCGGGTAGAACCGACGCATCGTCGGCCCCACCCTGACGCGCACGCTCCCGTCGCGAGCACAGCGAAAAACAACTCGCGACGGGAGGACATGTCACAAGCCCGCGCTTCCGCGGGCGGAATCACTTCAAGGTTTACCAGGAGTACTTGACCGAGAGGCGCGCCACCCGCATGTCCGCCGTCTGGACCAGGCCGGTCGCCGCGATGGCCACGATGTAGCGCTCGTCCGTCACGTTGTCGATGTTGAGCTGGGTCTCCCAGTTCTTGTTCCATCGATACGTGGCAAACACGTTGATCAGGCGCGGGAAGTCGATCAGGTAGTTGCCGTTGCGCTTCGCCGTCTGATCCATGAAGCTGCCACCGATCGAGAAGCCCTTGAGGGAGCCACCCGTCCAGCTGTACTTGCCGAGGAAGCTGTACTTGCGCGGCACGAAGTCGACCGACTGCACCGTCGGATCGGCCGCGATCGCGGACTCACCGTCGAAGTACGTGGCGATCAGGTCGAAGTTGCCCTCGCCCGCACCCAAGCGCATGCCGAGGTCATACTCCCAGCCCTTGCCCTTGTCCTGGCGCGACTGAATGATGCCCTGCACGCCGTTGCCGAGGTCTCCGAAGGTGCGGACGTTCGTCAGCTCCATGTCGAAGTTGGCCACCGTCGCAAACAGACTCACCTTGTTCGAAACCTCGTAGGTGTACTTCAGGCCGTACTCCGAGAGCTTGCCCTCCTGATTATCCAGAGGTGCTCCGAGCTGGTCATTCGCCGCGAACTTGTCGGTGAATCCGGTCTGCAGAAAGATGTTCTGCGCATCGGTGTAGTACAGGGAAAGATTCGGCAAGACTTTCACCACCGCTCCATACTTGTGCGTGCGGAAAACGGTGTCGGGACGGTTCGTCACGGCCTTCGTCACATAGTTCTCATTCGTGCCACCGGGCGAGAACCAGCGCAGGCCGCCAACGAGAACCAGTCGCTCTTGCAGGAAAGACAGATTCTCTTGGAAATAATACGAGAAGGACGTCGACTTCGATCCGGTGTCCTGCAGGTTAGCCAACCCCGCGCCTGGGCGCGCAACCGAGAAGTAAGCATCATCGTTAGGGAAGGTTCCGCTGCGCGTGTCGAGAGCCGGCATCGCGTTCACCGACTGGCCCGAGCGGTTGAAATTATAGGAACCGTCCACGCCGACGGTCGTGTCCAAGGCGAAGAAGTCGGTCGCGTACCGGTGCAGGTAATCGATCTGCGCGTTGTGCGTGTAGTTGTCGATCGCCAGCGGGATATCTTGGCGATCGAGCGTAAAGTTATCCGCCTTCACGGTGATGCCACGGACGATGCGGCGGCGATCGACAAGATTGCTGCCAAAGTAATACGCGCGAATGTTGCCGTTCTCGGTCAGCTTCGCGAGCAGCGTCACGTCGATGAAGGAATCCTGATTCTTCCAGAACGCATCGCGCTTGCGACCGGCGGAAAACTTTTCGCCGGAGTACTGGTTCAGTTTGGCGTTGGCCAAAGTCTTTAGGGTCGGCGCCGTGCCAGACACATCCAGGAAGTCTTCCCAGTAAAAGTAGCCGTCGTCCTTGAAGTAGTAGCCGTTGACGAAAAGGCTGATGTTATTGCCGAAGTACATGGCGAGACCGCCGCCGATGAACTTCTGGTCCTCTTGATCTTCGATCTCCTTGGGGCGATCGCCGGTCTGGCCGCCGACCGTGAAACGGTAGTTCATCCGGAGGTCATCCGACTTGACGACCGGTCCGGTCACATTCGCGGCGAGACGGAGCGAGTTGTTCGAGCCGATCGTGGTCTGGACGCTCCCACTCCGGGTGGCGTTCGCGCGCATCGAGACGAAGTTCACACCGCCGCCGAGGAAGGAGTTGTTACCCAGGATCAGAGCGCCCGGGCCTTTCACGACCTCGATGCGCTCGACGTCAAACATCGGGTTGCGCTTGAACGAGGTCTTCGTCACGCCGTTGCGCAGGGACTGCGCCGTGCGGAAGCCGCGGATGTTGACGTCATCGTTGATCGTCTGGTTCCGCGTCACACCGCTCACGCCCACCGCCAGAACTTGGCTCACCTCGACGGCGTTCAAGTCCTTGATTTGCTGCGCGGTGATAACCGTGATGCTCGTCGGCATGCTGACGAGATCCTTCGCCGTGCGACTACCCACGACCGTCTGGCGCGCTTGGTAGCTGTCAGTGACCTCCTCCTTCACCACGAAGGGAGAAAGTTCGACGGCCGGTTCGACAGCCTTATCGGACTTTGGGGAAGGCACAGCCTGAGCGAGCGCCGTTGCAGCGCCAGCGGTGGCCAGAAAGCTGGCGCACGCGAATGAGACGAGACCTCGCGGGAGGTATCGGGGTTTGGTTGGGTTCATTGGGAGACGTCGAAGGGGGGCCCAGTCAACGTGTATACTCAGAAATTCAACCTGCGGTCAGATGTCAAGATTAACGCCTTTGACCACGCTGAGGCCGGCATGGAGCCTAATCTCGATCACTCCCGGCCGATCATTGCATGACGGCGACAGGCAGTCTGCCGCTCGCGCAACGGTGTCGAGCACTTAGCTGCAGTTGAGCCAGAGTGGCGTATACACTAACGCTCGCCCAACCACCTCGCCCTACTTAGACCTTCCGCAACCACATGAGTGCTCCCCTACCTTCCCCTGACCCGTCTGGCGCGGATGTGATCGCCGTCGCGCGTCTCCGGACCGACCCCATGGCCCTTTCTCCTTCGGCACCGGCCGACGTGCGTCCGGGGCTCTGGCGGCCGCTGAGGCAGGCATGGCTCGGCGACACGAACGGAGCTGACTTCCGGCCCGGCTGGTTCCGCTTGGGTTGGAGCCCAGACGCACTCGTCGTCGACTCCGTGTTCATGTCGCCGCATGCCCGCAACGCCGCCCGGCACTTGAACGAGCGGACGTGGGAACTCGGTGAGGTGACCGAGACCTTCATCGAAGAGCAGGGCGCCCGGCACTACCTCGAGGTCCATGTCACGCCCGAGAACCAGCGTCTTCAGCTTCGCTTTCCCCATGGGGGTATCGAGCAGTTGCGGGCCGGCACGGCCTCGCTGGACACGTTCCTGATCCAGGAATCGGCTTGGGCCCACAGCGCCGCGTGGATTCGCGGGGATCATTGGGCGGCACGATTGATCCTGCCGGCGTCCTGTTTCGGTCAGGGATTTCTCGCCGCAGGACGCACCTTTCGCGGAAACTTCTGTCGCTACGACTGCGCGGATGCCGGCGAGCCGATTCTTTCGGCCACGGCACCACTCACCGAGCCATCCTACCATCGGCGACACGAATGGCAGACGTTCCGCTTCAGCGCGCGCGAGTCGACCTGACGCGATGCATCCTCGAGCACGGCATCGGGCGCAGGCGCGACCACATCCCTCACCCAATCGCACGGTGCGCGCAACGAGATGCCTCCGACGGCATGGGCGGCGTTGACGGCGGGCGCCGCCCGTCTTTGCTGACGTGATGGGCGATGACTCACGCTACGACGACGAGATTGTGATTTCCTGGCCCGAACTGCACCGCGATGCGCGGTTCCTTTCGGCTCAGCTCCATGAGAAGGGAACCTGGTCGGGCATCATCGCGATCACCCGCGGTGGACTCGTCCCTGCCGCGCTCGTGGCCCGCGAGCTCGAGATCAGGCTCATCGACACGGTCTGCCTCGCGAGCTACGGAGTGGCTGAGCTGGGCGGAACGGAAAAACACCAGAGCGCGGTCAAGGTCCTCAAGGGCGTCGCCGGCGATGGCGAGGGCTACCTCCTCATTGATGATCTGGTGGACACCGGACGAACCGCGCAGGTGGTTCGGCAGATGCTCCCCAAGGCTTACTTCGCCACCCTCTACGCCAAGCCCTCCGGACGCCCGTTCGTCGACACGTGCATCAAGGAGTTCAAGCAAAACAAGTGGATCTACTTTCCTTGGGACATCGACTACCGTTTCTCGCGTCCAATCAAGGACAGCGGTCGCCTCGGACGCGCCCGCGACGCCTAACGCGCTGGGACCACGGCGGCCGGGCCGGCGTCAGGCCGGCTCGAACAGCGGCACGATCTTCATGCCGAGGACGAGCACCAGCCCCTTGTCCGTCAGGCGGAGCTCGGGGATGACCGAAAGCGGCAGCAGGTTGAAACCCATGTAGGGCACGAGGCATCCGAGTTCGCTCCACGCGCGCTTCAGTGCCGTCGTCTCCTCCGCAACGATAGCGGCGCGACGGTCCGAGAGCAGCCCAGCGACCGGTAGGGCGACGCTCGCGAGCACCTTGCCGTCACGGACAGCGCAGACGCCGCCTTTCAGCTTTCGCACCGTAGCCAAGGCCAGCTGGAGGTCGGACTCGTTGGTGCCCGCGAGCACGATGTTGTGCGCGTCGTGTCCCACGCTGCTCGCCACCGCACCCTGCTGGAGTCCAAACTCACGCAGGAGGCCGTACCCAACGCCACCCGACTTGCCATGCCGCTCCACGACCGTGAGGAAGCAAAGCGAATGAGTCTTGAAGTGCTCTGCCCAGGAGGAGCCCACGCCCAAGGGCAGGCGGTCGTGCGCCGTGAGGATTCCCGGGGGAACCAACCGTATGACGTTCGCGGTGACCGGGATCGTCGGAAGCTCGGGCGTCAGCCTCAGCTTCCGTGGTAGCTTCACGGTTTGGTAGGCGGCGCGAGGGTATCGGTAGCGCCGTGTCAGGGCACGCTCGAGAAGGGGCGTCGTCTTGCGGTTCTCGATCACCAGCTCGCCGCCGTACCACGTATTGCGCACCTCAAGGTCGTCGTTAAGCAAGACGAGGTCAGCGCGGCGCGAGGGCCCGAGACCGCCGAACTCGCCGTCGAGTCCGTAGCGCGTGGCCGGATGAAGGGAGCCGCAGCTCCATGCAGTCGCGGGAGCCAAGCCCGCCGCGCGCGCCTGACGCACGACCCAGTCCAGACCGAACAGAAACAGATCATCCGCATCGCGATCATCCGTGCAGACGCAGACGCGTTTCGAATTCGCGCCCAGCTCCGTCACGGCACGGATCGCCTGTGGCAGCGAGTGCCACGGCGTCTGCGGGTTTCCGCCCCGCAGAAAAATCCACAGGCCATTCTCCAGAAAGTCATCGGCGATCTCGCGGTCGATCGACTCGTGGGTGTCGGTGATGCCACTCGCGGCGCCCGCGGCCACGAACTCGCGCCCGTAGATGTGGCCGCAGACGGGTCGTCCGCGACGCAGCGCCTGGGCGAGGATCGCATGGCTTCGCTCGTCACCCGTCGCCACCGAGATGTAATCCATCTTCTCGCCCAGCGCGACGGCCTCGGGCCAGCGGTCAAAGAGGCGGCCGATCTTGGCCGGAGTAAGGTCACCACCCGCAGTCTCCAGCGCCGCATTCGTGGCGGGGACCGTGCTGGGCACGGTGAGGTAGACCGAGAGCGGAGCCCGCCGAGCATCCTCGAGCATCCATTCAATGCCGGCCACATCGCAGACATTGCCGATCTCGTGCGAGTCGCAGAACACGGTAGTCGTGCCATTGCGCAGCGCGGCCTCGGCGAACGCACAGGCGGTCATCATGCTGCTCTCAATGTGCACGTGCGGATCGACCAAGCCCGGTGCAATGATACCGCCCTGGGCGTCATAGACCGACGCGCGCCCCCTCTGCCCGCTGCGTGCGAACGTACCGGCGGGCTTCACCGCGGCGATTCGGCCACCCTTGATCCAAATCTCGCGATCCGGATGGATGCGCTCCGTATACGTCGAGAGCACCCGCGCACCGGTGATCACCCGGTCCGGCTCAGCACGTCCCATCGCGACCGCGGCGAGGACGCGGGTCAGCGTGTGCAACGGGGCAACGGAGAAGCGCGTAAGCGGAGCGGCCATGGTCGGAACGCTCAGAGTTCATCGACCACCTGACGCAACACCCGTGCGGCGATGGCGGAGACCGAGGCCTCGTTGTCGTCGATCGGGTTGGCTCCGTGCTGCCCTCCGGCCAAGTCACTGAGGCCCCGGACGATCAAGATCGGCTTCCGGTTCGCCCAGGCGACGTGGGCCAGGGCCGTCGATTCCATGTCGGTGCAGCGGGCCTGCCAGACCCGGAAGATCCACTCGCGATAGGGAGCGTTGTCGAGGAACACGGCGCCCGCCACGCCGGTGCCGCCGACGCTCACGGAGATGTCGCGACCGGCCTTGCGCTGCGCGGGCAGTCGCACCACGGCGCGCCGCGCCGCCGCCAGAAGCGCCGGATCAGCCGGGAACACCGGCATCCGCACAAACTCTGATTCTCCCTCTCGGATCGCCGTGACGTCATTCGGGAAAATCATGCCGAAGTTTTCGTAGGTGGCTTTGAAATAGTCGGGGCGCAGATAGCCGCCTTTGCCGTCCGGATTGAGGTACGCGGACTCGGCGTGGTAGGCCCACTGTTCGGGGATGACCACGTCACCGATGTGCAGCGCCGGATCGGTGCCGCCCGCGACGCCGGCAAAGAGCACGGCCGTGATGGGAAATCGGTCGAGGGCCTGCTGCAGTTGGTAGGCAGCATTCACCAGGCTCACCCCCGTCCGGAAGACCACGATGTCGTGCCGACCATAGCGTCCGCGCCAATAGGTGAGTCCGTTGATCGAGGTGCTCTTGAATCCATTGGCCTCGCTCACGCCGAACTCCTGCTGGAGCGCACTGATCTCCGGCGGATAGGCCGCGCAGAGGGCCAGCAACGGACGCGGCTCGGGCTCCGCTGCAAACCCGGGTAGCCACGCCACCACCAACGCGAGTCCGAGCGACCGAACCCGTGGACCGGCACGCAAAAAGAGGGCGAGAAGGTTCATGCAATGCAAGGGGAGCACGTCGGGTGCCACCCACACAACCTTTTCGCACGAGCCGCAGTTACCGTTGGCATCAGAATAGCTTTGCCCCCCGGGCACTGCCGGCGTGCCGTAATCGCACCCCCGCTCACCCAACGATGCTGAACCGCCTCTTCCACCTCGACCAAAACCGCACGACGGTCGGCCGCGAACTCCAAGCCGGCCTCACCACCTTCGCGGCGATGGCGTACATCCTCGCCGTCAACCCCGCGATCCTCGCCAACACCGGCATGGACAAGGGAGCCTTGGTGACCGTCACGGCACTGACCGCGGCGATCGCCACCGGGCTGATGGCCCTCCTGACCAACTACCCGATCGCGCTGGCTCCGGGCATGGGCATCAACGCGTTTTTCACGTTCACCATCGTCCTCGGAAAGGGCGTGCCGTGGTCGGAGGCGCTCGGCATGGTGTTCGTGAACGGCGTCATCTTCCTCGCCCTTTCCGTGACCGGGATCCGAGAGAAGATCATCGACGCCATCCCGCACTCGCTGAAGCTGGCCGTCACCTGCGGCATCGGCCTGTTCATCGCCTTCATCGGACTGAAGAACGGCGGGGTGATCGTGGCGAACCCCGCCACCCTCGTTTCTCATGGCAACTTCGCCTCCGGCCCCGTCGCCCTCTGCCTGTTCGGCGTCGTCCTGACCTCGATCCTCGTCGCCCGCCGCGTGACGGGCGGCATCGTGATCAGCATCGCGGTCGTCACGCTGCTCGGCCTCTTTGTGCCGGGCGAAGGGGGACGTCACGTGACGGAATTGCCGTCCCGTCTGGTGGATCTGCCCGCCTCGCCCGCCCCGGTCTTCTTCAAACTGACCTTCGACTTCCTGACCAACGGCGACGCGCTCATGCTGGCGCTGCCGCTGATCCTGACCCTGCTGCTCGTCGACATGTTCGACAACATCGGAACCCTGATCGGGGTCACCAAGCGCGCTGGATTTCTCCGTCCCGACGGCACGCTGCCGAAGGCCGGACGCGCATTGATCGCCGACGCGCTGGCGACGGTGCTAAGTGCGCTGTGTGGCACCTCGACCGTCGTGAGCTACATCGAGTCGGCGTCCGGAGTGGAAGCCGGAGGGCGCACCGGATTGACCTCGTTGACGACCGCGGTGCTGATGCTGCTGGCGCTGTTCTTCACGCCGTTGATCCTGATCATCCCGGCG
>CAIOYO010000109.1 GCA_903862595.1 uncultured Opitutaceae bacterium | reverse complement strand
GAATGTCGCCCGCGGCGCCGTCGTCGACGAGGCCGCGCTCGCGCGCGTCGCCGCCGAGGGCCGGATCCAGATTGGCGTCGACGTGTTCACCGAGGAACCCCTCCCCGCCGCCTCGCCGCTGCGCGGCCAGCGCAACGTGTCCCTCACGCCGCATCTGGCCGGACCGACGACGGACCGACGCTGCGACGCCGGTGCGCTCGCGCTGGCCAACCTCCGCGCGTACGCCGCGGGCCGGCCCCTGCAGGCAGTCGTGACCCCGGAGGTCTACGATCGCTCCACCTGATCCTTCCGCACCGTCACCCCCGCTTCACCGGACATGCCGCACTTCTACGCTTCCCTTTTCCCCCAGGTGCCGTCCGTCGCGCGTTCCCGAGCCGGTCGCACCGCCCTTGCCGCCGCAGCCGCCGCGCTCGCGCCCTTCGCACTCGCGGCGAGCGCAGCGGCAGCGGAGAACCCGGCCCCGCCGCCACTCGCCGCCGTCAGCGCGACCACGACGGCCGTCGTGCCGGCCCAGGCGCCGCGCACCCTCGTCGCGGCGGGCCGACGCGAGGCCTTCCGCGCCTACGTGACCTCGGGCCCGGGGGCCAAAGCGTTCCAGCGGATTCGCGAGGACTTTGACCGCGACCTCCTGTCCGCCCCGTTTCCCGAGGAGCCGCGCACCTACGGCGACCCCAGCCCCCGCCGCCGCACCAGCGAGCGCGTCGACCGGTGGCGCGCTGCGCAGGACGTGTGCGGCTACGTCGGCGGCGTCACCGAAGCCGCCGCGCTCCTTTGGGTGGCGACGGGCGAACCGCGCTATCTCGAAAAGGCCCGCGACTTCCTGCTCCGGGCCTGCGAATGGAGCCTCGATCCGTCCGGCTGGCCGGGCGGAGCGGTGCGTGGCGCAACGGCGATCACCTATAACGACGAGGCGCACTTCCGTCTCTGGCGGAAGCTGCCGCTCGCCTACGATCAGATCCGCGACCAGCTCTCCGCCGAGGAGAAGGCCCGTGTGCTCGCGCACTTCCGTGCCCGCGGCCGCGCCTCGTTCGCGTGGATCGAGGAAGAGGGTCGCATCTCGCACGTGCTCCGCAATTCCCTGCGCGTCGAACCCTCCAGCCACCCCATCCGCTTCATGCCGATGACCGGCCTCGCGGCGCTCGCGCTGTGGGACGACCTGCCCGAGGACGCCCGCGCTTGGTGGGAGACGACCTACCGCTTCTACCGCGACCAGTTCCCCACCTGGGGCGGCGACGACGGCGGGTGGTCCGAAGGGGCGGCCTACTGGCGCGGCACCATCGAGCACGCCGCCTTCCAGGATGCCTTGCTGGCCATCGGCGATGCCTCGGCCTACGCCACGCCGTTCTGGCGGCAGCACGGGTACTTCCCGGTCTACAATGTCCAACCGTATCCAGCTACCGGATTCGGCGACTTCTCCAACGCCGGCAAGTTCAACCTCGATCCGGTCGTCGCTGAGTACCTCACCCACGTGGCCCGCGTCACGAACGACGGCGCGCTGCTCACGTACGCCCAACTCTGCGACGATTCGCGCCCATCGCCGGCCGAACGCGGCCTGCGCGGGCTGGACCGCATCTACCCCACCGCCACGGAGTTTCTCGTGCGCAACTTCATCGCGGCCGATCGCCCCCTGCCGGCGCCGCGGTCCCTCGGTGAGCTGCCACCGGACCGCTTCTTCCGCGACATCGGTTGGGTGTCGCTGCACAGCGCCCTCGGCCAGCCGGCCGACGACATCCACGTCACGTTCGTTTCCTCCCCTTACGGCAGCTTCAGCCACAGCCACGCCCAGCAGAATGCCTTCATCCTGAATGCCTATGGCCAGAACCTCGCGATCGCGTCGGGCTACCGTGAGTTCCACAACTCGCCCCACCACAACGCGTGGACGCGGCAGACGCGGTCGAAGAACGCGTTGCTGATCGACGGCGAGGGCCAGAAGCCGCAGTCCCGCGAGGCCACCGGCGAAATCATCCACTTCGCGGTCATGCCGCGCGCGACCTGGACGGCGGGTGATGCGACGGCGGCCTACCGCGCGAACCCAAAACTCCGCTACGTCGAACGCGTGCGCCGCGACCTCGTCTTCATCGACCGCCGCTACGTCGTTCTTTGCGACACCGTGGACCTCGCGCAGCCCGGCCGGATTTCGTTCCTGCTGCACGCGGAGCGTCCGCTGACGTGGGACGGGGCGGAGCGTACGGCGTTGATCCGTGCAGAGGGCGCGACCCTCTCGGCGCGCCTGATTCCGGAGGATGGAGGCACCTGGGAGGCCCAGCTCTCGGACCGCTTTACCGAGCCGGTCGATCCGAAGTACATCGGCCAGTCCGTGGCCGGCGTCGTCCGCTCCTGGGGCAACCAAGGCCACCTGCAAGCATCGCCCACGACCGCCGCGCGGCACCATCGCCTCTACACCGTCCTCTGGCCGGAGCGCGGCGGCACCCCCTCCCTCGCCCAAGCCCGACTCGAAGGCGCCACCCTCGTCGTGCAACGCCCCGACGGCCGCACCGACCGCATCACCTTCGCCGAAGACGCAGTCCGGGTGGAGTAAGCAGACGAACGCCACCGCGAGGCGACGGACGTCGCGTCGTCGTGACCGAGGTCGCGAGGCGAATCGAGTGAGCCGGGCCCTCGGCCGACCCTCCCTCGCGGCGAACGCGCGTGCCCATATTCCCGCTGGATAGCAGTCGCCGGCACCGGGCCGCGTCCGCACTACCCTCGCCCTGAGTAGCCCTGTTTCGGGGCGCCCAACTGAACATTAACCCTTGTGGTCACGATTTTTGCATCAATTGATCGGTGAGAACCCATCAATTGACACGATGTCCGTGCGCACTATTTTCGTGTGGATGAAGAACATCACGCTCAGTGCAGACGCTGAACTGATCGAACGAGCGCGGGAGCTTGCGCGATCGCGGCGCTCGACGCTCAACCAACTTTTTCGCGACTGGCTGCGTTCGCTGACGGAGCAGCAGGGCCGCGAGGAGCGGTTGGTCGAACTGGAAGCGCGGCTCAGCTATGCCCGGGCGGGAGGAAAGTTCACGAGGGATCAGATGAATGAGCGCTAAGCTGGCCTTCCTCGACACGAACGTCGTGGTGTACGCATTCGACGACACCGCACCGGAGAAACGACGGCGCGCCCAACAGTTGCTCCGCGAGTCCACGTGGTGCTGCAGTTGGCAGGTGATTCAGGAGTTTAGCCACACGGCCCTGCATCGCTTCGCGAGCCCCCTTTCACCGGTCGACCTTTCCGACTACGTCGATCTCGTCCTCTGGCCGAGGTGTCGCGTCCTCCCAAGTCACGACCTGCTGCGCGCCGCGCTGACCGTCCATCGGGAGACCGGCTACCGCTGGTACGACAGCCTCATCGTGTCCGGGGCAATCGCCAGCGGAGCGACCCTTCTCTACACCGAGGATCTTCAGCACGACCGCGTGATCGATGGCGTGCGGATCATGAACCCGTTCCGGTAGCGGAGGCGACCTGCCCTCTCGGCCCATCGTTGTCTCCGTATCCTCACCCGCTGCGCCGTCGCTCCCCTGCGCACGACCAATGACATGATCACTCGCGACCCGCCGACCGTAACGGCGGAAACGGATTGGCCGGGGCGGCGGGGTGTGTGAGGCTACCGCCGTGCCCTCGCCGAATCTCCTGTGGATCGTCACGACCCAATGGCGCGCCCAGTCGCTCGGGCATGCCGGAGACGTCGATGCGCGCACGCCGCACCTCGACCAACTGGCCCGCGCGGGGTTGCGGTACGCGGAGGCGGTGACGCCGCATCCGTTCGGGCCGTTCGCGCGCGCGGCGCTGCTCACTGGCGTGCCATCACCGGCCAACGGCGTGCGGCGCTACCACGACCCGCTGCCACCCGGCACCCGGACCATCGCGGATGAACTGAGCGAGCGCGGCTACCGCACCGCTTACTTCGGCAAGTGGCACCTCGCGCCGCGCGACCCGCACGCTGCGCTGGTCGGCCCCGATCACGCGCGCACCCTCGTGCCGCCCGACGCCCGCGGCGGCTTCGGGTTCTGGGAGGGCTTCGAAGGCGGCTTCCTGCTCAACGACCCGTGGCTGCACGGGACCCGCCTGCCGGAGTCCACGGTCTTCCCGGGATACCAGAGCGATGTCGTGACGGCGCGCGCGGCGACGTGGCTCCGCTCACGCGCCGCCGCTTCACCGTGGTTCGCCGTCGTGAGCCTCGAGCCGCCGCATCCGCCCTATCACGCACCAGCCGCCGGCATCCCCGCGCGCGATCCGCAATCGCTTCACCTGCGGCCCAACGTGCCGCGCGGCGGCGCGGTCGAGGCACGCGCCCGCCACGAACTCGCGGGCTACCACGCTCACCTCGAAGCCACCGACCGCGCGATCGGTCGTCTGATCGCAGCGTTGCCGCGCGATACCATCATCGTCTTCACGTCGGCGCACGGCGACCTCCACGGCGCGCACGGGCATTTCCGGAAGGGCTGGCCCTACGAGGAAAGCGTCCGCGTACCGCTCCTGGTCCGTGGCGCGCCCGGCGCGTCGGCCGGCGCGGTCTCGGCGGAGCCGGTCTCGCTGATCGATCTCTCCGCGATGACGCTCGCTTGGACCGAGGGGCGGGCGTGGCATTGCGCGCGCGACGCGGCGGCGATTTCCATGCCGTCCGTCGTCGAACTTCCGCTGCAATGCGACCGCGCATGGAGCGGCTGGCGCAGCCCCGCGCGCAAGCTCATCCACGGCCCGGATGGGCGCGTGTGGCTGGACTTCGATCTCGCGCGGGATCCTGACGAAACCCGCAACCGGGCCGCCCGTGGCGGGCGGACCGATTACAGCTCGTAAGCCGGGAGGATCTTCTCGACGCGGCGCTTCTCAAGGTGCGCGAACGCCGGGAGTCCGTTGTCGAACGGCAGCGCCACCTCGCCCTGAATCAGCGGCTGGGCGTAACGGACGAACTGGAAGTTCATCGAGACCCCGTCCTCGTTGATCCACTCGCGCGGCAGCTTCTTCACGCCATTCGAAATGTCGCTCAACGGCGCCAGACCGGTCTCGACCGTGTAGTGGTCGCCATCGCCGCGGATGAGCGTGACCATCTTGTCGGTCTCGCCCTCGACGGCGGCCTGCACGGCCCGCTGGCCGGCGAGGAAAGCCTCGTCGCTGTCCGTCTTCGAAGCCAGGTGAGCGGCGGCGCGCTGGGCGTTGCCGAGCCGGACCGAGCGGGCCTTGATGCCGGGGAGGTTTTCCTCGACCAGGCCCTGAATGTAATCGGCGGCGCCACCGAGCTGCGCATGGCCAAAGGCGTCGGTCTTGTCCGCCGCCGCGACGTAGTTGCCGTCGGCGTCGACCAGGCCTTCGCCCACGACGATGAGGCAGTACTTCTCGCGCTTCAGGACGCGCTTGACGTCCTCGACGAACTTCTCGGGCGAGAACGCGACCTCGGGAAGGAGGATGATGTGGGGCGGATCGTGCGGGTGGTCGCGGCGCTTCGCGAGCGCGGCGCCGGCGGCGATCCAGCCGGCGTTGCGACCCATCACCTCGACGATCTGCACGAGATCGTGCTGGCCCATCGCCGCGTTGTCGCAGGCGATCTCACGCACGGTCGTGGAGATGTACTTGATGACCGAGCCGTAGCCCGGGCAGTGGTCGGTGACGACGAGATCGTTGTCGATCGTCTTCGGCACGCCGATGACGCGGAGCGCGTAGCCCTGCTCCTGCGCCAGCTTGGAAATCTTGTCTGCGGTGTCCTGCGAGTCGTTGCCACCCGCGTAGAAGAAGTAGCGGATGTTGTGCGCCTTGAACACCTCAAGGATGCGCTCGAAGTCCTGCTGCTTCTTGAGCTTGTACCGCACCGTGCCCAGCGCCGCACCCGGCGTCGTGCGCAGACCGCGGATCGCCTGCTGCGACTCGGCCGCGAGGTCGATCAGGTCTTCCTGAAGAATGCCCAGCACGCCGTTCAGCGTCCCGTAGATTTCCTCGATGCACTCATGATTGAGGGCCTCCGCGACGACGCCCGCGACACTGGCGTTGATGACAGCAGTCGGGCCGCCGGACTGGCCAACCAGGACATTTCCTACGAGTTCTTCAGCCATGGGAGTGTGGTTTTTGAAAAGGGGTGGAAACAACGCGAGGGATAAGCAAAACGCCGGGGTCCCCGGGGTGGCAAACCCAAATTTCCCGGAATCCGGTCAGAGAAGGGGCGCTGGACGGTAGGAAACGGCCTCGGGAAAGCGGCGGGACAGGGGTTGGACCGTGCGCACAAAGGCATCCACCTGCTGCGGCGCGGCGCCGACGAAGCGCTCCGACTGCGCCAGCAAACGCTCCAAGCGGGGCTGGTCCAGGCCCACCCGGGCATCGCCCGCCAACCGCTCCAGCAACCCCGGCCCCCGACCGCCGTCCCGAAGGTCGCGGGCCGTCGCCAAGGCGTGCTCCTTGATCGCCTGATGTGCCGTCTCCCGCCCAGACCCCGCCTTTACCGCCTCCATCAGGATCGTGGTCGTGGACAGGAAGGGAAGCTGCCGCGCATTCTCCGCCGCGATCGCGGCCGGGAAGACTTCCAGCTGGCGCAGGATGGTAAGCAACGTCTCCAGCAAGCCATCCAAGGCGAAGCAGGCATCCGGCAGAACCACGCGCCGCACCACCGAGCACGAGACGTCACCTTCGTTCCACTGGTGTCCGGCCAGCGCACCGGTCATGGTGACGTGTCCCGCCAGCAGGGTCGAAAAGCCGCAGAGGCGCTCACAGTTGCGGGCGTTCATCTTGTGCGGCATCGCCGACGACCCGACCTGTCCCTTCTGGAATCCCTCCGTGAGCAGGCCCTGCCCGGCCATGAGGCGCAGGGTGGTGGCGAAGCTCGCGCCCGCCGCGCCGACTTGGTGGAAGGCCGAGACCGCGTCGAAATCGAGGCTGCGCGGATAAACCTGCCCCACCGCACCGAGCGCCTTGCGGAAGCCCAGGTGAGCGAGGATGCGCTGTTCAAGGCGCTGCACCTTCGCCGCGCTCCCACCGAAGAGCGTGAGTTGGTCCAGCTGGGTGCCAACCGCCCCCTTCAGCCCGCGCGCCGGATAGCGGGCGGTCAGCTCATCGAGCCGGATGAACGCCTGCAGCAGTTCCTCGCCCGCCATCGCAAAGCGCTTCCCAAGGGTCGTCGGCTGCGCGGGGACGTTGTGGGTGCGTCCGGTCAGCAGCAGCGTCCGAAATTCCTTCGCCCGCCCCGCCAGCGCTAGAAGGCCGGCCGCGGTTTTCACCCGGAACAGCGCCAGCGAACGCGCGAGCTGCAGCTGCTCCACGTTCTCGGTGAGGTCCCGGCTGGTCAGCCCAAGGTGAATGGACTCGTGGCCCGCGAGCGCGTTGAACTCCTCGATCCGCGCCTTGACGTCATGGAGCGAAGCCCGCTCGCGCGCATCGATCGATGCCAAGTCCACCTGATCGCGCACCCGCTCGTAATCCGCAATCGTCCGCGCCGGGATCGCCAGCCCAAGGTCCCGCTGCGCCTTCATCACCGCGATCCAGATGTCACGCTCCACCCGCACCCGGCCAGCCGGGGACCAGATCGCGCGCAGCGCTGCGGAAGCATAGCGCTCCGCCAGGACGTTCGGGATCACCGCCGATGCCGCGGCGGAGGAAATGGAAGGAGAGGAGGAAGACTTGGACTTCGCCATCGCGCTCCCAGACTCGCAGCGTGGCCCCCCGGTTAGCAAGCCGAGGCACACCGCGCGGCCACCGGAGCGACGCAACGTCGCTTGCTAACGCAACGCGAAAGCAACAGATTTTGCGGTCTGTCCGCAACCCGTGCGATGCTTGACCCATCGCTCGCCTCCGACGGAGAACTTGCTCATGCGCCCCGATCCCCGCACGCCGCCGCTGCACGACTGGCGCACCACCGACCACGACGAAATCGCCCGGCGGCGCCAGCGCGCGCGCGAGGAAAAGCCGCAGGTCGAAAATCGCACGCCGGAGCACCCGATCTTCAGCAACTTCCGCGTCCTGTCCGCGAGCGGCTTCTCCTACGACGTCGAAATCCGCGATCTCGCGGAGCGGCGCTTCGCCTGCACCTGCGTCGACTTCCGCACCAGCGGGCTCGGCACGTGCAAGCACGTCGAGGCCACGCTGCTCCACCTGCAGGCCAAGGAGCCCGCCGCGTTCACCGCCGCCCAGCGGGCCGACGCGCACTCCGAACGCACGGAGGTCGTGCCCGACGGCGATGGGCAGACGCTGCGGGTCGAATCCGGTCTCGATCGTCTGCCCGCACGGCTCCGCGCGGCCTTCGACGCCGAGGGCCGCCTGCGCGATGCGTCCGCCGCCGCGCGGTTCGTGGCCGAGCTCGCCCAGCATCCCCTGGCCGGGGTGCGCCTCTCCCAAGAGGTTGCCCCATGGCTGGACCGCCGCCGCCGCGTCGCCGAGCGCCTGCGCCTGCGCCGCGAGTACGAGCAGAAGGTCCAAGCCGGCCTGCACCCGCTCAGCGAAACGACCGTTCCCCTCTTCCCCTACCAACGCGAGGGCATGCTGCACCTCGCGTTCACGGAGCGCGCGCTGCTCGCCGACGAGATGGGCCTCGGCAAGACGATCCAAGCCATCGCCGCGTCCGCCCTGCTCCACCGCCTCGGGCAGGCCCGCCGGGTGCTCGTCGTCACCCCGGCCTCCCTCAAGGCCGAGTGGGAGGAGCAGATCCAGCGTTTCACCCCGCTGCCGTGCCAGGCCGTCAACGGCCCGCGCGCCCAGCGCCTCGCCGCCTACGATCGCGCGCCGTTCTTCAGTCTCGTGACCTACGAGCAGGTCCGCAACGACCTCACCGAGCTCAACGCCCGCCTGCGCCCCGACGTCGTCATCCTCGACGAGGCCCAACGCATCAAGACGTGGCGCTCCGCCACCGCGCAGGCGATCAAGCGGCTGCGCAGCCGCTACGCCTTCGTGCTCACGGGTACGCCGCTCGAGAACCGCATCGACGAGCTCTACTCGATCGTCGAGTTCCTCGATCCTTCGCTGCTCGGTCCGCTCTTCCGCTTCAACCGCGAGTACTACCGCTTCGACGAGCGGGGGCGGCCGACCGCGTACCAGAATCTCGAGAAGCTGCGCGAGACGTTGCGGCCGGTGCTGCTGCGCCGCCGCAAGGCCGACGTCGAGAACGAGCTGCCCAGCCGCCATGACCGCCAGCGCATGGTGGCACTCTCCGAGTCGCAGCGTCGCCACTACAGCCACCACGAGCGCGAGGCCGCCGCACTGCTCGCGCTATCCCAACGCCGCGCCCTGCTCCCGCGCGAGCAGGAGCGCCTGATGCGCGAGCTCGCGATGATGCGCATGGCGTGCGACTCGTCCTACCTGCTCACCGGCGATGCCGAGGACCGGGGCGACTGCCCGAAGCTGGTCGAGCTCGATGCCGTGCTGACCGCGGCGCTCGGCGAGGAGGGCGTGAAGGTGGTGATCTTCTCGGAATGGCTGCGCATGCTCGATCTCGTCCGCGAGCTGCTGCAGCGTCGGCGCACCGGATTCGCGCTGCACACCGGAGCGCTGCGGCCGGCGGCCCGGCGCGCGGAGTTGCTGCGCTTCCGCGACGACCCCGACTGCCGGGTCCTTGTCTCCTCGGAAAGCGGCGGCGTGGGGCTGAATCTCCAGATGGCCAGCGTGGTGATCAACTGCGACCTGCCATGGAGTCCCGCCCGCTACGAGCAGCGCGTCGCCCGCGTCTGGCGCAAGCACCAGCACCGCCCGGTCACCGTGGTGAACCTGATCGCTGAAAACACTCTTGAACACCGGATGCTCGGGACCATGGCGGTGAAGCAGGGACTGGCCGACGGGGTCCTCGACGGTCGGGGCGACCTCGAGCGCATCCCGCTGCGCCGCGGCGGCGCGGCGCTGCTCGAACGCGTGCGCGCCGTGCTCGCCACCGGCCCAGCCCGCCCGGCCGCGGCGGCGCCCTCCGACCCGGCGGCAGCCTTCGTCGAGCGGGCCCGGCAACTGCGCGAGGTCGAGCTCGTCTCCTGCGAGGAGCGTCTGGTCTCGGCGGGCGCCCCCACGCTGTGGATGGTCGTCGCGGACCAGGCTGCGGCGGCGCGGGAACGGCTGGAGCAGCTGCGCGAAGCCGCCAGCCATCCGGCG
>CAIOYO010000108.1 GCA_903862595.1 uncultured Opitutaceae bacterium | reverse complement strand
TCGCGCTGATGGACGAAACCGATTCCGGTCTCGACATCGACGCCCTCCGCATCGTGTCCGACGGCGTCAACGCCCTCCGCGGTCCCGGTCTCGGAATCCTGATGATCACCCACTACCAGCGGCTGCTCAATCACATCGTGCCCGATTACGTCCACGTGATGTACGACGGCCGCATCGTGAAGAGCGGCGACAAGACGCTCGCGCTCGAACTCGAGCGCCGCGGCTACGACTGGGTCAAGCAGGAGCTCGCCGCCGCTGCCGCGCCCGCCACCGCCCAAGCCTGAGCCCCCGACGCCGTCCGCCGCCATGAACACCGCCTCCACCCTTGATCCCACGCTCCCCGAGTCCACCGCCGCGGTGGAGAATCCCGCCGTCGGGATCGACCAGTCCGTGGGCGACTTCACCTATGACGTGAAGTACGACTTCGACGCCGGCACGGGCCTCACCGAGAATACCGTCCGCTACATCAGCACCGTGAAGAAGGAGGCCCCGTGGATCCTCGATTTCCGCCTCAAGGCGCTCCAGACGTTCCTCAACAAGCCCATGCCCACCCACTGGGCGACGCGGGACTTGGAGAACATCCATTTCGAGAAGATCCGATACTACCTTGCCCAGGGCCAGAAGCCGAAGCGCACGTGGGAGGAGGTCCCGGACGACATCAAGCGCACGTTCGAGCGGCTCGGCATCCCGGAGCAGGAACGCAAGTTCCTCGCCGGCGTCGAGGCGCAGTTCGACAGCGAGGCGGCGTATTCGAACATCAAGGACATCGTCGCCAAGCAGGGCGTCATCTTTGCCAACTCGACCGAGGCCCTGCGCGAGCACCCGGAAATCTTCCGCAAGTTTTTCGGCAAGGTCATCCCGACCAGCGACAATAAGTTTTCCGCGCTGAACAGCGCCGTCTTCTCGGGCGGCTCGTTCATCTACGTGCCCAAGGGCGTCAAGGTCGCTCAACCGCTTCAGGCCTACTTCCGCATCAACGCGGAGAATTTCGGCCAGTTCGAGCGCACGCTGATTATCGCCGACGAAGGCAGCGAGGTGACGTACATGGAGGGCTGCACCGCCCCGAAGTTCTCCACCTCGACCCTGCACAGCGCGGTCGTGGAACTGGTCGCGCTGAAGGGCGCGAAGATCCAGTACATCACGGTCCAGAACTGGGCACCCAACGTCTTCAATCTCGTCACCAAGCGCGGCGTCGCGCACGAGGATGCCGAGATCAAGTGGATCGACTGCAACATCGGCAGCCGCCTGACCATGAAATACCCGGGCGTCGTGCTGAAGGGCCGCCGCGCGCGCGGCGAGGTCATCTCCATCGCCCTCGCCAACGACGGCCAGCACCAGGACACCGGCGCGAAGATGATCCACGCTGCCGACGAGACGACCTCCACGATCATCTCCAAGTCGATCTCGGTCGGCCAAGGTCGCGCGACCTACCGTGGGCAGGTCCACATCCCGCGCCACCTCAAGGGCTGCAAGAACAACACGGAGTGTGATGCGCTGCTGATCAACACGAACAGCCGCACCGACACCTACCCGGCGATCACGGTGCGCGGCGACACGCATGCGGTGCAGCATGAGGCGAGCGTTTCGAAGGTGAACGAGGAGCAAATTTTCTACATGCAGCAGCGCGGCCTCACCGAGGGCCAGGCGATGAGCCTCGCGGTGAACGGATTCGTCAACGACCTCGTTCGCCAGTTCCCGATGGAATACAGCGTCGAGCTGAAGCGCCTGATCGACCTGGAGATGGAGGGATCCGTCGGCTGAGCGAGCGCCGCCCGCGCCGTTCCTCCGTCCGCCTTTCTGGCTTCCACTCGAGACCATGTCCTCCACCTCCCTTTCCTCCCCCGCCATCGGCACGTTCACGCCGGAGGCCTTCGCCGCCCACCTCGCCGCCCAGCCGGCCCACGCCCCGGCCTGGTGGCTGGAGCGCAAGCGCGCCGCGCACGCGCAGTTTGTCGCGTTGCCCATGCCCGGCCCGACCGACGAAGGCTGGCGCTTCAGCAGCCGCGAGACCCTGACCCTCGCGGGCTTCGCGCCCGCGACGGCCGCTTCGGCGACGAGCGCCGCCGCGCCGGCCCTGCTCACCGTCGCCGAAGCGGCGGCGGCACTGACCTTCTGCGATGGCCGACTGGTGTCGCGCCAAGCGCTGCCCGCGGAGCTGTCCGCCCGCGGCGTGGTCGTGGGTACGCTGCAGGAGGCCCTCCGCTCCCATCCCGATTTGCTGCGCGGGCACTTTCTCTCCCAGCCGCAGAAGCTCGGGTCGGAGAAGTTCGCCGCGCTCCATGCGGCGTTCGTGAACGACGGTGCGTTCATCCTCGTGCCCAAGGGCGTCGAGGTGCGCGACCCGATCGTCGTGACACACGCGAGCAGCGGCGCCGGGACCGCAGTCTTTCCGCACACGCTGGTCATTCTTGAGGAACAGGCCCGGGCGATCGTGGTGGATGCCTTTCTCTCGCCGGAAGCCTCGACCCCGGCCGGTCCGCGCGCGGGCGCCTTCGCCTGCGGCGCCAACGATCTGTACGCCGGCCACGGCGCCCAGCTGACCTACGTCGCCGCGCAACGCTGGTCGCTCGACACCCTCTCCTTCCAGCTCAACTCGACCGTCGTTCGCCGCGACGCCCGTGTGCAGTCGCTTAACTTGCATCTCGGTGGCCGTCAGGCGCGGCATGAGTCGCTCTCCCAGCTTCAGGCCCCCGGCGCCTTCTCCGAGATGCTCGCCGTCACCGTCGCCGCCGACACGCAGGAGTTCGACCAGCGCACGCTCCAGATCCACCAGGCCCCCCACACGAAGAGCGACCTGCTCTACAAGAACGCGCTGCTCGACCGTGCGCGCACGACGTTCTCCGGGCTGATCGTGGTCGATCCCGACGCCCAGAAGACCGATGCGTACCAGAGCAACCGCAACCTGATGCTCTCGGACGACGCGGAGGCCAACAGCTTGCCGGGTCTCGAGATTCAGGCGAACGACGTCCGCTGCACCCACGGCGCGACGAGCAGCCGGATCGATCCGCAGCAACTGTTCTACCTCGAGGCCCGCGGCATCGCGCCCACCAAGGCGCGGGAACTGCTCGTCTTCGGTTTCTTCGAGGAAGTCCTCAATCGCCTCGAGCACGAAGGCCTGCACGAGTCGCTCCTCCAGCTCATCGCCACCCGCTTCCACTGAACGCCCGCGCATGAACCGAGACCGCATCCTCTCCCGCGAAGTCACCGCCACGCAGATCCCCAGCGGTGACCGGCAACTGCTGCCCTCCGGCACGGCCATCGTCATCCACCAGACCCTCGGCGGCAGCTACACGGTGCAGACCGACTTCGGGCTGTTCCGCATCGACGGCCGCGACGGCGACGCGCTCGGCGAGCAGGTCGTCGAGTCCACCGTCCAAGCCGCCACGCTCGCCGATGGCGCGCCGGATCCGGCGGCCGTCTGGGAGCAGCTCAAGAAAGTCTACGATCCGGAGATCCCGGTAAACATCGTCGATCTCGGCCTCGTCTACTCGATGGACGTCGAGCGACTGACGGCCCCGGAGGAGGGCTTCAAGGTCAACGTCGCCATGACCCTGACCGCCCCCGGCTGCGGCATGGGACCGGCGATCGCGGAGGACGCCAAGTCCAAGATCATCCTCGTCCCCGGG
>CAIOYO010000107.1 GCA_903862595.1 uncultured Opitutaceae bacterium | reverse complement strand
CGTAAAGGAGTCCGCTGGCGGACTCCGTTCCACCCGGGTCAACCGCCCCTCCACCCGCACCACCGCCGACACCTCCGGCCGGCCGCCGCGCCAGCCCGGGCCCAAGCGCGTCGACAGGTGGATGCGTTGTCCTACGAGGTCCTGCACATGCCGCGGCGCCCGCACCACCTCGCCCCAACCGGAAAGCACCCGCGGATCGCGCCCCGCCCCGAAACGGCGCTCCAACCGCACATCCACCGCCACCTCCCGCGGAGGCAGCGTCTCCCACTCGGCCAAGCGTCCCCGCGCTTCATCGTACGCCACCACGCCGGCACAACCCACGCTCCCGGCCAAGGCCCAGCCCCAGACCCACCCGCCGACCGCGGCGCGCCCCACCGCCAGCGCAGCGAGGCCCATCGCCGCGATCAGGCAGCCCCACTTCGCCGCTTCAGGGGTCGTCATGGCCTTCCCGAGAACCAGCCCCGTCATCCACGGCAGCAGTAACCAGAGCAGTGGCGCTCGCTGCCCCAACACACGGGTCCTCATGCCGCCTGAGTCCGAGCCGGGGCCGACCCCGCGCAAGTCGCCCGCCATGCCTTCTTAGGTCATTGCGCAAAACACTTTGCCTCCCATCGCCGCTTCGCCCCTGTTTGCTTTTGTCCCGCGCATGGCCACCGCCGATCAGTCCGATCTCTTCGCCGCACCCGAGGATCCCACCCCTGGATCCGCTCCCGAGCGCGTGCCGGAACACCAGCCCCTCGCCGCGCGGATGCGGCCGCGCTCGCTTTCGGAAATCGCCGGACAGGAACACATCACGGCGCCCGGGAGCCTGCTGCCGCGCTTGGTCGCATCGAACCGTTTCGGTTCGTTGATCTTCTACGGCCCACCGGGCTGCGGGAAGACGAGCTTCGCAGAGGTCATCGCCCGCGAAACCGGCAGCCGCTTCGTGCGGATCAACGCCGTGATGTCCAACGTCGCCGAGCTGCGCGAGATCCTGTCCGCCGCCCGTCGGCGCCCGGAGGCCCGCACGCTGCTGTTCATCGACGAACTGCACCGGTTCAACAAGTCCCAGCAGGACCTACTGCTGCCCGACGTGGAAGAAGGCGCGGTACGGCTGATCGGCGCGACCACCCACAACCCGGGCTTCTACGTGAATCCGCCGCTGCTCTCCCGCAGCCACTTGTTCCGCCTCGAGCCGTTGCCCACGGCAGCGGTCGCGAGCGTGCTGCGGCGGGCTTTGACCGATCCGGTGCGCGGGCTCGGCGCCAGCGGGGTGACGGCGGACGACGCGTTGCTGGCGGATCTCGCCGTGCTCTGCGGCGGCGATCTCCGCCGCGCCCTCAACGCACTCGAGGTCATCGTGCTGGGGCTCGAGGCGCGGAAGGTCCTCGAACCTTCCGATCTTTCCCTCTTCGCCCGCGAGCGGCGCATCCGCTACGATGCGGATGAGGACGAGCACTACGACACCATCTCAGCCTTCATCAAGAGCTGCCGCGGCAGCGACCCGGACGCCGCGATGTACTGGCTGGCCAAGATGCTCGCCGGCGGCGAGGACCCGCGGTTCATCGCCCGCCGACTCGTCATCCTCGCCAGCGAGGATGTCGGGCTCGCCGACCCCCAGGCCCTGCCGCTCACCGTCGCCGCCCATCACGCGTGCGATTTCATCGGGTTGCCGGAGGCGGAGCTGACCCTCGCGCACGCCACGCTCTACATCGCCTCCGCTCCGAAGAGCAACTCGGCCACCCTCGCCCTCGCCGCCGCCCACCAGGCGCTGAAGGACGCTCCCGTCCAGAGCGTGCCGCTGCCGCTCCGCGACAAGAGCGGGCAGGCCAGCAAGCGCGCCGGCCACGGCGCGGGCTACCGGTATTCCCACGACTACCCCGAGGCCATCTCCGGGCAGGACTACCTCGAACGCCCCCTCAAGCTCTACGAGCCCAAGTCCGCCGGCTGGGAGGTCCGCATCGCCGAGCGGCTCGCCCGCTGGCGGGCGCTGAAGGACGAGTTGCAGGGCCGCCCGCCTTCAGGCGCGTAAAAACGTCTCCACGTTCCAAGTACAAGTCGGTAGCTTTACGGCTTGTTCACGTGGACACGCTTGTCCGGGCGCGTAAACCGGACACACTTCGAGGTGATGAAGCTGAGCGCCCCCGTGCTCAAGACCCTGCTCCTCGCCGCCATCGCAAGCTTGGTGCTGCCGCTGCACGCTCACGCCGCCACGGCAGCGCTGCCGCAGCCGCCCGCGAGCGATCGCCGGCCCGCCGACGAGATCCCACTCCCGGGCGTCAGCATTCCGTACGAGGGTGGCTGGATGAGCCTCGCCGTGGAGAAGGGCGTCTTCCACCTGCGCTTCTACGACGCGGCGCGTGAGCCGCTCCCGGCACCCGCGATTCGCGCGACCGCACGCTGGAACCCGCCGATGAAAACCGGCTTCAGTCGCTCGGTGCTGCTCCCCGCTGACGAGGGCCGCGCCCTCGTCGGCAATACGTTCGTCAAGCCACCCCACACCTTCCGCGTCTACCTCACCCTCATCGGAACCAACGATCAGGTGCTGGGGAGCTACACGATCGATTTCAAGACGTAGCGGAGGGAGGCCTACCGCCCACATCGGTCGGCCAGCGGGTGGCATTGTTTTGAC
Organism: uncultured Opitutaceae bacterium; assembly: GCA_903862595.1. Classification (GTDB taxonomy): domain Bacteria; phylum Verrucomicrobiota; class Verrucomicrobiia; order Opitutales; family Opitutaceae; genus UBA6669. Next base: position 1,719 of record CAIOYO010000107.1, on the reverse strand, counting down.
TTGGTCCCGAACCGGACGCAGGCTCGGGGAACCCCACCCCAATCCTATCATGGTCAGCCCCAACTCCGCTGAAAACCCGGGCCAGCCAGGCGCTACCGGGCAGATTCGTACGCTCAACGACGTCGTCATCCGCCTCGCCGGAAATTCCCAAGACGGTATCCAAACCATCGGCGGATTCCTCGCGCGCCTCGCCGGCCGCAGTGATCAGGAGGTCATGACGTACATGACCATCCCGTCCACGATCTCGGGCGGTCCGTCGATCTTCCAGGTGCGCATGGGCAACGGCGACATCCTGTCGTCCGGCGACCAAGCCGACTTCCTCGTCGCTTTCTACCAGCACAGCTACGAGAGCCATCTCTCGTCGCTCCGCCAAGGCGGCGTGCTCATCTACGACACCGACCACGTCAAACCCAACCCCGACGACAAGCGCTTCACCGCGATCGGCGTGCCGATCACCACCGCCACCGTCGAGGCCGTCGGTGGTTCCTCCAAGGACAAGGGCAAGAATCTCTTCGTCCTCGGCCTGATCGCCCGCGTCTTCAATCTCGATGTCGAGAAGCTGGCCGCGCTCGTCAAAGAGCGCTTCGGCGGAAAGACCGAGGACATCGTCCGCAACGCGATGCTCGCGTTCGACGCCGGGTACGCCTGGCCGGCCGACAACATCCGCGATTGCTTCTACCGCTTCGACAAGGCCGCCGCCTCGGGTCGCCCACAGGTGACGATGGACGGCAACACCGCCCTGACCTACGGGCTCATCACCGCCGGCGTGCGCTACGGCTCGGGTTACCCGATCACGCCGTGGTCCACGATCATGGAAATGCTCCGCACGGAGCTGCCCAAGTACGGCGGTCTCTTCGTCCAGGCAGAGGACGAACTCGGCGCGATCTCCTACGCCATCGGCTTCTCCTACGCCGGCCACCTCGCGATCACGGGAAGTTCGGGGCCGGGCCTGTCCCTCAAGATGGAGGCGCTCGGGTGGGCCGTCATGGCCGAGATGCCGCTCATCATCATCAATGTCCAACGCGGCGGCCCCAGCACCGGCATGCCGACCAATGTCGAACAGAGCGATCTCATGCAGGCGCTCTACGGCAGCCACGGCGACGCGCCGCGCGTCGTCCTCGCCCCACGCAATGTCGAGGACTGCTTCTACATCGCCCTCGAGGCCGCCCGCATCGCGCGCGAGTACAGCACGCCGGTCATCATCCTGACCGACATGGCGCTCGCCTCCCGCATCGAGGCGTTCGACGAGCCCGACCTCGCCAAGGTCATGGTGCCGCCGTCGCTCGACCTCGCACCACGGCCCGCTGACTTCAAGCCGTACCCGCTCGATCGCATCACGCGGCACGCTCCCCCGGGCTCCCGCATGGGCTCCGGCGTCTACCCGACCGTCACCGGTCTCGAACACGACGAAATGGGCCACCCGACCGGCAGCCCGGCGCTGCACACGAAGATGACCGCCAAGCGGCGCGAGAAGTTCAAGACGCTCGCCGCCACGCTGCCCGCGCCGGAGGTCTTCGGCGATGATTCCGGCGACGTCCTCCTCGTCGGCTGGGGCTCGACGTTCGGTCCCGTCCGCGAGGCCCTCGGCCGCCTCCGCCAAAACGGCACCCGCGCCGCGCAGCTCCATCTGCGCCACCTCAACCCGTTGCCCCAGGGCCTCGAGGAGGTGTTCAAGCGCTACCGCGACATCATCGTCGTCGAGATGAACGACGAGGGACT
>CAIOYO010000106.1 GCA_903862595.1 uncultured Opitutaceae bacterium | reverse complement strand
GTGTAATCGAGGCGGCCGAGGATCTGGTAACCCCAGGAGAAAGGATCAGCGAACTGGTCCAGCGGAGTGCCCGGAAGCGTGCTCCCGGTGCCGACCATCGCCGCGCCGTTGCCACTGGTGAACGTGCCGTTGACGTCGTAGCGGAGTTTGTCCTTGCCCGGCAGATCCGGGATGTAGACGCCGCCCGCCTCCGTCACCAGAGCGAGTTGGCTTGCACCCAACACCTGACCGAAGACCTTCGTGGCCGTGGCCTGACCCGTCCACACGCCGTGCCGGCGATAACCGGAGATCTCCTGGCCGTATTTGCCCAGGTAGTTGCCCACTTGGTTGTTGGCACCGAAGGCCGGATTCAGCGTCGAAAGAGCGGCAAACAGCAGCTCGACGTCGTCCACCTGCAGCGGAACGTCCTGCTTGTAGGACACCTCGCCCTGCAGCGAGATGCCGGTCGAGGCGAGGTCCGTGTTGAAGCTGGCGCCGAGCATCGTGAGATCCTCGGGATACTCGACGAAATAGCGTCCGGAGCCGGCTGCCGTCAGGAGCGCGATCTGTCGGGCACCGGCGATCGCGGCCTGCGTCTGGGCAGCCTGCAGCGTCGCGATCTGCACCTGCGAGAGTGCCGCCGGGTTGGTTTGCGACAGCACAATGAGTTGGAAAACGCCGGCTGCCTGCGCGGCGGCTTGGGCGGCCGGGAGACCCGCGCGAACAAACACGGCGGTGAGCGGCCCGGTGAGGTTCGTGTCGATCGGTGCCGTCGGCGTGCGGGCGCTGATCACCGGGAGACGGCTGTGGTAGCGCGTGAGGTAGAAACCGAACTCCGTATCGTTCAGCGCCGGCGCGAGCACGCGCGTCGAAATACCGAACTGATTGAAGTTGTTTCCCTCGCGATCCAGCGTGCGCGGGATGGCGCCGAGCGGCGTCTGGTCGCTCAGCGCGCCGAAGCCGAGATAGACGTTGCGGCCGCCGCGGGTCGCAAAGTCGTTCGTGGAGAAATACGTGCCGGCCGGGTCAACTTCGACGCGCCGGAACTCCATGAGCCAGAACGGTTCGATCGTCACCGTGTCGCTCAGGCTGAAGCTGCCCTTGAGCATGGTGACCGGAAGCAGCGCCTCGCGGAGCTCGGAGCCCGGGGAGCGCAGGCGGGCGACGTCCACGGGGTTGACCACGTTAATGCCGTTGGGGATGAACGTGCTCTCGCCGAGGTTGAGCACCTGGCGACCGAAACGGATGTCGGCCGAGCGTCCACCGATCTCGCCACGCCACAGGCCGTAGAGGTCGAGGTACTCCGCGCGCTTGGCGACGCGATCCTTCGCCTCGTCGCTCAGCGGGGTGCGGTCACGCACGCCCTTTTCATTCACGCTGTCGTAGAAGTAGGTGACGCGGCCGAATGCGCCGAAGTGTTCGCCGTACTCAACTTCAAGATCGTGCGTCCCCTTCACGAGCGATGAGACCCATCCCTTGCGGTAGTTGAGGTTACCGTCGTCGGCGTTGACTGACAGCGCCCGCCCTCCGTTCGCGGTGCCGAAGAAGTCGGCGCCCGGGTCCGCCATGCGGTACATGGCACCGAACGAAAAGGTGGTATCGAAGCTTCCCTTCCATCGACCTTCGTTGAAGGAGACCGCATGGAGGTCCAGCGCGCAGAACAGGGACAGCAGGCCAGCCGACAATGCGGCGGCTCGGATCCGGGGGATCGGAGGTTGATTCATAGTCAGGGGTTCAATCGACCGCTTGCAGGGGTGCGAGCGGAAAAGGGGAGGTTTGCGGGAAACGCCGCAAGATCAAGCGACCTCGCTTTTTGCTGATGATGGGCAACATCTCAATCTCATTTGCGTTTGAGGGCGGGTTCGTAAGGTATCCGCTGCTGTTTCATGGAGCCCGCGACCCATATCCACATCAAAGGCGCCCGGGAGCACAACCTGAAGAACCTCGAGGTGCGCATTCCACGCGGGAAGCTCGTGGTCGTCACCGGGCCTTCGGGTTCGGGAAAATCGTCGCTCGCCTTTGATACCCTCTACGCCGAGGGCTATCGCAAATACATGGAGTCGCTCTCCACTCAGGCGCGACAGGTCTTGGATCAGTTGCGGCGTCCAGATGTGGATTTCATCCACGGTCTTTCCCCCGTGCTGGCGATCGAGCAGCGGACCGGAGGGGGCTCGCCGCGGAGCACCATCGCGACGGTCACGGAGATCTCCGACTACGCGCAACTGCTGTGGGCGATTCGCGGGGAACCCCGTTGCCCCAAGGACGGGGGCCGGATCGTGCAGCGGTCGCTGGACGACAATGTGCAGCGGGTGCTGACGGAGTGCGCCGGGGAGCGCATCATGCTTCTGGCTCCGGCATTGCGCGCGAAGCCGTCCGTCCTGCGGGATGAATTGCCGCGACTGCGTCAGCGCGGGTTTCAGCGCGTCCGCCTGAACGGTGAGGTCCGCTCGCTCGAGGAGCCGAACCTGATCCCAACCGGAAGTCGTGAATGCGCGGTGGAGGTGGTGATCGACCGGCTGGTTGCATCCGCAGACCAACGGAGCCGACTCGCGGACTCGCTTGAGTTGACGTTCCGCGAAGGCCGAGATCGCGCCATCGTGTTGGCGCAGCGAGGGGCACAGGATCCTTGGCGCGAACTGCCGCTGAGTCAGTCGCTGGCCTGCGAAACGTGTGGCGACGTGTTCGACCGGCTCACACCGCGGCACTTTTCGTGCAACCATGCGGAGGGCGCGTGCGCGGGCTGCGGCGGGCTCGGCCGAAAGCCCCGGTTCGTGCCAGAGCTCATGGTGCCTGACGCGCAGAAGTCGGTTCGCGAGGGCGCGATCAAGCCCTGGCGGATCGGCGGGAAGAACCTCATCATCCGGCACAACGCCCTGCTCAAGCAACTGGCCGAGCAGCTTCCCTTCAACCCCGACACGCCGTGGCAGGATCTCCCTCCGGAGGTCCGCGACGTTCTTCTCCAAGGCGCCGGGGATCGGCTGTTCGCGTTCAAGCTGAAACGGATGCGTGAGCCCAAGGCGATGGCGTTCGAGGGCGTGGTCGCCGATCTGCAGCGCAGCTACCTCGAGACCGACAGCGAGGGCTTTCGCGCTCGGCTCAGCACGTTCATGGTGGCGGGGCCTTGCCCTGACTGCCAGGGGCGCCGGCTCAGCGCCTTCAGCAGCGCAGTCCAATTGTCGCTCGGATCACGGCGCCTCACGTTCCCGGAGTTCCTCGCCCTCGACTTGGGCTCGGCCCGCGCGCTGGCCCGCGAATGGTCCGCGCCCGCCGGCGAAAACGAAGCCGTACGCGAAGTGGTGCAGGGAATCGAGCAGCGACTGCACTTTCTGGAGGAGACCGGCCTTGGGTACCTGACGCTCCAACGCGACTACGGCACTCTGTCCGGCGGCGAGGCACAACGCGTCCGTCTGGCCACGCAGCTCGGCATGGGGTTGATCGGCGTGATCTACGTACTCGATGAACCGAGCATCGGTTTGCACGCCCATGACAACGAGAAGCTGCTCGAGACCCTGCGGGCGTTGCGCGACCGCGGAAACACGGTCGTCGTGGTCGAGCACGACGAAGATACGCTGCGGGCGGCGGACGAGTTGATCGAACTGGGCCCGGAAGCGGGGGCGGAGGGCGGCCGGCTGCTCTTTCAAGGCACTCCCGCCGCCTGCGCGAAGCTGCCCATGGCTCGTTCGCGGACTGGACCTTATCTGGCCCGCTCGATCGCGGTGACCCGGGACACCGCGCTGAAGACCCCCGACGGCACGTGGCTCACGGTGCGCGAGGCCCGGGAGAACAATCTCCGCGGCATCGACGTCCGATTCCCGGTTGGCCTCCTCACCTGCGTGACCGGTGTTTCCGGCTCAGGAAAGAGCACGCTCGTGAACGACATCCTCGCCACCGCTGCGGCGCGGAAACTCAACGGCGCGCGAGGCATCCCCGGAAAGCACCGCCACATCGAGAATCTGGACCTGTTCGAGAAGCTCGTGCAGGTGGATCAGGAACCGATCGGGCGCAGCCCGCGCTCGAACCCCGCGACCTTTGTCGGCCTGCTCGACCTGTTGCGGGATCTTTTCGCGCAGGTTCCTCTCGCTCGCGTCCGCGGCTACCGACCCAGCCGATTCTCGTTCAACGTCCGAGGCGGCCGCTGTGAGCGCTGCCAGGGCGACGGCATGATCCGGCTGGACATGCTGTTCATGGCGGATGCCTACGCTCCGTGCCCCAGTTGCGGCGGTCGGCGCTTTAATCGCGAGACGCTGGAGGTTCTTTTTCATGGCCGGTCCATCGCCGACGTCCTCGACCTCACCGTGCGCGAGGCTCTCGGCCTGTTCCGGAATATCCCACGCGTGATCGACAAACTCGCGACGCTCGACGCGGTCGGCCTCGGATACTTGCGGCTGGGCCAGTCGGCTACGACCCTGTCGGGTGGTGAAGCGCAGCGCCTCAAGCTCTCGCTGGAACTGAGCAAGCGTCAGCAAGGTGAAACCCTTTACATCCTCGATGAACCGACGACCGGGCTGCACTGGGTGGATATCCAGCGCCTGCTTGATCTGCTCTTCAAGCTACGCGACGCAGGCAACACGGTGATCGTGATCGAGCATAATCTCGACGTGATCCACCTCGCGGATTGGATCGTCGATCTGGGTCCGGGAGGCGGTTCAGCCGGTGGGGAACTGGTGTACGCGGGCCCCCGCCTTGGCATCGATGCAGAGCCCCGCTCCCTGACGGGCCGGATGCTGGCGAAGTGGGCGAGTTCGGGCCGTCGCGAGGGCAGAGGCCGATCCGGATGAAGACCACCGGGAGGATCACCTTGCCAACGCCGCCTCGGGCGGATGTCGTCTTACCTGCTTCGCGGCGATGAACCTCCCCAACCTGATCACGCTTTCCCGCATCCCGTCGATGTTCGTCATCGTCGGTCTGATGTACTGCGATTTCCCGGGGGCGCCTTCGCTTGCCTTCTGGCTCTTCATTCTGTGCGCGGTGGGCGATTGGTTTGATGGCTACCTGGCCCGCCGTCAGGGCCTCGTCTCCACGTTCGGCAAGCTCATGGATGCGCTGACGGACAAGATCATGGTGGTGGGGCTAGTCGTGGCGTTCGTGCAGAAAAACGAAATTCCGGTTCCCCTCGCGCTGATCACGATCTGCCGGGAGTTTCTGATCACCGGCATGCGCATGGTGGCGTCCTCGAAGGGCGTGATCGTGCCAGCCGATCGCGGGGGCAAGGCCAAGACCATGACCCAGCTGATCGCGCTGGGCTTCCTGCTCGGCGCCCCGATGGCGGCGAGCGACTGGTCTCGTTTCGTCCCCGTCGATCTGACTCTCTTTGTCCAGATCGTGCACCAGATCGGATTCTACGGATTCGTGCTGGGCACCGTCCTCGCGGTGTGGTCGGGGGTTCGCTACGTGATCCAGCACCGCACGGTCGTCTTTAGCGACGCGGACGGAGCGAACTCACGGAATGGATCCTGACCGCTCGCCGCTTCCTGCGACCACTCGGCTCAACCCGTGGGTGGAGATCGCCTGCCTCGGTCCGATCGGCCGTCGCTTGCCCGCGCCCGGCACGTGGGGCTCGCTCGTCGGACTCGCGTTGGCGGCCGGGCTCATTCGGTCCGGGGCAGAGGACTTAATCGCGTGGACGACGCTGGGATTGGCGCTACCGGCAGTGTGGATCTGCGCCGCGGCGGAGCGCGGCCTCGGTCGGGCCGACCCCGGCGAGGTGATCATCGATGAGGTGGTGGCGATGCCCCTGTGTTTCCTGGGCTGGTCGCGGTTGGAGTCCGCCGCCACACCGTGGGTCCTGTTCGCCGTGGGCTTCGCGCTCTTTCGACTGTTCGACATTACCAAGCCCTTCGGCATCGCGCAGCTCCAGCGACTGCCCGGTGGCTGGGGGGTGATGGCGGACGACCTCGCGGCCACGCTCGCCGCGTGCGCGAGTCTGCACGCGCTCGCGGCGCTGGGATGGCTCGGTGGCCCCTGAACGGTCCCGGCGTGCGCGCTTAGGAACGCAGCAGGTAGCGCACGGCGGCGAAATAGCCTTCAACGCCCAAGCCCGTAATCACTCCGACGGCAGCGCCGGCGCTGTAGGAGTGCTGGCGGAACGCCTCTCGGCGGTGAATGTTCGACAGGTGCACCTCCACGACCGGCAAGGATGAGCCAGCGAGGGAATCCCGAAGCGCAACGCTCGTATGCGTGAAGCCACCCGGATTGATCACGATCGCCGCGCTCTTCGCATCGTTGGCATCGGCCAGCGCATTGATCCGATCAATGAGCGCTCCCTCGTGATTCGACTGGAAAAATTCCAACTTCACCTTGTCTCCGAACTCCGCCCGCAGTGCGGCCTCGATGTCGGCCAGCGTCGCGCGTCCGTAAATCTCTGGTTCGCGCTTGCCGAGTCGGTCGAGGTTGGGGCCGTTGAGGATGGCGATAGTCTTCATCGTGAACTCGTTCAGGCAATCGCGGCGCCCCTCGGAGGGCAAAGGGATTCTTCGCGCGGAGCTAGAGGGGATTGTCCGTGCGCAGGAAGGTCCAAGGGAGGCCAAAGCGCCGCGCCACGTCCGCCGCGAGCGCCTGAACGCCGTGCACTTCGGTCGCATAGTGGCCACAGAGATAGAGGTTGAGCCCGTAGTCCTGCGCCACCGGAAACCACTCCTCGCGCAGTTCCCCTGTGACCAGGGTGTCGATTCCCGACCGCAGTAACTCTGGTACCGCGCTGTTGCCACTGCCGCTGCAAAAAGCCACCCGTTGCGGGGTCGCCGCGCCGTATTCCACCGCAATCACCCGCGGATAGAGCTTCTCAAGTGAGGTCCGCAGCGCACTGCGGTGCAGTTGCGACTCAGAGGCCCAGCCGATCGATTGGCCATCTCGCACCAGAAAGGGCAGGGTGGGGTGGAGTCCGAGCTGCCGCGCCAAGATCGCATTGTTACCCAACTCCGGATGTCCGTCCAAGGGCAGGTGACTCGAGTACAGGGCGCAGCCGCCCGAGATCAGCGTGGAGAGACGTTCAAAGTGCGGACCCGTGAAGGCGCGCGGTTGATCCCAGAACATACCGTGATGCACGATCAGGAAGTCCACCCCGGCCTCCACCGCGGCCCGGAAGGGCGCCACCCCCACGTCCACCGCCGCGCCGATTTTCGATACCCCTCGAGCATTGGCGAGTTGGAGGCCGTTGAACGCACCGGGCGCATCCTTGTACAAAGACATCAGGGTGCGCTCGTCGCAGTAGGCCGTGAGATCGTGCAGCGGAACCATGGCGGGGAGCGTGACGGGTCCCGCAGAAAAGCCAAGGCGGCGTCGCGGGCGACTTGCCAGCCTCGTCGTGGTCCGCTTGCCTACCGCCATGAGTGAGGTGGTTCCTTCCGCCGGCTCCGGCGGTCCGGTCGACCTGATCGCCGAGGCCACGGCCCATTTTCCGACCCGTCCTTCGTGGGACGAATACTTCATGGCGACCGCCGTGCTCATCTCCACGCGTTCTCCGTGCGAGCGGCTGCACGTGGGCTGCGTCATTGTCAGCGGGGGCGATCGCCGCAATCGGCTGGTTGCCGCCGGCTACAATGGGTTCCTTCCCGGCACGCCGCATGCCTCACGCGTGCGCGACGGGCACGAACAGGCCACCGTTCACGCCGAGCAGAACGCGGTGGCGGACGCCGCACGGCGGGGAAGTGCCGTGGAAGGGTGCGTCGCGTATGTGACGCACTTCCCGTGCATCAACTGCGCCAAGATTCTGGCCGCATCCGGGATCGCGGAGATTCGCTACCGTGAGGATTACCACAACGATCCCCTCGTTGTGCCGCTGCTGGCGGATGCGGGAGTCAAGGTCACCCAACTGGCGGCCGGGACCTGACACCGATGCGCACCCGTCGCGTCTCGTCCCGTTCGGAGTCCGAACTCTCCGGCTCGCTCCTGTTGGCGCATCCCGCCCTGCGCGACCCGTCCTTCCGGCGAAGCGTGGTGCTGATTTCCAGCCACGATTCCGAGGGGGCGATGGGCGTGGTGTTGAATCGCCCGTTGGGAAGGACCCTGGGCGAGCTGGACGCTGCTTTCGCTCTGGGACCCCTGGCCGGGGTGCCGGTCTACCGCGGCGGGCCGGTGCGCGAAGAGCAGTTGATCCTGTGCGCGTGGCAGGTGGAACCCAGCGGGACGGAGCTCAAACTCTACTTCGGACTCGAGCCTGAGAAGGCGATCGAGCTTCGCGGCGAGGCGGGCTTCGAGATCCGAGCGTTTTTGGGGCATGCCGGATGGAGCGGCGGGCAACTGGAGGAAGAGCTCGACCGCGACGCATGGGTCGTGATGCCGGTGGGGTCAGACTTGCTGGAGTTCCAGCCCGACGAGACGCTCTGGCGCGGACTGCTCTCCGGCCTCCACCCCGAGTGGCGAATCCTGGCCGAGGAACCCGACGATCCCAGTCTCAACTAGGAGGCAGGAGTATCGAGTTGACAACCTACCGCCCCGGCGGCTTTTCTGGACCTTTTATGAAAGTTGTTTCCTCCATCAAATCCGCGAAGAAGCGCCACCCGGCGTGCCAAGTCGTGCGCCGCCGCGGCAAGATCTACGTGATCAACAAGGTTGAGCCCCGTTACAAGGCTCGCCAGGGCTGAGACCCGGAAACTAAACCCTTTCGCCATGAAGCCCGAAGGCCATCCCTCGCTCAACGACGTCTGCTTCCTCGATATCGGAACCGGCCGTCGCTTCCTCACCAAGTCGACCATGAAGTCTCCCCGCAAGGAGACCATCGACGGTCAGGAACACTTCGTCATCGTCCGCGACGTCACCATGGACTCGCATCCCGCCTACACCGGCGAGAAGCGCATCGTCGACACCGCTGGCCGCGTCGAGAAGTTCACGACGAAGTTCAAGCGCGTCACCGCGAAGAAGTAACCGCGAGCGTTTCCGCATCGCGTCCCGAAGCCCTCCCCAAGCGGAGGGCTTTGTTTTGTCCGGACCTCGCGCCTGTCCTCTCCACGCTCTCCCGCGCTGCCATCCATGAGTGCCCCACGCCTGATTCTCTTCGACTGCGACAGCACCCTTTCGGCGATCGAAGGCATCGACGAGCTGGGGCGTCTGCGCGGACCCGCGATCTTCGCGGAGGTCGAGGCCATGACGACGGCAGCCATGGAGGGGCGCATTCCCGTGGAGTCGGTCTTCAGCCGCCGGCTTGAAATCATTCGCCCCACCGCCGCACACGTCGCGGAGATCGGGCGCAGGTATGTGGCCACTGTGGAACCGACGGCTTCGCAGACGCTGGCGGGCCTGCGACGGAGTGGGTGGACGCCCATGATCGTGAGCGGCGGATTCCGGAACGCGATCCGTCCGCTGGCGGATCATCTTGGCATCGAGCGCATCGAGGCGGTCGACCTGCACTTCACAGGAGAGGGAAGCTACGCTGGGTTTGACGAAACGTACCCGACTACGCGTTCCGGCGGAAAACCCGACATCGTGCAGCGACTGCGGGCGGAGCTACGACCCTCGGCGGTGGTGATGGTGGGGGATGGAGTGAGCGACCTCGAGGCCAAGCCGGCGGCGGATCTCTTCGTCGGGTTTGGCCGCTATGTGACGCGGGAGCGAGTAAGGCGGGAGGCGGACCATTTCATCAATTCGCTCGCAGACCTGCCGGGCTTGCTTGCGCGCTGGGCCTAGGACGTTCTAGGTAGGCACCCCATGAGTGCCTTCTTTCGCCCCACCTTGGTGGCTCTTGCGGCTGCCGCCTGCTCGGTCCCTCTCGCAGCGGCATCCGCGGGCTCCGGTGGACCCACGTTCCCGCTGCCCCTTGAGGCGTACACGGCGGGTGAGCAGGGACTCAGCCTATGGGAGGTACTCAAGCACCGCGTCGGCGTCCAACCTTTCAACCTCGTCGCCTCGGGCATCTTCCTGCTCGCGATCCTGCACACGTTTTGTTCGCCGAAGATCCTGCAGTGGGCGCATCATGCCCGCGAGGAGCATGAGGCGAAGCTCCGGGCACTGGAGGCCTCGGGCGGCCTGCGTCCAGGTTCTCGGCCCCCGGTCAGCTTCAAGGCCGAGCTGTTGCATTTTCTCGGAGAGATCGAGGCCGTGTTCGGCCTGTGGGTGATTCCGCTGCTGGCGGCAATCACGGCCGCGAAGGGCTGGGATGCGGCGCAGAACTACGTCACCTACGGCGTGAAGTACACGGAGCCGCTCTTCGTGGTGGTGATCATGGCCATCGCGGCCACGCGTCCGATTCTGCGGTTGTCCGAGTCCGTCCTTGGACGCGTCGCCGCGCTAGGCGGAGGCACGCCGCTCGCGTGGTGGTTCTCGATCCTCACCTTGGCCCCGCTCCTCGGCTCCTTCATCACGGAGCCGGCCGCGATGACCATCGCGGCGCTGCTGCTCCTCCAGAATTTCTATCGCTTCAACCCCAGCATGCGGCTGCGGTACGCGACCCTCGGGCTGCTCTTCGTCAACATCTCAGTCGGCGGTACGTTGACGCACTTTGCCGCGCCGCCGGTGCTGATGGTCGCAGCCAAGTGGGGCTGGGACACCCCGTTCATGCTCCAGCACTTCGGCTGGAAGGCGGCTATCGGAATCGTGATTTCGAACGCAATCTACTACGCGGTGTTTCGACGCGAATTCAAGGCGCTGGCCACCGGGTCCAATCCTCCGTCAGAGGAGGACGTCGTCGAGGCTCACGCGACCCAGCGCCGCGACCGGGTCCCGGCTTGGATCACCGCCGTCCACGTCGGAGCACTGGCTTGGACCGTCCTCACCGCGCACTACGTGCCGCTGTTCCTCGGTGGATTCCTGGTGTTCCTCGCGTTCACTCAGGCCACCGCGCATCATCAAGATCCGATCGGGCTGCGCTCGCCCGTGCTGGTCGGGTTCTTCCTCGCCGGCCTGGTCGTCCACGGCTCGCTCCAACAGTGGTGGATCGCGCCCGTCCTGGGGAGTCTGTCGGAAATACCCCTGAAGTTTGGCGCGATTTTCCTCACCGCCTTCAACGACAACGCCGCGATCACCTACCTGGCTTCGTTGGTGCCGGGGCTCACGCCCGAGCTGAAGTATGCGGTCGTCTCCGGAGCCGTGATCGGCGGAGGACTCACCGTGATTGCCAACGCCCCGAATCCAGCCGGACAGTCGATTCTCTCCCGCTGCTTCCCCGGCGGCGTCTCGCCGCTGAACCTCTTTCTCGGCGCACTCGCCCCCACCGCCGTGATGACGGTGGTCTTCCTGCTCACGACTTGAGGGCTTTGTCGGTGGTGCCTTTCGCTCCCGCTCCCTCGGCGGTCGCCGTTCCCCTTGCTTCGCGCGACTTCGGCGGCGCGGGGAAGGTTCCGCTGGTCGTGGTGCACGGTTTTCTGGGGTCCTCCCGAAACTGGCAACTCACCGGGCGCGACCTGTCCGCCCACGTTCATGTGCGCGCCCTCGACCTTCGCAACCATGGCGAATCGGGGCGCGCGGCCGACATGAGCTGGGATGCGCTGGTCACCGATGTCCTCTCTTGGTGCGCCGAGCAGGGCATCTCGCGCGCTCAGTTCCTCGGACACAGTCTCGGCGGCAAGATTTTGATGCGGCTGGCATGCGTTGCGCCGGCGCTCGTCGAGAATCTCGTCATTGTCGACATCGCACCGAAGAGCTACGCTTTCCAGTCGCATCGCCACGAGCTCGCCGCGCTGCTCGATCTTGAGCTGGCGGGCCTGACCACGCGGGCGGAGGCAGAGATGCGCTTGGAGGGCCGCGTGCCCGACCTCGCGATGCGGAAGTTCCTGCTCACGAATCTGGGACGCGCCGACGATGGCTCCTGGCGTTGGCTGGTCCCGCTCCCGTGGCTCGCCTCCGCACTCCCTACGCTCGAATCGAGTCCCCTCGGGAATGACATGCAGTTCGCGGGGCCGACGACGTTTTTGCTGGGGGGCCGCTCCCGCTACGTCGTGGCGGAAGACCACGCCATGATCCGACATCACTTTCCGAACGCCGTCATCGAGACGATCGCGTCGGCGGGGCACAATCCGCACATGGACACCCGCGCCGAATTCGTGGACCGCGTCGCCGTCGCTCTCCACCGCGGCGGATCAGCGCCGTGACCAGAGCCGCAGGCTGAAGAGCAGGAAGTGCTCGAGGGCCGCCGATTCGTTCAGGTTCACGCGGAGCAGCCCGGCGGACTGCTCCAAACGGGCGATGGCCGCCGCGAGATTCCGGCGCGACGTTTCGTCGCCTTCGCACAGGCGGGGCAACGCAAAACTGCGCGTAGCTCCCGCAATCTCCGCGAACATCCGAGCGCGGATTCCATTTGCGATCCCGGTCTCCCGTGCCGCCTCCTCATCTTCGTCGAGCTCGACCGTGACCCGCTCCTTTTCACGCTTCCACGCCTCAGCCGTGGCGAAGTCGAGCAGGGCGGAGAAGCGAGCGACCAAGCCGTAGACGCCGAAGACGGATTCCGCGACGGCTTTCCGATCAGCGACACCCATTTCTAGCTGGCTCAGCCAAGCCTGATAATCGGTGATCCACGCGGCCCATCCGTCGATCCCCGCCATCTGCGCCGCCAGCGGAAAGCGAAACTGCAACACACGGCTCCGGATGGTGGGCAGGAGGCTGTACGGCTTGGTCGTGAGCAGCAGCAGCGTGGTGTTGGCGGGAGGCTCCTCGAGCGTCTTCAGAAAGATGTTCGCCGCATAGACGTTCATCCGGTCCGCCTCGTGGAGGATCGCCACCTTGCGCGGGGAGACCGTCGCCGACACCTGGACCTTGCCGATCAGCGTACGCGTGGCATCGGCTGAGATCTGCCGCATCTTTCCCGCCGGCCGCAGTTCATGGCAGTCCGGATGCTGCGCGGGCGGGAAGGGCGCCGACGACTCCGGCACATTGAGCAGCCGGTCGGCGATGCCGAGGGCGACTTGTTCCAGCAGTGAAAGATCGCTGCCCGTCAGCAGCAGGCTGTGAGAAAGCCGACCGCGCGCCAGCGCCGTTTCGATGACCGCAACCGCCGGCGTGCCGGCGAGGGCCTCGGGCCAGGGTGCAGGCGACGATCGGACGGGGGGAAGGGCAGCAGGCACGGAGGCGACCCTCAGACGAGGCGATCCTTTACCGCGAACCAGATGGCGTGCTCGATCGTCTCCACGGATTGCGTGCCATCCACCACCACGAAGCGCTCCGGCATGCCGCGCGCGAGCACGAGGTAGCCCTCTCGGACCTTCGTGTAGAAGTCGATATTTTCACGCTCCATGCGGTCCGGGAGATCAGAGGCGCGCTGCCGAATCCGCTGCAGGCTCACCTCCGTCGGCACGTCAATCACGATGGTGAGATCCGGCATCACGTTGCCGACGGCGAAGTGATTGATCTGATTGACCGGATCGAGCGACAGATTGCGTGCGACCCCTTGATAGACCGTGGACGAGTCAAGGAAGCGGTCGCTGAGCACGACGCTGCCTCGCAGGAGGGCCGGGGCGATGACCTCGCGGACCAACTGCGCGCGGGATGCAGCGAAGAGCAGTAACTCGGTCTCCGCACACATCTCGTCTCCGCGGGAATTATGGACGATGATATTGCGGATCTGTTCACCGATCTCGGTCCCGCCGGGCTCGCGGACGGTCACCACGTCGCGGTGCATCTCCTGGAGGCGCGCGGCCAGCCGAGCGATCTGAGTCGACTTTCCGCTGCCCTCGGACCCCTCGAAGGAAATCAGTTTTCCGGCGCGTTTGGGTTTCGCTACCATGGCTGGAATATGATCGAGGTCAGCGCCAGTTGGCGAGGAACGATTCAAGCTGGCCCAGGGTCGGGCTCTCCCCGGTGCGGACATAGTGACCGCTCGTGCTCACGCCGAGCGTCAGGCAGGATTCAGCATCGAGACCGAGGAGCTGGCCTGTGGAGAAGCCCGCATTGAAGTGGTCACCGGCCCCCGTAGTGATCAGCGGCTTCTCGGTGTACGGCCCCGGCACCCAGGCGGTGCCTGACGCCGTCGCGCAGGCGGCGGCGGCGCGGGGATGCACGACGACCGTGTCGATGCGGAGCGCGGCGCGGAGCGCCGCGGCGGTCGCGCGCAGGGAGGCCTCACTCTCGTCGCCCGGCGTGACACCGAGTGCGGCTGCGACCTGCTGGGCCTCCTTCAGGTTCAATCCGAGCGTCACGCGGCCGAATTGCTCGAAGCGGCTGATGGCGCGAAGCGCCCGGCGAAGATCCTCGACGGCGCGCTTCTCGGGGTCGGCGAGGTCGAAGAAGAAGCGCGCTTTCATCCCGCTCAGGGAGGGCAGCACCCGATCCACGAGCGCCTCGAAGATCTCCGTCATGTTCGGAATCATCGTCCAGTTGACCAGCGCGATGAGATCAGCGGAGGTCAGGGCGGTGCGCAGCCCCGCCTCACCAAGCGACGACTGGAGACGTTCGAACGTGATGTCATCCAGACTGCGCATCTGTCCAAGCATCAGCTTCCCGTCCTCGCACTCGACGGCGGTAGTATGGGCCGGTGCGGCGAGCGAGACGACCGTCGCCCGGCGCGCCAGATCGGCAAAAACGGGGTGGATCGCGGACGCGCCCAGAGCCCCCACGTAGGTGAGCTGGGTCCCGTGGGCCAGCAGAGCGTTGGCCATGATGGGCCCGTTTCCGCCGAGCTTGTCCATCCTCGGATAGAGCTCGATGTTCGTGCTCTTCCCGGCCGCCGCGACGATCCGCTGCCCGAACTCGGAAAGGGTGGCGATCGGCGTGAAGGAATCCCCTTGCCCCCGTCGGAGACCGACCGGGGTGACGATCGTGTCGACGAAACCATCGAGTCCGACCAACGACCGGGTTTGGCCGATGCGGCTGGCGTGGCGGCGGAGTGCGCTAAGGCAGGAAGACTTGAAATCGCTCATGAGAACAGGGCCCCACCAGACAAAAGCGGGGCTCCGGGGCGGCAAACAGATTCGGACTGCGAGGGTTTGCCATTGAACGTGGCGCCCGGGATGACACACACTCCGGCTTTAACTGGGTCCCGATGCTTCCCCCGATCGCCACTGTCAATCTCGTCGACATCTTCCTCCGCTGCGACCTCGCCGGCCAGATCCTCACGGTCGGCTTGGGCATCTTCAGCATGATCGCATGGGCGGTGATGCTGGGGAAGCGCAACGAACTCCGCCAGATGCGCACCCTGAACCTCGCCTTCGAGCAGCGCCTGCGCGAAGAGCGAACGCTCCTGGACCTCCCAGAATCGTACAAGAACAAGCGCGGGATTCCCTACGGCGACCTGTTCGCCGATGCGGTCGAATCCTACTGGCGCGCCGCGTCGATTTTGCAGGAAAAGGGCGAGGATTCGAGCCGCGCTCGACTGGAGCACGCGGAGAACGCCCTCCAGCGTGCGATCGCGCGTCAGACCCTTCGCTATGAGACGTCGATGATCTTTCTCGCAACCATCGTCTCTGGCGCTCCCTTCCTCGGTCTGCTCGGCACGGTGTGGGGCGTGATGCTTGCGTTCGATTCGATCACCGCGTCCGGCGCGCAGACCGCGAGCATCCAGAATCTCGCGCCCGGCGTTTCGGCGGCCTTGCTCACCACCATCGCCGGTCTCGTGGTCGCGATCCCCTCCGTGTTCGGCTACAACTTCCTGCTTTCGACCACGCGTCGCCTCATCACGGAGCTCGAGAACTTCGCGAGTTCGCTCGCGGACCGAATCGAGCTGGAGTCGAAGAAGTAAGGAGCGAGCGCCATGGCCCGCACTTTCCGAAGGCATCGCACGGCCCATCCGCTGGCCGACCTCAACGTCACGAATCTCGTCGATTTGGCGTTCGTGCTGCTGCTGATTTTCATGATCGCGACCCCGCTGATCAATCAGGAGCAGGCGATCCCGGTGAACCTTCCAGTCGAGACGCGTCGTGAGCAGGCTAAGCCGGATAAGGACACGCGGTTTGTCTCGATCTCGATCGATCGCCAAGGCCGTTACTTCTTCGACTCCACGCCCGTGTCGTTCAGCGAGCTGTCGTCGCGGTTGGTGCCGCTGGCCGCTGGACCGGCCGCCCAGCATCCGGTGATCCGCATCCGCGCGGATCTCACGCTGCAGTGGCAGCAGGTGGTCCGCGTCATGGATGAGCTGACGAAGAACAAGCTTTCGAAGATCCAGTTTGATACTCAGGCAGGGGGTGCGCCGGGTCGATGACCGCTCAGTCGCCCAGCGCTTATTTCGCGTCCATTTGCCTTCACGCGCTGGTGGTGGCGCTTGCCGCGCTCGCCTTCATGCTTTCCGCCCGGCGTGCCGCCGAGCCGCCGGCCATCTTCGAGCTGGTTGCCGGCGAGGGCGACAACTATGCCGCGACGGAGGCTCCCGCACTCGGCGAACCCGACGCCGCCCCAGGAGAAACGGCCGTTTCGCTCCCGAAGCCCGTCGTCACGCGCCGCCCCGACCCCGTGCCGGAGCCGGCGCCGGTCGAACCGCTGCCGACTCCGCCGGAACCGGTCAGCCGGCCCGCACCAGCCGCGAAGGCCACGGCCACGCCCAAGGCGGAACCGCCGCCGAATTTCGTGCGCGACATCAAGCGCCTGTCGGAGAAGCGGGCCGCCAACATCGAAAAGAAGTTCCGGACCGAGCAAAAGGCGGCCGCCGATCGGGCCAAGAAGGAGGCCGAGCAGCAGTCGCGCCGGATGTCGAAGGAGGAGTTCGATCGACTGAACGCCGGAAAGAAGGCGCCCAGCGGATCCCGCCGCACCGCCGACGTGCCTTCGGTGGCCAAGGGCATCCGCGGCGGCGTCAGCGGCGGATCCACCGCGAACACCAAGGGCGGCGCCGGCGGAAAGGCCTTGGAGCGGGCGGAGATGGAGCTCACCGATGCCTACATCGCCCTCATCCTCCAGCGCATCCGTCAGACGATGGAGCAGGCCAACTTCAGCGACCAGCTGTCGGTGAGGGTGCAATTTTCCTTGTCCGCCTCCGGCGAGATTTCTGGGGTCAGTATCCGCGAGTCGAGCGGGAGCAACGAGTTCGATCGCGCGATCCTTGATGCCTTCCGCACCATTCCGAATCTGGGGCCTCCGCCCAACCGGAAAGCGGGCACGTTCGTCGTGAACCTGAGAATGAGCGACGAGAACTGACCAAAAAAACCGCTTGCCTTCCCCCGCGGAAGCGCGATTTTCGCCACTCACGTTGGTTGTCGGGCTCGTAGCTCAGTTGGCAGAGCGCCTCAATGGCATTGAGGAGGTCGTCAGTTCGATTCTGATCGGGTCCACCAACTTTTAGGTCTCACGGACGTAACGCTTGGCCATCTATTGCGGCCATTCTTGGCTCACTCACAGAGACCATCGCGACCGTCGAGCCCGAGGGCCTTCACCAAGCATGCACCCCTCCTTCTGGGATTCCCGCTACGCGAGTGAACCGGGCTACGTTTTCGGCACCGAGCCGAACGACTTCCTGCGCTCCGTGGTTGACCGGCTCCGGCCAGGCGGACGCGTACTGTGCGTCGCGGAGGGGGAGGGAAGGAACGCCGTGTTTCTCGCGGAGCATGGCTTTCACGTCACCGCCCTCGACCAGTCGGCCGTCGGCCTCGCGAAGGCGCGGCAGCTCGCAAGCGATCGCGGGGTGAGCGAGCGGGTTGGAACGGTCGTCTGCGATTTGCTCCACCATGAACTGGGCCACGGCGCATGGGACGCGGTCGTGTGGATTTTCCTCCATCTTGCTCCTCCAGATCGACAGCAACTGCTCCAGCGTGTCGCCCGTGCCCTCACGCCAGACGGGCTGCTCGTCGTGGAGTGTTACACGCCGAGGCAGGTGCGATGGAACACGGGAGGACCCGTCCAAGCCCCCGAGTTACTGGTGGAGCTGGCTGACTTGCAGTCGGCGTGTCCCGACCTCGAGACCCTGATCGGCTGCGAGCAGGAGAGGGACGTGATCGAAGGCAGCGGCCACACCGGTCGCGCTGACGTGGTGCAGTGGCTGGCCCGACGCCCAAACGCTGCCGAGCACCGGAGCTAGGGCTGGGAACCCGCCGGTTCCGGCGGCGACTCCGCCATTCCATTTCCGAGATCCGGCTCAAGCAGTCGTACGTATCCCTCGTAGGCGAAGACCCGCTTGCTCCGGCGTCCCGTGATTTCGCGGACGATTCCAGCATCAAGCAATCGATGCATGGCCCGGAGCGTCGTGGGAAAGCAAATGCGCGATTCATCGCTCACCGACGTCAGCGTGGCGACCGGCGTTCGCTCCAGCTGCGCGAGTACGGCAAGGGTAGATCCGGCGCAGCGTGGCAAGCCAGCGACCCGCGTGCGGTCCCGGTCCGCGTGAGCGCGCAAGGCGCGCACCACGGCGCGACGCTCCTCGAGTGCCGCCCGCAGGCCCGAAAGCCAGAGAGCGCAGGGCCGGTCTCGCTGCGCCTTCCCGTCGCGCGCGTGGGACATGCGCTCGGGACGAGGCGGTACGAGTTTCGTTACCGAGGTCAACGGTGCAGCCACGCCCGCCGACAGGCCGGCGTGGTGGAGCAGGGCGTGCGACGCGAGACGACCGAGCTGCGCCGCGAGGACGCTGTCTGGGGCTTCATGCGAGGGTGCGACGACCATCGACGACGCGGCTAGTCCTCCGTGCCGCGCCCAAAGTCCGCGCAATCCCTCGCTCCACCGACGCAGCGAAGCGAGCGCTTGCGTCGTGAGGACCTGCGAATCGAGACACGACAGCACGGCGTGCCAATGGGGGAAACTCAGAGGCGATGCGGCGGGAGAGGCCTCACGCACAAGCCACAGACCATTCAGCCAGCGTCGGGCTGCAGCGGAGCGCGGGCTGATCCCGCGCTCGCCCTGCAACGCTTCATGCTCAAGCAAGTCCTTAAGCGTCAGCGGGCCTCCGGCATGATGTGCTTCGCTCACGGCCTCTCGGCGGTCCCACAACGCCGCCGGAACCTCGCTCAATAGACCCTCATTGCAGCCGAGCGCGTACGCCGCGCGTTCCAAGGCATGAACCTCGGCGTTGGATTGGGGAATGGCGGGATCGGACGTGGCGACCTCGGAGACGCTGGCAGTCATGTGAGCATCCTATCCGAGGGGTCAGACAGGCGTTGTCGTACGCAGCAGATCCACGTTCGAAGGGGTCGAGGGAGCCTGCGCCACCGTTTACGTCCGGTATGCTGAGTCCAGTAAACTGCAGCAAGGCACGCGGAGCCGCTTTCGGGCTTGGTTTTTCGGGGGCGTGCGCGTTTTCTATTCGGTTTCGCCGCCATGACTCTCGCACTGCTTTTCGCCGGCCAAGGTGCCCAGAAAGTCGGGATGGGACGCTCGCTCTACGACGCGTCGCCTGCTGCACGCGCGTTGTATGACGAAGCGGACCGCACGCTGGGCTGGAGCCTGAGCGAGGTGAGCTTCAATGGTCCGGAGGCCGCGCTGACCGAGACGAAGGTGTGTCAACCGGCCCTTTTCGTGCACGGACTGGCGTTGCTGGCCGCCCTGCGCGAGAGCGGACGCCTCCCGACGGGAGCGCCTTCCTTCGCCCTGGGGCTCTCACTCGGAGAGATTACGGCTTATACGGCCGCCGGCGTGTTCGATTTTGCGACCGGTCTCAAGGTGGTGGCCGAACGCGGCCGCCTGATGCAGCTCGCCTGCGAGCAGTCGGTGGGCTCGATGGCGGCCGTCGTGGGCGAGGAGAGGGCGCGGGTTCTCGAGCTGTGTGCGGAATTCGGGATCGAAGCGGCCAATTTCAACGCGCCGGGGCAGATCATTCTCTCCGGCGAAAAGACTCGCATCGATACCGCGGTGGCAGCGTGCAAGGAGCGGGGATGGAAGCGCGTGATCCCGCTCAATGTCGCGGGTGCCTACCATTCTCGCCTCATGGAACCGGCGCGGGTGCAGTTCGCGGCGTTTTTGGAGTCGGTTCCGTTTGCCCGCCCGACGTGCACAGTGTTCTCGAACACCACGGGGGCCGCAATCTCGGAGCCGACGGACCTGCGTGCCGCGCTGGCCCGACAAGTCGTGTCATCGGTACTGTGGGAGGACTGCATGCGGACCTGCGCCGCAGCCGGGGCGACGGAGTTCTGGGAGCTCGGACCCGGAGGCGTCCTCGCCGGACTCGCCCGCCGCACGGACAAGGCTTGGACCGTACGAAGCTTCAGCGAGTTTTCCGACCTCGCCGCTTGAGCCGATCTTCAGACTGCACAGTATAATCCCTTTCCCCCGACTTCGTGGACGTCTCCCTTACCCGCAATTTCTGTATTATCGCCCACGTCGATCACGGCAAGACGACGCTGTCCGACCGGCTGCTTGAGTTTACCAACACCGTTCAACAACGCGTGATGACGGACCAGCATCTCGACTCGATGGACCTCGAGAAGGAGCGCGGAATCACCATCAAGAGCCACCCGGTCACGATGTCCTACCCGGCGAAAGATGGCCGGACCTATAAGCTGAACCTGATGGACACGCCCGGGCACGTGGACTTCTCCTACGAAGTCTCCCGCTCGCTCGCAGCCTGCGAAGGTGCAGTACTGCTCATCGATGCCGCCCAAGGCGTGGAGGCGCAGACGGTCGCCAATGCCCACCTCGCCTTTAGCCAGAACCTGAAGGTCATCCCGGTGATCAACAAGATCGACCTGCCGAGCGCCAACCTCGAGCTCTGCCTCAAGCAACTGGAGGACATCCTGACTATTCCCGCCGAGGAGGCGATTCTGGCCAGCGGCAAGTCCGGGATCGGAATCCAGGATATCCTCGAGGCAGTCATTGCGCGGGTCCCGCCTCCCCGCTGGGCGGACTATGCGCAGACGCGGACGCTCGTCTTCGACTCTCTCTACGACTCCTACCGCGGCGTGATCGCTTACTGCCGCGTGTTCTCCGGCTCCATCAAAGCCGGTGACATCATGCAGCTGATGAGCACCGGCCAGCGCTCAGAAGTGAAGGAAGTCGGCATCTTCACGCCGAAGATGCAGAAGTCCGCCAACCTCGGGGCAGGGGACGTGGGGTACATCGTTTCCAACATCAAGGACACCGCTGACATCAAGACCGGCGACACGATCACCCTCGCGCGGCAGCCCGCTTCCGAGATGCTCCCGGGCTACAAGGAAGTGCGACCGATGGTATTTTGTGGTTTGTACCCCCTTGAGAGCTCGGACTACGAGAAGCTGAAGGCGGCCCTCGGTCGCCTCCGGCTCAATGACTCCGCCTTCGTCTACGCCTCGGAAAGCTCCGTGGCCCTCGGTTTCGGCTTCCGCTGTGGGTTTCTCGGATTGCTGCACATGGAGATCATCCAAGAGCGCATCCGCCGCGAGCACGACGTGGAGATCATCTCAACCTACCCGAGCGTCGTGTACCAGATCGTCAAGCACGACGGATCCATCATTGAGGTTGATAATCCGATCAACCTTCCCGACCCCGGCACCTTCACGGAAATCCGCGAACCGACGATCAAGGCGTCAATCCACCTCCCCAACGACTGCATGGGCGACATCCTCTCGCTGATCATGGAGAAGCGCGGCACCTGCGAGCACACGGACACGCTGGATGCTAACCGCGTCATGCTGAGCTGCGTGCTGCCGCTGAACGAAATCCTCGTCGACTTCAACGACCGCCTCAAGAGCATCACCCACGGTTACGGTTCGATGGATTACGAGCTCGGAGAGTACCGCGCCAGCGATCTGGTGAAGATGGAGATCCTGATCAACAGCGACCCCGTTGACGCCTTCGCCAGCATCGTGCACCGGGAAAAGGCGGAGGGCAAAGGACGCGAATTGTGCGAGAAGCTCGCGGACATCATTCCTCCGCAGATGTTCAAGGTCGCCATCCAGGCCGCCATCGGCGGCAAGATCATCGCTCGAGACAACGTCCGCGAAATGCGCAAGGACGTGACGGCGAAGTGCTACGGCGGCGACATCTCCCGTAAGCGCAAGTTGCTCGACAAGCAGAAGGAAGGTAAGAAGAAGATGAAGCAGATCGGGCGGGTATCCATTCCGCCCGACGCTTTCATCCAAGTACTCAAGAACTGAGTCGCCACCGTCGGAGCCTCCACGCCGTGTTCGGATTCTTCACTTCCAGCGACAAGAAGATGCGCGAGCACGCGTCAACGTGGCTCGAGCTGGCGGAGAAAGTTCTGCACTACCGTCGCGACGTCCTTTCGCCGACGGAGCTCGCCGAGCTGCGCGCCCGCAGCGCTCAGGTCCAGACGGAGATCCGCGACAAGGCCGAGGCTCCGAAGCTCAAGCTGTCGATCGCATCGCTTGAGCAGGTACTGCAGCGGACCGGGGGCAAGATCTACCCCAAGTCCTCACTCGTCGAAAACGTCGAGTTCTTCCTTGTTGCGGCGATTGTCATCCTCGGCATCCGCGCGTACTTCGTCCAGCCATTCAAGATTCCCACGAACTCGATGTGGCCGAGCTATCACGGCATGACGCCGGAGGTCTTCCGGGAGCCGGCCGAGGAGCCGGGAACCCTCGAGCAAGGCGTGCGGTTCGCCGCTTTCGGTGCACGCTCGCGGCGACTGGATGCGCCGACTTCCGGAGAGATTCTGATTCCCGTCGGCAACCTCGGCGGCCGCGCCGGCGTAGCGCACTATCAGGTCGTCCCGGGACGCAACTGGCTGGTCTTCCCGACGCAGCTGCGCGAGTACCGCATCTACGTCAACGACACTCCCGTGTCGGTCCAGGTGCCGCTGGACTTTGACTTCGATTGGGCGCTTCGTGAGGCGTATTTTCCTCAAGCCGCGAAGCTGGAGGAAGCCATCATGCCGCTCATCGCGGCCGGGAAGTTCGAGTGGCGGGAAGTGATTGAGGACGGGCGCCGGGTCCGAATGCAGTTCGTGCGAATCGGGCGCACCGTTTCCGCCGGAGACCGTTTGCTGTCGTTCGACATCCTGACCGGGGACCAGCTCTTCGTGGATCGCATGAGCTATCATTTCGTGCAGCCTTCGGTCGGCAGCGGCTTCGTTTTCCGGACCAAGAACATTCCCGGCATTGCCGATACCTACGGCGACCAGTATTACGTGAAGCGGCTCGTGGGACTGCCTGGAGACACCCTTGAGATCCGCCGAGCCGGCGGGCAAGGGTCGGTGAACGGGGTTCGTAGCGCGGGCGGAACGCTCCTGCGCAACGGAGAGCCCATTACCGGCGCGGCGGCCTTTACGAAGAACAACGCGGCAGAAGGGCAATACCGGGGCTTTCAGGCCTTGGGTTTGTTGCAGCCGGGGCGCGTCGTCGAGGTTCCCGAGCACGCATTCTTTGCGCTGGGCGACAATTCGAGCAACAGTTCGGACGGTCGCTACTGGGGCTTCATCCCGGAGAAGGACGTCGTCGGGCGTCCGTTGGTGATCTATTATCCGTTCACTCGGCGATTCGGTCCCGCGCGCTGATCGGCTGATGTTGCGCGGCGCACGCGGTACGGTTGGCGCGGGTCAGCCTCCAGCGGCTGCGGCTCAGTCCTCTGAATCTCCTGTGATCCCGACCGACTCGGAGTTTGATCCATCTCCGCGTGATTCGCACAATAAACATTATGTTTAGTCAAAACACGCCGCAGCAGAGGGTTTGCCGTGACACGGCCTCCGGCAGCCCAGCGGCACGGACCACAATCAGGGGCGGATCCCACCGGCCGCATTGCCGAAAGATAGCGACGTGCCCCCTCTTCGACGCAGCTGACCAAACCTGACCTGGACGCATCGGCTCCCGCGTAGACGTCCCTCTACCGGACACCCCGCGCTCACTCCTAATCCGGAGCCAATGCGATCTACTGCGGGGCAAAATCCGCGAACGGATCGCGGTAGCCCCACTCGCGGGCCAACGCATCGACCTCGGCCAAGCTGGGAATGCTTCCTGAACAGGTCGGATCCCGAAGGCACGCCGCCGCCGCACCGACGCCAAGCTTGAGGTTCCACAAGAAATCGTGGCCGTTGTGCCAGCCAAGGAGAACGCCCGCGGCGAAGGCGTCCCCTGCGCCAGCCGCGCCCCGGATCGCGCTACGTGGTACCTGCAGACTGCCCTGCCAAACGATTTCGCCCTGCCGGCTACAGGCGCAGCTGCCTTCCGGAAAATGCAACACTACCCACGCCCGCACCCCCAGTTCAATCAGACGGCGAGCTGCCGCCTCCGTGCCGGCACGATCCAGCCGATCTCCTTTTCGCACCGCGATGCCAGTGATCTTATCCGCCTCGAAATCGTTGGCGAAGAAGACGTCGACCTGAGGCAGCACCGGTGTGACGACCGACGCGAAGCGGTCACCGCTCTCGCTGACACAATCCAGCGAGGTCGTCAGGCCGGCCGCGTGGGCCGCCGCGAATACGAGCTGCATGCCGGGTACACCGTCAATCAGGCCGTCGAGGCGATCGAGCAGCAGCGCGTAACCCAGGTGGAAATGTTTCGCCCGCGTCGTCGCGAAGTCGAAGTGCTCCGGACCCAGCAGCGCATTGGCGCCGCGCTGGTGGAAGAAGCTGCGGCGCCCCGTGCTCTGGACGCTCATGACGTCCGTATAGCTGGTCGCCGCCTTCCGGGTGCTCTGCAGCGCATCGGTCTTGATGCCGAGCGCAGAGCACTCGGCGCGGATCAGCCGCCCGTCCGCGTCATCACCCACCAAGCCCACCGCCTCCAGCGGAAAATCGGCCCCCATCTTCGCCAGATCGACGAGGATGTTGTAGGGCGAACCGCCGTTCGCGTCCGTCTGGCTGAGGATGTTGGCCAAGGTGTCCTGCTGCGGCCAGGCGTCGATAATCTTGACGTGGTCGACGATCCAATTTCCCCCGGCAATCACGCCAGAGCGCCCTGCTGTGTCGTGCGGGTCGGTCATGAGGAAACTTCAGCAATCGTGATGCAGCGGCGCTCGGCGACGGACTTGAGCGCGGCGGCCCAGAGCTCGTGCTGGGCGACGGCCTCGTCCGGCGTGGCGCAGCCGACACGGGATCCGAGGGTCCCCTTGCGCTCGGCGAAGAACGCCGCCCACATCTGCTGGAGGATATCGGGGAAGCCGGGCTCGAAAATGCCGCCGGTGATCGTCTTGAACGGCGTACCGAAGCCGAGGTCGGTGCGCAGCCAGAGCTGGTCACTACCCCGTTGGAAGGTCCAAAACGTTTTTGGCTCCTTCGTGCTGAAGCGCACGCCGCCGTCGGTCCCGAGCAGTTCGAAGATCCACGTGTTGGTCTCACCAGGAGCGAGGCGCTTCATTTCGAGACAGAGAGGCACGCTCTCGCCCTGAATCGTGGCCGTGGCCCGCACGGTGGCGTTATCCCAGGTATCGCTCGAGGTCATGCCACCCTTCCCGTCCGGCCGCTGGGTGTACACCCGCTGGAGCGTCGCAAAGACGTGGTCCGGCTTCCAGCCGAGCCGCAGCGGGAGGTGCGCGACGTGCATGCCAAGATCGTTCATGACCCCGGCCTCGCCGCAGAAACGCGACTGGCGCTTCCAGTTGATCGGCTTGTTGGGATCAAGATCGCTCGAGTGCAGGAACGCGCAGCGCGCCTCGATCGGACGCCCGAGGCGCCCTTCCCGCGCGTAGTTGAGCGCCCGGAGCGCGCCCGGTAGAAACGGAAACTCCGAGGAAATGCGCACGAACCGACCCAAGCGCGCCGCCTCATCGCGGACGCGCCGCGCGCTCGGCAAGTCGATGCCAAAGGGCTTCTCCGCGAAAAGATCCTTTCCGGACCGCAGAACGTCCAGGTACAGATTTTCGTGGAGATGATGCGGGACAGCTACGTAGACGACATCGATGTCCGCATGCCGGAGCAGTTGCGCAGGATCGGTCTCAAAGTAGCGGACGCCGGGAATGGCGCGGAACCATTTGATGGCCTCGGGATTGACGTCGCAGACTCCGACCAGCTCCGGACGTACATCCGAGTCGAGGAGCGCGAACCAGCGCCCGAACGCACTGGCCACCTCACGTCCCATGAGGCCGGCACCGATGACAGCGACGCGGACGGTTGAGAGTTCGGAGGCGCTCATCGCAGATGCTCCATCGCCTGCGCCGCCGTTTTGCCGTCGTGAACCACCGCCATCAACGCCCGGGTGATCGCTGCCGGACGAGGATGCTGGATGATATTGCGGCCGTAGACGATTCCAGCGGCCCCCTGCTTCAAGATGGCCTCGGTGCGAGCGAGGATCTCGGCCTCGGGTGCCTTGCTGCCGCCGCGGACGAGGACCGGCACGCCGCCGGCCGTCTGAATCACCTGATGGTAAATCGAGACGTCATCGGTCGGGTCCGCTTTGATCACATCGGCGCCCAGTTCCGCCGCTTGGCGAACGAGGGGAATGATCTTCTTCGGGTCGCCATCGACCATGTAGCCGCCGGCCTTCTCATTCGGCTGAAAAACCAGAGGCTCGATCATGAGCGGCATCCCGAACGCATCGCAGGCGGGCTTGATGCGGAGAATGTTCTGGATGCACTGATCCGTCACGGTCGGCGCACCCGGAATGCGAAACAGATTCACGACCACGCACGCGGCGTCGACACGCAAGGCCTGCGTGACCGGCTCCTCGATCATGCGCGAGAAGAGAACCTCGGGCAGCTGGGTGCCGTACACGTTGGCGACGTCGGTGCGCAAGACCAACGCCGGCTTCGGACGGACCGGCAGACCCTGCAGATGGCGCGCTTGTCCGATCGTGAGCTGGATCGCGTCTGGGCCGGCCTCGACGAGACGTGCCACGGCCGTCGGGAGGTCCTCGATTCCAGGGAGGAAGGCACCTTCATTGAAGAAGCCGTGATCGAGAGCGACGTCGAAGCATCGTCCAGTGCGCGGGTTGAACAGCCGGTTGAGACGGGCGGATTTCATGAGGAAGATAGAAGATGGATCTCGACGCCTGCAGCCGAGAGGGGCGCGGCGTCGGACCGCGGCGGGGCGCGGTCCGTAACAAAGTGGTGGAACGCCGACCACGGGGCAAAGCGCAAAGCAGCGGGCCTGGACCACTTCTCGGAATGGGCGACGAGAATGCGCAAGCGAGCCCGCTTGAGCGCCTCGGCTTTGATCGCCGCCTCCGCGAGCTCAGTCGTCGTCGCTCCCTGCTCAGCATCCAAGCCCGAGGCTCCAATCACCGCGGCGTCGAAGCGGAGCCGCTCCAGCCAACTCAACGCAAACGCGCCCACGAGTGCCAAACTCACCGACCGCACCTCGCCGCCGATGGAGTAGACGTTCGCCCGACCTTCCGTTGCGAGCTGGAGCAACGTGACGGAATTTGTGTAGACGCGGAGCTGCGGACGATCGAGGACCGCGCGCGCTACTTCCAAGCACGTGCTTCCTCCGTCGATGAAGATGCTGCCGTCCTCCGGGAGCAGCTCCGCGACGCGTTGGCCGAGCCGCGACTTGGTCCCGGCGGCCGCCGCCGCTTTGCGCGAATAGGCGGGCTCAGTCATCGCCGCATCCAGCGCCAGGAGCCCTCCCCTTGTACGGTGAGCCAAGGCCGAGCGCGCGATCGCTTCGGCATCCCGACGCGCCGTCGCGGCCGAGACCCCGAAACGCGCGCAAATCTCCTCCAGCCGCACCGTGTTCTGGTCGGCAAGGAGGCGGAGAATCGATCGACGGCGCTGCTCCGTAAGCACGAGTGAAGCGTGGAATGATGGCGCCAAGCTTCAACGCCATAGATCACACTCGCTCGTTCCGCTCAATTTCGCTCACACTGGGCTTTCGGATGCGAAAAGAAATCGCCCTCGCTGCGACCGTCGGAAACAACAGTTCCGTCATGTGCGTCACCCGCCCCGCTCAACCTCGCCTGCAGCGCGCCGTCGCGGCCTTTGTCCTGTGTGCTATCGCATTCGTCTCGATCGCAGAGGCGGCGCCGAACCGGGCGGACGTGATCCTGCGCAATGCCTCGATCATTGATGGGAGCGGCACGCCCGCAGTTCGGGGTGATGTCGCAATCAGCGGAGACCGCATCGTCGCAGTTGGCTCGGTGCCGTTCTCCGCTCCGACGGAGATCGACCTGCAGGGCCGCATCCTCGCCCCCGGTTTCATTGATGTGCACACGCACGTGGAGGACCTCGCAGAGGTTCCCGCCGCGGAAAACTTCATCCGCATGGGCGTGACCACGCTGGTGACGGGCAACTGCGGCGGGTCCGCCTTGGATGTCGCGGAGTTCTTCCGGGAACTCGAAGCCGCGCGCCTGTCACTCAATCTCGCCACACTGGTCGGCCACAACACTGTTCGCGCTCAGGTCATGGGCGGTAGCTTCGCAAGGCCACCCACCGCTGCGGAACTCGACCAGATGCGGGCCTTGGTCGCGGCCGCGATGCGCGCTGGCGCGGTTGGTCTCAGTACCGGACTGATCTACCTCCCCGGCACGTTCGCCCGGACCGACGAGATCGTGGCGTTGGCCAAGGTGGCCGCCGAGTCCGGCGGACTGTACGCGAGCCACATGCGCTACGAGAACGCGCGCATTCTCGAGGCCATTGAGGAAGCTCTGACGATCGGTCGAGCGGCCGGCACCCCGGTCCAAATCTCCCATATCAAGCTCTCGACTCCGGCCGCGTGGGGACTGACCCGGCCGGTCATTGAACGCCTCGCCCGCGCCCGCGCCGAGGGCATCCAGGTGGCGCATGACCAGTATCTCTACACCGCCTCGAGTACGTCACTCGGTACCACCATCCCCGACTTCGCGCGCGAAGGCGGGCGCGAGCGGCTACGCGAACGGCTCGACGATCCCGCCGAGCGGAACCGCATCCGTTCCGAGATGAAGGCAACTCTGCAACGCGGCCAGCGGTCCGACTACACGTACGCCGTGATCGCGAACTTCACCGAAGACCCCTCGCTCAACGGCATGAGCGTCCCGGAGGCTGCCCGAAAGCTTTACGGCTCCGACTCCCTCGAGGCGCAACTCGATGCGATTCTTCAGGTCGAACTGCGCGGCGGAGCTTCAGCCGTGTTCCATGGCATGAGCGAACCGAACCTCCGCGAGTTTCTCGCGCTGCCGCTCACGATGATCGCCTCGGATTCCGGCGCGCGTCGCATGGGAGTCGGAGTCCCCCACCCGCGTGGCTACGGCAACAATGTTCGCTTCCTTGCCCACTACGTTCGCGACGAGCGGCTCATGAGCCTCGAGGAGGCGGTTCGGCGCATGACCGACTTGCCGGCTCGGCAGTTTCCACTCGGACAGCGCGGCCTCATTCGTGCCGGATTCGTCGCCGACCTCGTCTCGTTTGACCTCGCCCGGCTCGCAACCCAATCAACCTTTCGCGACCCCCACCACCACGCCGAGGGAATGGATCATGTCATCGTGGCGGGACAATTCGTGATCCGCGACGGAACGCTCACCGGACACCGGCCCGGCCGCACCGTGCGCCGTGAGGCCCGTATCCTGTCGACTCCGTGACGGTGATCGGGTCGGCTTCGCCCAAGCGGCGCGACCCGATCTACTGAGGAAGCCGTGCGTTCAGGCCCCGAGCACGCCCCGCCGACAAAGCGTGATCGCCTCGGAGCCACCATCGTCCAAGACATAGTGACCGACATCGGCGAGGCGCGTGATCCGGGCCTCGGGGAGGATCTCGCGCCAGCGGGCGAGAAAGGCGTCGTGGAAGCAGAAGTCGCGGCCACCCCAGACGATGCTCACCGGATGCGAGCGGAGCGAAGGAAGCCCCTGCTCGACCTCGCGGAGCGTGGCGTAGCTGACGTGGTCCGGATGCAGCGGAATATCCTTCACAAACGCATTTACGGCCACGCGATGGGCCCAAGAATCGTACGGGAAGAGATACCCCCGGCGCTCATCGGCGGAGAGGCGCCGACGATGCATGGCCATGCGCACGGCGGGTCCGGCAAACGCATTCAGCCCGCGCACCAGCGCAGTACCGGGAAAATGCGTGCGACACAGCGCGATGCTAGCCGGAATCAGGGGTGACCGGAATGCAGCGGTGTTCAGCAGCACGATGCGGCCGACGCGGCTGGGGTTTCGCACGGCAAAACCGCAGCCGATCGCCCCACCCCAATCGTGCACGACCAGATGGATCCGCGTCAGCCCGAGTGACTCAACGAGCGCCTCGATGTCCGCGATGCGTTGTTCGAGTGTGTAAGTGTACCCCTCCGGCTTGTCCGACAGGCCCATTCCCACGTGATCCGGCGCGACGCAGCGGATCTCATCGCGCAGCGAGGCGATCAGATCGCGGTAAAAGAATGACCATGTAGGATTGCCGTGCAGAAACAGCACCGCTTCCGAACTTCGCGGCCCGACATCGACAAAGCTCATGCGTGCCCCGCGGGCCGTAGTGAGTGACGACGGGGTAAACGGATACAGCCGAAGCAGCCAGTCGGGCAATGGAGCGCAGTCGTTCATCACCATTCGAGATCCAGCATCAGGCAGTTCAAACCCGAACCGATGCCGAGGAGCCCCACATGACTGCCGGCTGCGACCGCTCCTGCTGCCTCGGCGGCGGCCAACGTCGCTGGCAGCGAAACAGACCCCATGTTGCCGTACTCCTCGAAGGTCGAGAAGTCGCGCGCGACGTCCAGCCCCAGGCGCTCGTAAAGGCGCCGGCGGTGCACGCTGCCGACCTGATGGCACACGAAGCGGCTGAATCCATCCGCGCCGCGTCCCGACGTTTCGCGGAACTCACTCCACGTCTCCGCAGCGAGCGCCACGCCCGCCTCGAGGAGTCGTTCCGAATCCGTCTGCATCGCCAGTGCATCGGCTCCATGCATGTCACCCTGACACAACTCACTGTGCGCGGTGGCAGCGCGGGCCACGCCCGAGTGCAGGCGGTGACCCGAGGGCGCGAGGTCCCGGTGGCAGACCATCGCTCCGACCGCGCCGGAACCGATGGTGAGGTTCGCGAAGAAGGGCTTGATCTGATCGCGGGTGAGCGGCGCCGTCGCCAGATGGCGGATCGTCTCGTCCACGAGCGGCCGGCCGTTCTCCCCTGCCACAACCAGAGCACAGCGAATCTGGCCGGACTCGATCAAGCCTCCGGCAACCGTGAGCGCGTTCAGAAAACCGAGGCACGCATTGGAAAGATCGAAGATCTGGGCACTGGGCGGCAGGCCGATCTTGCGATGCGCAAACGCCGCAGTGGCGGGCTCGAGCATATCGCGGCACACGGCGGCATGAATGAACAGCTCGACTGCCTCCGCCGGAATGGACGAACGTTCGAGCACCGCTCTTCCAGCAGCCGCGCTCGCGTCCGAGGGGCGCGTGCCGACCGGCCAAACCCGCCGCTCGCGAATGCCTGTCATCAGCTCGAGGCGCCCCTCGGGCAGGCGGAGGCGCCGGTACAGCGGCTCGAGCCGCTGCTCGATTTCCGCGCTGCTCAGACGCTCGGGCGGCAGGACCGCCGCCAACGAGTCAATGCAGGTGGAGCGAAAATGGAACCGCGCCATGATCAGGGCTGCTTGGGCCGCATCGCCAGGCGGATGACCTCGGCGTCAAATTCATTCGAGCCCAATCCAGCGTCCACCACGACGGTTGTCCCGTTCATTCCGCTGCTGCGCTCGCTGAGGAGAAACAGCGCTGCGTTCGCGACCTCAGCGGTGGCCAGCGCGCGCTTCCGGAACGTCAGTTTCTCCGCGTACAGGTAGCTCTCCAGGTAACCGGGAATCCCCGCCGACGCGCTCGTCTTGAGGGGTCCGGCGCCGACGACATTGAAGCGTACCTCGGAAAACGCGCTGAAGGACTTCGCGAGAAACCGGGAGCACGACTCCAACGCCGCCTTGATCGGTCCCATGTACCCGTAGTTGTCAGGGGTCACGAGCAGCGACGAGATGCCGATGCTAACGACGGACGCATTCGGCGCGAAGAGCGGACGGAACGCCTCGGCGAGCTCGACCAACGAAAATGCCGAGATGGCGGTCGCCTGCAGGAAGTCGCCCCGCCCCGTCTGGTGGAAGGGCTTGAATCCCTGCGCATAGTTCGCGAAGGCGATGGAATGAACCAGGCCGTGGATCGGTCCGTACCCCGCTGCCGCGATGGCGCTGGCCAGCGTCGCCGCGGCACCGTCCTTCTCCACGTCGCACACGAAAGTCGGCCGGTCACCGAGGAGCGTCGCGAGGGAGGCCTTCCGCGTCTCGCTGCGTACGCTGTAGACCACCTTCGCCCCCTGCTCTTCCAAGGCGCTCGCGATCGCCCAAGCGACGCTCTTGCGGTTGGCTACGCCCATCACGACGAACACCTTGCCGGAAACGTGGAGAAAGTCCGACATGGAGGGCTTACGTCGAGGGTTGACCGTTGGCGGGTGCGTCGGAGGACGGTGTCTTCCATGCCACGGTGAAATCCACGCTGAGCACCCGCGCGCCGTCGGCCTTTCGCATGGATCCCGTCATCAGGCTGAACTCGCCCAGTCGCTCCTTCCGGCGGACTTCAATCAGCACGGTGTCGCCGGGGTAGATCGGCTGCCGAAAGCGCACGTCGTTGATCTTGGCGAGAAGCGGCACTCCGGGAGTCGAGACTCCCTCCGGACCCGCCGCCCGGGCGAGGAACAAGGCGCCGGTCTGGAATACCGCCTCACACAGCAGCACCCCCGGGGTAATCGGCGCGCCCGGATAGTGGCCGCGGTAAAAGTCCTCCTCGGCTCGCCAGGTTCGCCGCGCTACGAGCGAATCAGCCGTCTCGCTGACGATCTCGTCGACGAAAAGGAAGGGCGGACGGTGCGGGATGAGAGAGGTGACGGCGTCGGACATGAGGCGCAATGACCCCGGAGAGCGTGTACGTCGCGCGGCTGAAGGAAATCGCAATCTTTCGCGGCAACTAGAGGTCTACCGGCGCGGCGATGAGCTGGGACGCGATGTGATGACCCAGTGCGATCCCCGAGAGCGCAGCTGCCTCCACCCGTCCCCCGAGGAAAGCGTCCCCCGCGAAGCCCAAAGAGAGTTCAGGAACCCAGCTGAAGGCCTTGGGCAAGGAACCCACCGGCTCGCTGTATCGCCAACGGTGGAGGGTCGCTGAGGAGACAATGCGGCCCCCCAGCCAGGCCTGCGCGGCGGCAATCATCTGCTCGAGGACCTCGGATTCCGGACGCCCATACTCCCGGGCGGAAAACTCCGGGGTGGCATGCAGGGTGACTGCCGTCGGCCGACAAAGGCCCTTCTGCGAGTTGTCCGCCACCCAACGCAGCGGTCCCTCGCTGGGCGCGACCCCTTCTTGCGGTACCGCGCTTGGGCCATCCAGCACCAGTAGCGCCGCCAGACAGGGTCGATAGGTCACGCTGCGTAGCTCCGCCGCGATGGCGTCGGGCAGTCGGACGCCTCCGGCCTCGAGCAAGGCCAGCGCCTGCGGCATCGGCGCCGTCAGAACCAATCGTTCAGCGCGAAGAATCTCCGCGTTCTCGATATCCAGCTCCCAGTAGCCGCTCGGATGATGCCGCGCCGCCGTGACCTTGCGCTCCCGCTCCACATCAATGCCCTCAGCCAGAAGCTTCGGTACCGCCGTCATGCCGCCGCGACCAATCCAACGATGCTCGGAGCCCGGCCAACGGTCAGCTTTGCCCGCATCCGCCCAACGCTGGACCTCGGACGCGAAACCGTCCTCACGCGCGGTGAAGAACTGTGCACCGGTGTCGAAGACGGCCTCACCGACGCGCTTAGTCGCCATGCGCCCGCCTACACCGCGGCTCTTTTCGAGGACCACGAGGCGCGCCCCGGATGCCTGAAGAACGCTCGCCGCGGACAAGCCGGCCACGCCCGCGCCAATAATCGCAATGTTTCGCTTCATGATTCGAGTTGGGATGACGCTTTGTTCGTCCCGAGCATGTCCCGCAACGCGTCGCCGAGGGACGCATGCTGGAAGACAAATCCCTCGTGGAGCAGCCGCGCGGGTCTTACCCACTGGCTGGCCAAGATCGTTTCGGTCGCCATTTCGCCGAATGCTGCACGCAACACCGGAACCGGCACCGGCATGAAGGCCGGGCGATGCAGAGCTCGACCGAGTTCGCGCGCGAACTCTGCGCCGCTGACCGGATTGGGCGCCACGAGGTTGTAAGCTCCGCGCGCGTCCGGCCGAGACAGCAGGGAGGCGATCGCCGCGATTTCGTCCTCCAGCGAGATCCAACTCATGCCCCGCTCGCCCCGCCCGATCGGACCACCCAGGCCACAGCGAAATATCGGCAGCATGCGAGCCAGTGCCCCACCCCGCGGCGAAAGCACGATGCCGGTCCGAAGGAGAATCGGACGCACCCCCGCGGATTCGGCCAGCGCCGCCTCCTGTTCCCAATCCTGCGTCAGCTCGGCCAGGAAGCCGTCTCCGCGCGCACTCGTCTCATCGACTGAGCGATTCGTATTGACCCCGTAGATCCCAATCGCGGAGGCCGACAGAAACACGGACGGGGGCCGGGACGCTCGGCGCAATCCCTCAACCAACGCTCGGGTGCCTTCCAATCGGCTTGAGCGGAGTTCCGCTTTCCGAGCCTTGCACCAGCGGCGGTCCGCTATCCCGGCCCCGCCGAGGCTGACGAGCGCCGCAGCTCCGGACAGCACGTCACCCAGCGTTTCCGGACGCGTCGGATCCCAGAACCGTTCATCGCTCGCCTGGGCCGGCCGACGCACCAGGCGGACCACCTCATACCCGCGCGTCGAGAGCAAGGCCGTCAGCGCCGAGCCCACGAGCCCTGATGCCCCCGCCACGACGATTCGACCCGTCACGGCTTGCGGCCTCGACTCCAAGTCCGCCTTCAGTCGCGCCTGCCGGTAAGCAAACAAGCGGTCCAGCTCAGAACGCGTCGTGCCGCCCAGGACGCCCCGCGCGAGCCCCCCGCCCCAAAAGGCGAAGTCTACTTCGTCGATCCACTCACAGGCGTCCGGACCGATCGACTCCACGCGATGCACATGCCGCCAGCGACGGAACGGAGAGCGCCGGGCCACGTCGCAGAACTGACGCCCCGGGATAAAATCCACATGCTCGATTTCCCAGCGCAGCGGCAACGGGCCGAGGTATTGCACCATCGTCAACCGTCCTCCGTCGCGAATGCCACCCGAGCGATGCAACACCTCGGTCCGCACCCACGGCGGCGCGAAACGCTCAAACGCGCCCGGACGCTCATGCCAGGCAAACGCATCCGCGGCCGAGCGCTTAAGACGAATGCGGTAGGTGAGTTTCATCAATTAAAGGGGACGCTGTCGCTATTGCGCCCGTGGCGTTTCGCCCGTCGCGCGCTCCGCCCGAGGACCGCTGCGCCGCACCCGCCGGCAACGCTCCGAGCAGGTGAGCACCTCGTTCCAGCAGCGCTCCCACTTCTTACGCCAAGCAAATGGACGCCCGCACGCCACGCAGGTCTTGGTCGGGAGGTCACTCTTGCGTCGCATCGTGCTCATGAGAACAGAGAGAGAGCCGTCTCACCGGGTGCCGTTGGCACGCCGCCGTTGGCGCGAATTTGCTCCGCCTGGGAGCGAATCAAGTGCACCCGCTCCGGAGTCAGTTTCTCCACGTTGCGCACCTGCAGGCTCATGCGGGGATTCTTCTGCAACTGGTCGCGATGCCGCAGCAGAAAATCCCAGTAGAGCGTGGTGAACGGGCAAGCCCGCGGGCCGGTCGCTTCCGCCGGATCAAAGCGGCACTGGCGGCAGGCGTTGCTCATTCGCTCGATGTAGCGTCCGGTGGCGACGTAAGGCTTGGATGCCATCACTCCGCCATCCCCGTACTGCGACATGCCGAGCGTATTGGGGAGTTCGACCCACTCGACCGCATCGACATAGACCGCCAGGTACCACGCGTGCACCGCTTGCGGCTTCACTCCGAGCAGGAGCGAGTACAGGCCGGTCACCATCAGACGCTGAATATGATGCGCATAGCCCAGCGAGAGGCTCTGACCGATCGCGTCGCGAAGGCACGCCATCGGCACCTCACCGGTCCAGAAAAACGCCGGCAATGCTTCCTTGGCCCCGAGTGCATTCCGCTCGAGGTAATCCGGCATCAAGTGCCAGTAGATGCCGCGGACGTACTCCCGCCAGCCGAGGATTTGACGGATGAATCCCTCCACGGCAGCCAATTCTGCGCGGCCCGCGCGGTAGGCAGCCGTTGCTGCCGCGATGACGCGCCGGGGGTCCAGCAACTTGAGATTCATCGCCGCCGCCAAACGCGAGTGATAAAGCCACGGTTGCCCGAGCCAGATCGCATCCTGAAAGCGCCCGAACTGGACCAGTCGCTGCGCCACAAAGTCCTCCAGCGCCGCCTCCGCCTCCTCGGGAGTCACCGGCCAATCAAAGCGCTCCAAGTCGCCGGGTCGGTCCGGGAATCGCGCGCGCACGAGCGCAATGACCTCCTGCGTGACGCGATCAGGGGGGAATGCTCGTGGGGCGGGCGGAGTCGGCGCGGTACGCCCGAAGCTCTCGCGGTTTTCGTGGTCGTAGTTCCACTCTCCACCCTCCGGCTCACCGTCCGCGGAGACAAGGACGTCGTGCCGCCGCCGCATTTCCCGGTAGAAAAACTCCATGCGGAGCTGCCGGCGGCCCTTGGCGTGGCGGGCGAAGTCGGCGGGCGAACAGAGAAAGTGTCGGTCCTCGCGCATCTCAAGCGCAAGACCGAGCGCTCCGGCCGCCTCTTTGAGGGCCTCCTGCACCCGCCACTCTCCCGGCTGCACCACGATAAGGCGCTCCGGCCGCAGCCGGCTGACGGCGCGCCTCAACTCACCCGCGAGAGTCTGGCTGTTCTTGGGATCGTCGAGCGGCGTGTAGTCGAGCCGGTAGCCGACCTTGACCGCACGATCGCGGAAGTGACGCATGGCCGAGAGAAACAGCGTGGTCCGGACCTGCGTCGACCACACATTCTCCGATTCGCCCGCGACCTCGGCCATCCAGACGACGTCCCGTGCCCGATCGATGCCGTCGAACGCAGCCGACTGGAGGTCGAGCTGGTCTCCGAGCACGAGGATGAGATGGCGAGCGGAAGGCATGGTGGCGACGTGCGGATTCGTCACGCGCGCAAGCTCTGGAATGCGCTCAAGGCTTCGGCGCGCGCCTTCGCGTGATCGACGATGGGGCGCGGGTAAGATTCACCCAAGCGAACGCCCGCCACCTGCAGCACCGACTCCGGGGCCGCCCACGGTTGGTGGATGAACCGCGCGGGAAGGCGGGCCAGCTCGGGGCACCAGCGCCGAACGTACTCGCCCTCGCCGTCGAACTTTTCTCCCTGCAGCACGGGCGCAAAAATCCGGAAATAAGGCGCCGCGTCGGCGCCGCAGCCGGCACTCCATTGCCACCCCAGCGTGTTGCTGGCGAGATCCGCGTCCACGAGGGTGTCCCAGAACCAGCGCGCCCCTTCGGTCCACGAGAGCCGCAGGTGCTTGACCAAGAAAGAAGCCACGATCATGCGCACCCGATTGTGCATCCAGCCCGTTGTCCAAAGTTGCCGCATCCCGGCATCGACGATCGGGTACCCCGTGCGTCCGCGTTGCCAGGCGCGCAGCAGGTGACCGCCCGGATCGGCGCGCCAGGGGAAACGCGCGAACTCAGCACGTAGGGGTTGAGCCGCGGTCTGCGGAAAGTGATAGAGCAGGTGGTGGGCAAACTCGCGCCAGCCCACTTCGGCGAGGAACTTGGCGACGCCGACATTGGCCGGGAAGACTCCACGCTCTCGGCCGAGCTCGGCAGCGGCCGCCCAGATTTGCCGCGGCCCGATCTCTCCAAAATGCAGATGGGGGGAAAGCCGGGAGACGCCGTCGATCGACGGGATGTCGCGAGCCTCACCGTACGCTGCGACCGCCTGAGCAAGGAACTGGGCGAGCCGCTGCCGCGCCCCCTCCTCACCGGGCGTCCATGCGCCATGGAAACCACGATCCCATGGAATCGTGGGTCGCAGTTCGAGAGACTCAAGCGGCCGCGTCGCGGGCCACGAAGCCGGGGCGCGGAGGGCGCCGCTCTTGATCAACGTCGGTGCACCGACGGGCAACGTCAGACAATGCCTCCAGTACGGCGTGAAGACTTGAAACGGTCGTCCTTGCTTGTTCGCGATCGTCTGAGGCTCAAAGAGGAGACTGGTGTTGAAGCTGCGCGCCTCAACGCCACGCGCAGCAAGATCGGTCTTGATGGCACTGTCGCGGGCAATGCTGGACGGCCCATAGCGTCGATTCCAGTAGACCGCGCCAGCACCCGTCTCAGCCACCAGTTCGTTTAGCACCTGTGCGCTGTCTCCACACGCCAACGTTAGACGGAGGCCGCGTTGTCGCAGCGCTCGATCCAAGGACTCAAGTGAGCCGTGCAGCCACCAGCGGGACGCCCCACCCAGTCGCCAGGCCCCCTCCCCCGCCTCATCCAGAATGTACACCGGCACGATAGCCTGCCCGCGCTCAATCGCCGCCGCCAGCGCGGCGTTGTCCTGCACACGCAGGTCTTGTCGGAACCAAAGGAGAGTGGGAGCACCGGACATCGAGAAACGATACGGGTGCGCAGAAATCGCTGCGCCGCAAGCCCTCGCGACAAAGCGAGCGCCCCCGACTCAGAGTGCGTCCTGATACAGCCGCTCGTAGGCGACCGCAGCCTGCCGCCAGCTGAAGTCACGGCGCATGCCGCGCTGCTGCACCTTGCGCAACGCGGCGGAATTGCGGAACAGAGTCACTGCCCGCTCCAGCCCTTCAGCCAGACCGGCCGCGGTCGGTCGAAACATGATTCCCGTGCCGTCCTGCGGAGCATCCTCCACGTCAATGACCGTGTCGACGAGGCCGCCAACGCGGGAGACGAGCGGAACCGTCCCATAGGCCTGAGAGTACATCTGATTCAGCCCGCACGGCTCGAAGAGCGAGGGCATCAGGAAGAAATCTGCACCGGCTTCCACGACATGGCTCATCGTCTCGTCGAGGCGCGTTGAGAGTGCGGCGCGCCCGGGCATGGCGGCCACGAGGTCGCGCAGCCCCGCCTCGAAACGGGCTTCGCCGGTCCCGAGCACGACGAGGGCGACTGGGCTCGTCTCGAAGAAACGTCGATTAGCGAGGACCAGCTGAATGCCTTTCTGCTCGGTCAAGCGCGCCACCATCCCGAAGATGGGCCCGGGGAAGGCGGGGTCCAACCCGAGCCGACGCAGCAAGTCCAGCCTACACGCCTTCTTTCCCGACAGATCGTCCGCCGAGTAATTCGCCGCGAGCGCGGGGTCGGTCGCCGGGTTCCAGATCGCGGAATCAATTCCATTCACTAGGCCCACCAAGTCCGCGGCCCGCGACTGGATCACGCCGTCGAGCCCGCAACCGAACTCCGGAGTCTGGATCTCGCGCGCGTACTGCGGGCTCACGGTGGTGAGGTGGTCCGCGAACAACAGACCACCCTTCATGAAGCTCATCTGGCCGTAGTACTCGAGGCCGTCGATCCCCATGAGCTCCTCTGGCAGATTGGTGCGCGAAAAAGACTTCATCGGGAACACGCCTTGAAAAGCGATGTTGTGGACGGTGAAGACGGTGCGCAGCGCCAGCATCACCCCGTGGCGCCTCTCCTCGTAACGCAAGAAAAGCGGCAGGAGGCCCGTCGGCCAATCATGCGCGTGCACGATGTCGGCCTTCAGATCGAGCAGGCGGAGGGATTCGACCACCGCCTTGGCGAAGAAGATGAAGCGGTTGTCGTTATCCTCGTAGTCCCGCTCGCCATTGCCGTAGATGCCTTGGCGATCGAAGAACTCCTCGCGGCTGATGAAATAAAGAGTGAGGCGCGGGGCGGCATTCAGGGCGAGGACGTCACACGAGGCGAAGCGATCCCCCATCTCGATCTTCAGACGCAACCTCCGCTCCGGCTTCTGGGCCGCGGGGTGCTCCAGCGCCCGGCGATAGCCCGGAAGAAACACCGCCACCTCATGCCCGCGCTCGGCCAAGGTGCCCGCCAGCGCCCCGACGGCATCCGCCAGCCCACCGGTCTTGACGTAGGGAAAGACTTCGCTGGCGACGTGAACGATCTTCATCGAGAGGGCGCGACGGGCAATGCAGCTAAGTCGCGTCTGGAGAGTCTCTGGAGCATGGCCGCTAAGTCGAGGCTAGACTCCGAATCGTGTTCTCGCGAAGCGGGCTTGCGGCCCGGACCCTCTCGAGGCCACCCTCGTCCCGTCCCATGCGCTCGCTCATCTTCACTATCGCCAACCAAAAGGGCGGCGTCGGAAAAACGACGACAGCCGTGAATCTCTCCGCCGCGCTCGCGGAAAAAGGGGTGCGCACTCTGCTGGTCGACCTTGATCCGCAGGCGAATGCGACGAGTGCAGTCGGGGTGGAGAAACGCGAGGGCGCGAGCTTGTACGGACCGCTCCGTGGCGAGGGCGCAGCGATCGAAAAAATCGTACCCACGGCGTACAACAACTTGTTCCTTCTCCCCAGCGAGGAAGACCTCGCAGCGGCCGAGATCGAACTGGCGGGGGCCGAAGGCTAT
>CAIOYO010000105.1 GCA_903862595.1 uncultured Opitutaceae bacterium | reverse complement strand
CCTTCCCACCACTCCGCCACCATGCCCACCGTCGCCATCCTCGGCACCTACGACTCCAAGGGCGCCGAGCTCGCCTTCGTCGCCGATCAGCTGCGTAACCTAGGATTGGATACGCTTAAGATCGACGTGGGCTCGCTCGACATTCCGGTCGTCCCGGTCGATATCTCGCGGGATGCGGTGCTCGCGGCGCTGCCAGACGACACGCGCGCGGTGTTGGAGCGCCGCGATCGCGGGGAGTGCGTCGCACTCATGGCCCGAGCCGCCGCAGCCTTCGTCGGAAAACTGGCGGCCGACGGCCGTCTGCAGGGCATCATCTCCGTAGGCGGCGGTGGCGGCACGGCCATCGGCACCGCCGCGATGCGCGCTTTGCCGATCGGTCTGCCCAAGGTGATGGTCTCAACGCTCGCCAGCGGCCAGACCGCGCCGTACGTCGGCACGTCCGACCTCGTCATGATCCCCGCGATCGTCGATGTCGCAGGGCTGAATCGGATTTCCCGGACGATCTTCGAAAACGCCGCGGGCGCGCTGCACGGGATGGTGGCGGCCGCCGAGGCTCGGCGCGGCCGGCCCGCCGTGGACCGCCCGATCGTCGTGGCCAGCATGTTCGGCAACACCACCGCCTGCGTCACCGAGGCCCGCCGGCTCGTCGAGGCCGCGGGCTACGAGGTGCTCGTGTTCCACGCCACCGGCACCGGTGGGCGCGCGATGGAGGCGCTCATCGACAGCGGGCTCGTCGCCGGGGTCCTCGACATCACCACCACGGAATGGGCGGACGAGTTGGTCGGGGGAATCCTGAGCGCCGGGCCCACCCGGCTGGAGGCGGCCGGGCGCCGCGGCATCCCCGCGATCGTGACGCCGGGCTGTCTCGACATGGTGAACTTCGGCGAGCCCGCGACGGTGCCGGCGCGCTTCGCGGGGCGGACATTCTACGCGCACAATCCGCAGGTCACGCTCCTGCGGACCAACGCCGAGGAGTGCGCGCGGCTCGGCGAGGTCATCGCGGGCAAGCTCAACGCCTACCGCGGCCCGGTCGCGCTGCTCCTGCCGCGTGGGGGAGTCAGCGTGATCAGCGCTCCGGGCCAGCCTTTCCACGCACCCGACGCCGACGAGGCGCTCTTCACCGCTCTGCGCCGCCATCTGCGCCCGGAGATCCCCGTGATCGAGTCGCCCGCCGCGATCAACGATCCCGCGTTCGCGCGGCTCGGCGCGGAGACGCTGCTGGCCTTCCTCGCCGCTCCCGGACCCGCACTCGTCCCGCGCTGAGCGCTTCCCCGCACCACGGCACCACGGCGCGGCCGGTGCGGTGGCCTCCCGATTCGCCCAGCGCGGCGCCAAGGAGCGCGCTCGACGCCGCGGAATCGTCCCGCGAGGATGGGCAGACGTCTTCCGCCCATGCGCGTCCTGCTCGCCTTCGACAAGTTCAAGGATTCCCTGACCGCCCCGGCGGCCTGCACGGCCGCAGCGGAGGCGCTGCGCGCGGTCCGGCCCGACTGGACGACGGATGCGTGTCCGCTCGCCGACGGAGGCGAGGGCTTCGCCGCCATCCTCACGGACGCGGCCAGCGGCAGCCATCACGCGGTCACGGTCACCGGCCCGCGCGGCGCGCCCGTGCGCGCCACCTTCGGCCGCGTGCGCTACGGACGCATCCCGGAAGCGGCGCGGCGGCGGCTGGAACTGCGCCACGCCAAGCCCGACGACGAGGTCGCCGTCGTCGAGATGGCTGTCGCCAGCGGGCTCGCGCTGCTCACCGCGGTGGAGCGCGACCCGTGGCAGGCGACGTCGGTCGGTACCGGTGAGCTGCTGCGCGCCGCCGCGCAGGGCACGGTCGGCGTACTCCTCGGCGTCGGCGGCAGCGCCACGCACGACCTCGGCTTGGGCGCGCTCGCGCGGCTGGGTTTCCGTTTTCTGGACGCCGAGGGCAGGGCGATTGACCCGCCGGTGCCGGCGGCCTGGCCGCGCATCGTGCGGATCGTGGCCCCCGACGCCTCCCCGCTCCCGCCCATTGCGATCGCCGGCGACGTGACTAACCCCGTGCTCGGTCCGCGT
>CAIOYO010000104.1 GCA_903862595.1 uncultured Opitutaceae bacterium | reverse complement strand
GCGCTGGACTGCGTGCCCGGCGGCTCTTCCGGAGGCAGCGCGGCGGCCGTGGCGGCCGGCGAGACCATCGTGTCACTCGGCTCGGATACCGGCGGCTCGATCCGCCAGCCGGCCTCGTTCTGCAACGTCGTCGGTCTCAAGCCCACGTACGGCCTCGTCTCGCGCTACGGCCTGATCGCCTTCGCCTCCTCGCTCGACCAGATCGGCCCGTTCGGCCGCTCGGTGGAAGACACGGCGATCGTGCTCGGCGCAATCGCGGGGCATGACCCGCGCGATTCGACCTCTTGGCGAGCCGACGTTCCCGATTACCGCGCGGCTTTGCAGTCCCGGCGAGGCCCGTGGCGGATCGGCATCCCGCGCGAGTATTTCGGCGAGGGATTGGATCCCGAGGTGGCGGCCTCCGTGCAGGCTGCGGTGCGTTTCTACGAGTCGCAGGGCTGCACGGTGAAGGACGTGTCACTCCCGCACACGGAGTACGGGATCGGCGTCTACTACATCATCGCGACGGCCGAGTGTTCCTCCAACCTCGCGCGCTTCGATGGCATTCGGTACGGGCACCGGTCCAAGGACGCGAAGGACGCTGTAGAAATTTATTCCAAGTCGCGCGCGGAAGGTTTCGGCGCCGAGGTGAAGCGACGCATCATCCTCGGCACCTACGTCCTCTCGAGCGGATACTACGACGCGTACTACCTGCGGGCGCAGAAGGTGCGGACGCTGATTCGGCAGGACTTCCTGAATGCGTACCGGGATGTGGACGTGATCCTGACCCCGACGGCGCCGACGCCGGCGTTCCGGCGCGGGGCCAAGGCGGATCCGCTCGCGATGTACCTCTGCGACATCTACACGATCGGCGTGAACCTCGCCGGCCTCCCGGCGGTGAGCGTGCCGTGCGGCTTCAGCGCGGATGGACGCCCAATCGGCATGCAGCTCATCGGCCAGCCCTTCGGCGAGGCGGAGCTGCTCGCCATGGCCCACACCTACGAGCGCGCCCATGCCTGGGGCCAGCGCCGACCCACGCTCTGAC
Organism: uncultured Opitutaceae bacterium; assembly: GCA_903862595.1. Classification (GTDB taxonomy): domain Bacteria; phylum Verrucomicrobiota; class Verrucomicrobiia; order Opitutales; family Opitutaceae; genus UBA6669. The sequence continues at coordinate 7,243 of CAIOYO010000104.1, read as the reverse complement.
CCGGACCCCGCCATGAACTACGAAGCCGTGATCGGTCTGGAAGTGCACATCCAGATCAAGACCAAGTCCAAGATGTTCACCCGCGTGGCGACGGGCTACGGGCAGGAGCCTAACACGCTCACCGACCCCGTCGTGCTCGCGCTCCCGGGCGTGCTCCCGGTGATGAACAAGGCGGCGCTCGATGCGATCATCCGCGCCGGCCTCATGCTCGGCTGCGAGATTGCCCCCGTCTGCAAGTGGGACCGGAAAAACTACTTCTATCCGGACTCGCCGAAGAACTACCAGATCTCCCAGTACGACCAGCCGATCTGCCTCGGTGGATCCGTGGAGATCGAGCTGCCGGGTTCCGCCCGTAACATCCAGGGCGAGCACAAGCGCATTCCCCTGACCCGCATTCACCTCGAGGAGGACGTGGGCAAGCTCAACCACACCGCGGGCGACTCGCTGGTCGACTACAACCGCGCCGGCACGCCGCTGATGGAAGTGGTCTCCGAACCGGCGATGCAGTCTGCGGACGAGGCCTTCGCGTACCTCACCGCGCTGCGTACGGCGATGGTGTACGCCGGGATCTCCGACTGTGACATGGAGAAGGGGCAGCTGCGTTGCGACGCGAACATCTCGGTGCGTCCGGTGGGCGAGACGAAGCTCGGGACCAAGGTCGAGCTGAAGAACCTCAATTCCATTTCCTTCGTCCGCGACGGCATCGCGCATGAGATCAAGCGCCAGCTGGCGGTGATCGCGGCCGGCGGCACGATCCGGCAGGAGACGCGCGACTATGATGGCCAGACCGGCACCTCGCAGTCGCTGCGCTCAAAGGAGATGGCGCACGACTACCGCTATTTCCCGGACCCGGATCTGATGCCCGTGAAGGTGGATGAGGCGTGGAAGGCTCGGCTGCAGGCAGAGTGCCCGGAGCTGCCGTTCGACAAGCAGCGTCGTTTCTTCGAGCGTTACCAGATTCCGTACACGATCACGTCGGTCCTCGTGCCGGATCGGGCGCTGAGTGACTTCTTCGAGGAGGCGGTGGCGCTGGCAGGCGTGGACAAAGCGCAGGCGGTCGGGAACTGGATCGCCAACGACCTCTTGCGCGAGCTCGGCAACGCCAAGATCGACTTGGCGGCGTCCCGGGTACGACCGGCGCACCTCGCGGAACTGGTGCGGTTGATCGATGCTGGCACGCTGCTGATGAACGCCGCCAAGGAGGCGTTCGTCGACATGTTCGCGACCGGCGAGATGCCGGCGGCGGTCGTGGAGCGCAAGGGTCTCAAGGCCGAGACCAACGTCGCGGAGCTGGAGCAATGGTGCCGCGACGCGATCGCCGGCAACGCGAAGTCGGTGGCCGACTTCCGCGCCGGCAAGGAGAGCGCGCTCAACGCCTTCAAGGGTCCGGTGATGAAGGCGGCCAAGGGCAAGGCCAACCCCAAGCTCGTGGACGAAACCCTCCGCCGCCTGCTCGCGGGCGGTTGAGCGCGGACGGCGGCTGCGGTGGTGGGGTCGGCTGCGCTGAGCGCGCGGTGGCGCGATTCGCGACGGGCCCCGCGATCTGACGATGGCGCCAAGGGCGTGCGCGCCCGAGTCGGACGCGCACCTGCCTCAGACCGTGCAGAGCTGCACGGCCTCGCGGAGCGAGGTGAGGGGATCGCGCTTCGGGATGAATTCCTGGCCGACGAAGCCGCGGTACCCGGTGGCCCGGATGGCGCGCATGATCGCCGGATAGTTCAGCTCCTGGGAACCATCGATCTCGGCACGCCCCGGATTCCCGCCGGTGTGGTAGTGCCCGAAGTAAGCGTGATGCGTCTGGATGGTACGGATGATGTCACCCTCCATGATCTGCATGTGGTAGATGTCGTAAAGCAGCTTGAACCGCTCCGAGCCGACCCGCCGGCACAGCTCCACGCCCCACTCGGTGCGGTCGCACTGGTAGTCCTTGTGGTTCAGCCGGCTGTTGAGCAGTTCCATGCACAGGGTCACGCCGTGCTTCTCGGCGGCGCCGACGATCTGCTTGATGCCCTCGGCGCAGATGTCCAGGCCCTCGCTGTCGCTCTGTCCGCGGCGATTGCCCGAGAAGAGGATCAGGCTCGGGATTCCGGCGTTGGCGCATTCTTCGATGCGCTTCAGGTAGGCGGGAATGAGCGTCACCTGATTCTCCCTCCGATTGAAACCGTCGTTGATCCCACCCGGACCGTTCGCGATCGCGCACGTCAGGCCGAGCTCCTGCACGACCGGCCACTCCGGAGGATTCAGCAACTCGATGGACTCCATCCCGAACGACTTCGCGGCCCGGGCCAGGTCGACCAGCGGCGTCTTCGAGTAGCACCACTTGCACACCGAATGCCGGATCGGATGCGTACCGTCGTTGCCCGTCGCGCTCGATGGCGTCGCGCCGCCTCCGGCCGCCGGAGCGGCACCCTGGGCGGTGGCGGTGGCGCTGCCAGCAAGGACGGCGCCGGTGAGGGTGGCGAGGGCCTGACGACGGGTGACGGGGTTGGACATGAGGACGAGCTTGCGGCGGAAATGAGCTGCGGCAAGCCCGAGTGTGAGCTTGGGGGTATGCACAAAAAGTAGTGTAAAAACGGATACGAAATAGAGAATTCATGGCTGGGTGATGAAGGGGAGTGGGCCAAGCCCGGCGGGAGGGATGTCGCGCCGTGGCTTGCGCGGATGCGCGAACCAGATAGAAGAATGGAATGGAAACGCCCCCGCTTACCCCGTCCCAGTCAACGCTGTCCCGCCGCGATGCCCTCCGCCTGCTCGGAGGGTGGGGCGCGGCGGCGGTGGCGTCCTCGGCCGCCTCCCCGGCCTTGGCGGCCACCGGCGGCGGCGCGACGGTTCAGGCGGCGGCGGCCGCTGGCACGGCTCAGCCGTTCGTTCTGGCTCCGCTCGGCTACGCGGCGGACGCGCTGGAGCCGCACTTTGATCGCATGACGATGGAGATCCACCACGGCCGGCATCACCGGGCGTACGTCGACAACGCCAACCGGGCGCTGCAGTCGTACCCCGAGTTGCGAGTGCTGAGCGCAGAGGCCCTCATGGCCAACCTCGCGACGGTTCCGGAGTCGATCCGAACGGCCGTTCGAAACAACGTGGGCGGCCACCTCAATCACGCGTTGTTCTGGCGCTTGCTGACGCCCGGTGGGGCGTCGGCGCCAACCGGTGACTTTGCGGCGGCGTTGGTCGGCGCCTTCGGCTCGGTCGATGCGTTCAAGACCCGCTTCACGGAAGCGGCGTTGGGTCGCTTCGGGAGCGGCTGGGCTTGGCTCGCGGCGAAGAACGGCAAGCTGACCGTCATTTCCACACCCAATCAGGATACGCCCGGCATGGAGGGCTATGCCGCGATCATCGGTCTCGATGTGTGGGAGCACGCGTACTACCTGAAGTTCCAGAATCGGCGCGGGGACTACGCGAAGACCTTCTGGAACGTGCTTAACTGGGACGTTGCCGCCGCCGAGTGGCAGTCGGCCCGCGTCTGAGCGCGCTCGCTGGGGTAGCCCTGCGGGTGACCCAGGCCAAGGTGGCTGCCTCGGGCTAGGTAAGGGTCACGAAAAAGGCCCGTCCGGATCACTCGATCCGAACGGGCCTAGAAGAAAGATGCGCTGACGCCGGTGTTTAGATCGTCGGGCTCACGCCGGCACCAGGGCTCACGCCGAAGAACTCGACCATGTGCGAGATATCTTTGTAGCCACGCGACTTAAGCACATCCTCGACCTTCTTGATCGCGGCGGCCAACTCGGCGGACGTCTGCGGGTCGAGCTGCTCCATGGTATTGGAGGCTTTGCAAACGATGTGGTAGGACGTTTCGCCCGCGAGGTTGATCTGCCAGAGGCTGGTGCCGTTGTGGAAGAAGCAGCGGCGGACGAGCCCGAGGTTTTCGAAGGCGGCGAGGCAACGGTAGACCGTCACCAGATCGCAAAATGTGTTTCCCTTCAGATCATTGTGAATCTGCTCGATGCTCGCCGGACGATCGCGGCGGATCAGGGCATTGAGGATCGCGATGCGCGGTTGGGTGATGCGCAGCCCGTTCGCGCGGAGCCGGTTTACGGCGACTTCAATGGGAGTGTTGGCCGGTGCAGCGCCCGGGGTCGCTCCGGTTTGGGTTTCGGCGGAATCAGTCATGGTCAATTCTGTGTTTCAATGGATTATCGAAGTGCGAGGCAAATGCAAAAATTACCCGGTCTGCAAGGGTAGCGTTTATTTGCGATAGCAAACTAACAACCGCTGCCAAGGAAATGCCACATCTTTGTCGAGCTCAAGGCTGAGGTTGCAGAAAGACGGTCCATGTGCAGGCTGCGCGACGTAGCATGCAGGACCTCGATTTCGACGCGATCGTCGAGCTGATTTGCAAGGAAGACCCTCGGTTCGACCGAAGGGCTTATCTGTTCACCCGGCAGGGGCTGGATCATGCCGTCAAGGAGCTCCGCAAGCGCGACGCGGGCCGCGCCCAGCGCTCCATGCACGTCAGTGGGCCGGAGTTGCTGCAAGGCATTCGTGAATATGCCCTCGAGCAGTTCGGGCCCTTGGCGATCACCGTGCTCCATGGCTGGGGCATCCGGCGCTGCGCTGACTTTGGGGACATCGTTTTCAGCCTGATCGACTACAACATCTTTTCGAAGACGGAGAGCGATCGCCGGGAAGATTTCTCGGAGGTCTATACGTTCGAAGAGGCATTTGTGAGGCCGTTCCTGCCAAGGGGCCCACGTCCGAAGCACTGGCCGAAGGCTATCCTTACCGAGGCCTCCTAGGCTCGCGCTTTCCCGGACGCCGGCGGGCGCGTCCGGCAGGTGCCGTTTCGTCCGCGCTGCCCTTTCCCTTCCATGGCGAAACCTTCCTCCCTCACCGCTGGTGACCTCGCATTGCTTCGCCCTTTCTGGGAGGAACCGGTGGAGCGTGAGGTGCTTCCGAACGGGGTCACGCTGATCGTGCGGCGCGACCGCTCCGCTCCGCTCGCCTCCGTGCAGGTGTGGGTCAAGACCGGCAGCGTCCATGAGGACGCGTTGCAGGGTTCTGGCGTGTCCCACTACCTCGAGCACCTGCTCTTCAAGGGGACCGAGCGCCGCGCGGGCCGAGAAATCAGCGCCACGGTCCAGGCCCACGGCGGCAATATCAATGCGTACACCACCTTCGACCGCACGGTGTACTATATCGATTTGCCCAGCGAGCACGTGGCGGTCGCCGTCGACCTGCTCGCGGACATGGTCCTGCACTCGACGCTGCCAGCAGACGAGGTGGCGCGCGAGAAGGACGTGATCCTGCGTGAGATCGACATGGTGCAGGACGACCCCGACCAGCGCCTCGGCCAGACGTTGTTCTCCACGGCATTTCGCGCCCATCCTTACCGATTCCCCGTGATCGGCCACCGCGAGGTGTTCTCCTCTCTCACGCGCGAGGATCTGCTGGGTTACTACCGCGCCCGCTACGTGCCCAACAATCTCGTGGTCGTCGTGGTGGGCGACGTCGATCCCGCCGCGATACGCGACGAGGTGCAGCGCCACTTCGGCTCCTCCCCGCGGGCGCGTCTCGCTCCGCTGACCATCCTGCCGGAGCCCGTGGCGCTCGGTCCGCGCCACGATCATCGCTACGAGGATGTCGAGGTGATCCGTGCCGATCTTTCCTGGCCGATTCCCGGTCTGGGCCACCCAGACGCCCCGGGGCTGGAGTTGCTCGCGATGGTCCTGGGCAGCGGCGACAGTTCGATTCTCTGGAGCGAACTGCGGGAAAAGTCCGGGCTGGTCCACTCCATCGACGCCAGTTGCTGGAATCCCGGCATGGGCGGGCTCCTGTCGATTTCGTTCACCTGCGACGCCGGCGGCAGGGAGCAGGCCACCGCCAAGATCCTCGAGGTCCTGCAGTCGCTCGGAAAGAAGGGCGTCTCGAGCGCACGGTTCCGTAAGGCGATGCGACAACTGGTCGTGGGCGAAATCAATGCCCGGAAGACGATGGCGGGCCAAGCCTCCCGCCTCGGCGCGGCCGAGGTCGTGGTCGGTGACCTGAGTTTCACGCGCTCGTACTTCGAGAGCCTCGCAGGCGTCGACTCGGCCGCACTGGTGCGGCTCATCCAGACTTACCTCGTTCCGCGTACCCTGACGTCGGTCTCGTTGAATCCGACGGCCGATCGTCCGGGGGCGTCCGCGGGCGAGCGCGCGGTCGTCGGCGCCGCCGACTTCGAGGAGATGCTGCTGCCGGGGGGCGCGAGACTGCTGCTCCGTCCGGATTCCCGGCTTCCGAACCTCCACGTCCGCTTCGTGCTCCGCGCCGGCCCGGCGCAGGAGGCACCCGGACGTCGTGGTTCGTCGGCGCTGCTTGCGACCCTGCTCACGAAGGACACCCAGCGGCGCAGCGCCGCCGAGGTCGCGCGGCGCATCGAGGAAGTGGGCGGCTCGTTCTCGGGTTTCACCGGAAACAATGCGCTGGCCTTGGCTCTCGAGGTCTTGCCCGGCGACGCCGCGCTCGCCCTCGAGACGCTCTCCGATGCCGTCTTCCATCCGGCGTTCCGCGCCGATACCCTCGCGCGCGAGAAGGAAGCCCAGATCGCTGACCTGAAGCTCGACGAGGATGATGTCGTCAGCCTTGGGAGAAAGCTCCTGCGGCAGCGGTTCTTCGGCGCCCATCCCTTGGCGCACGATGCCTTCGGCACCGCGACCGAGGTGGCGGCGGTCACGCCCGCTGATCTGCGGGCGCTACTTGCCCGGGTGCTTACGGCAAACAACGCCGTACTGGCGGTCTCCGGCGACTTTTCGCGGACGCGGTTGCTGCCGGCGCTTCGGCGTTTCCTCGCCCGACTGCCGAAATCCAAGGCGCCGGCCGCTGCGCCGCAGGTTGCCGGCCCAGTCGAGCCGGGTGCCAACGAGGAATTCCAGCCGCGGGCCCAGGCGGTTGTTTTCCACGCTTTCCGGGGCCCGGGCGCGGCCTCTCCGGATCGCGTGGTGGCCGATGTGATGGACGAGTTCTTCAGCGGCATGTCGTCCCGACTTTTCGAGCGTGTTCGCGAGGAGAAGGGACTCGCGTACTTCGTGCGCTCCAGCCGCATCCTCGGCCTCGATTCCGGGATGTTCTACCTCTACGCCGGCACGTCGCCCGATCACGTCGCCGCGGTCCTCGCGGAGTTCGAGGCCGAGATCCAGCGCGTCGCCATGGGCGGCGCCAAGCCCGAGGAGCTGCGCCGCTGCCAGACTCGCCTCAAGGCGGCCCGCCGCCAAGCCCTGCAGACCAACGCATCCCGCGCGCTCCACGCCTCGTTGCAGTGCCT
>CAIOYO010000103.1 GCA_903862595.1 uncultured Opitutaceae bacterium | reverse complement strand
GTTGACGGCGAGATTCAGGAATCCGCGGTTTGGCCCGGTCTCCACCACGGCATTGGCGACCCGGGAGAAGTGGTAGAGGAAGTAGGGTACCTCAAGCTCGTGATCCGCGAAATCGTTCAAGCTCAGCTTGTTGAAATCCGCCGGTTCGACGAGGGGCCAGCCAGCCTGGGCGGCGGCCTCACGCTGTCCGACGCCGGTGGCCACTAGGGCGAGCAGGGCGCTCTGATGGAAAAAGCGGCCGAGGCGGGAGCGGAGCAGGAGCGGCAAACGGGGGAGGGAGGGCATGGCGGGGAGGACAAATCGCTGGCGCGCGGGGAAACGGGCTTGGTCTCGAAAAAAAGGGGATCACCTCCGACTGCGCTCAGGGAGAAACTCTCTGCGCGGTTGCTGGCAAGGATCAAACCGCCTCGCGCCACTGCGGCGAATCCGCGTCGTCGCGGCCCAGACAGAGGAGGAGTGCGGCCGGATTCGACTGTTCGATAAAAGTCACGCGAACATTGAGAAACCTCGATGGGAAAGTTTGGGTGGGAGAGGTCGTTGCCCCCGCCCCTGTCTCATCTCTGTCGCCTCGCCGTCCGTCTGGATCGCCCGTCTTCACCCCTTCCTTATGCCGGTCTTGACCGGCTCTGCGCCGTTATTGTCGTCATGACTCGCGTCCCCCTCCTGATCACCCGTTTTCACCGTCGCGCCGCTCTCGTGGCGTGTGCTGCCGGATTGGCCCTGATTCCCGCGCTGCGTGCCCAGACCGTGCCGCCGCCGCGTCCGGCGGTGGCGGAGGCGAAGTCGGCGCCCGAGGTGGTGACCCTGTCGCCCTTCCAGATCGATGCGTCCCGGGACGTCGGCTATCGCTCGACGAACTCGACCTCGGGCACGAGCCTGAACACGGCGATCAAGGATCTCCCGATGTCGATCGAGGTGATCAACGAGGAGTTCATCTCCGACATCGGAGCGACCAATTTCCGCGAGTCGCTGCAGTACTCCTCGGGAGTCTTTACCGAGCAGTACACGCAGGGCACCGCCAACAGCGCTGAGAGCAATGGCAAGGGCGTGAACGAGACGCAGAGTGCGGACATCTCCGCGTCGTCGCGCAGCGGTCTCGGCGGGCGCTTCGACAACGGCATGATCGTGCGCGGCTTCAATGTCTCGTTCCAGAACCGCGAGGGATTCCGCTACGGTGGCATCATCGCGAACTACGGCGTGACGCTCGGCGGCATCATCGATACGGCCAACGTTTCCCGCATGGAGGTCGTGCGCGGTCCGAACAGTCTGCTCTACGGCATCGGCGTACTTTCGGGCATCGTGAACGTGGTCGCCAAGCGGCCAATGAACGCGCCCGCCTACGCGGCTTCGCTGGGGGTGGGTAGTGAGGGGTACGTGCGTGGCACCTTCGACGCCACGGGTCCGGTGAAGCGGGATCTCTGGGGCGGTTCGCTGGACTACCGCGTCATCCTAGCCCGCGACCACCGCGGCAGTTGGACGGACTTTGCGGAGAACGACCTGAGCTACTCCTCCGCTTCGCTGCAGTTCCAGAATCGGCGCTGGAACGTTTTCGTCGAGGGTCAGTTTGCCGACCGCAAGGCATCGGGCATCGGTCCCCAGTTCATCTACGACAACACGGCTGCGGCCATCAACCCGGACTTCCGCAATCCATTCTACGAGCAGTACAATTGGGCGAAGGACTTTGGCGGCAAGCCGCAGTCGTTCCGGATCTCCGGTCCCGACACCTACGACCAACGGCGCGAGTCGAACCTGATGGCGACCGTCGACTTCACGCCGATCGACAACCTGACCATTTCCGGTGGCGCCTTTTTCAGTGCCGCCGAGGAGGAGCGCTTCGACATGAGCTTGGCGACGCTCACGAACGAGAACGGCGGTCTTCTGGTCAAGACCACACTGGTGGCGCGCGCCAACGACCCGGCGACGGACCCGGCGATCGCCGCGGCGACCAAGGCTTTTCTTGCGCAGAACGTCACCATCTTTCCGTTCCGCGGCACCCCCATTCCGGGCGACCGCCGCGACCTCACGGACTACCGGACCGTGCGCTATTGGTGGCGCAAGACCCCGGAGGACACCGAAACGGCCCAGTACCGCGTGCGGGCAACCTACTCGTTCGAAACGCGCGACTTCCTCGGTCGCTCGCCAGCCAAGCATACGTTCCTCGTTGGACGTCACGACATCCAAGACCGAGCCGACGTCGTCACCTCCGGTGAAAGCGTCAACAACCAGTTCGCCCCGCGCGGCGAGTTGGCGACGGATGATCCCCTGCAGTTCCGCTCGATCTACAACTTCGATCCCATCCGGTACAACGGCGAGCCGCTGGCTCAGCCGGGCACGGATTACCGCCGCCTCGATGTGTGGTACTCGGGCCATTTCGGCCTCTATCAAGGCTGGTTCCTGGATGAGAAGCTCGGCCTGATCGCCGGCCTGCGCCACGATCGTTACCACTCCCAAGATCGACTCTACGATCGCTGGCAGGAACCCACCTTCAATCCTGCCGCCCCGCGCCACAATCCGCCGGCAGGCGTGATCACCCGAAATCCGGATAACCAAACCTTTGGCTTCCTGCCGCCGCCGAATGGGGTGGCCGTGAACCAATACCGGCCCGGAGCGGAAGCGGAGACGGCGGTCACGCAGACGCTCGCGCTGAACTATCGCCTCACCAAGAACCTCACGGTTTACGCAATGCGTGGCGAGGGCATCACGCCCAACACCGGAGCGCTCGACGGCAACGGTGACGGCATTCCTTCCGAGCAGACGGTGAGCGAGGAGGTGGGTTTCAAGTTCGACTTCTTCGGTGGCAAACTCTCGGGTACGCTTTCGGGCTATCGCATCACCCGCGAGAATGCGATCTGGTCGACCGATTTCGCCCCGGCCCCGATCTTCTGGGTGGGCGGACGTGATCCGGTCGGCGGCGAACCTCCCTCGCGGGACGGCTATTTTGACCACACGCAGGTGACGGCGTCGACGCCGCTGAACTACCCGGTCAACAATTACTACTTCCAGCGTGACGGCGTCGACCTGGGGACCGTGCAGCGCCTGATCTACGACGCGAATGGAAACGTGATTGGCCGCGAGTTTGCGTTCCCGAAGGGCTATCTGGGCCGGCGCCAGTTCTTCGGCGGTGACATCTATCCGCAGACCTACAATTACTTTGACTACGCGCTGCTTGACGAGCCAGTGATCGACCGGAACGGCAAGACCAACGGCAAGACTTGGCGTACCTACCTTGAGGAAGCGTTTGCGGACCTCTCCCGCGGCACCCGCGGGTTCTCGGCCGTATCGGGCCCAGATGACTTCGAGCCGATCGTTTATGAGAAGGAGCTGGGTGGCTTCCTCGGCAACAACCCGAGCATCAAGACGGCCAAGGGTGCGAACACCACGTACACGGACGAGGCGACCGGCTTCGATTTGCAGCTGATCTTCCAGCCAACCACGCGTCTCCAGTTCGTCTTCAACTACGCGCACACCGAGCGCGAGGCGATTTCGCCCTTCAAGCTGGCGGAGCTCATCGATCCGGAAGGCAAGCGCTGGGGCACCGAGTATGACGCTTGGGTGCGTGCCTTGGGCCGCGAGGCCTTCGGTCTCGTCGAGCACGACGACAACAAGGACGGCATCGTGGATCGCGTCACCAAGCAGGGATCGAACAGCAAGCTCAAGGTGGGTGATGTCGGAGCTTCAGATCTCGTGGGCGGACTGCAGGGTACCAGCCTCTTCTCTGGCTCGGAGGACACGGCTTCAATCTTCACGAAGTACACCTTCACCAGCGGCACGCTCAAGGGCCTCTCGCCGAACCTCGGTGTCAGCTACGTGGGTCCGGCCAAGACCTCGCTGCCGATCGGCGGTCGCGATCTTTCGACCAATCTCTACGGGACGCCTCCCACACCGGAGCGCTACATCGTGAACTTGGGCGGACGCTATGAATGGCGCCGGAAGCGGATCACGTACGCGCTCCAACTGAACATCGGCAACCTGCTGGATGACCAGAAAGGCGAGAGCTTCATTTCGTACGCCAACCGTCGCGGTGGAGCCGAGGTGCTGCGCCGGACTGAGGTCTACTACGGCCCGCGCAGCTACCGTCTCACCCTTTCTGCGGGCTTCTGACCGATCGCCGCGCGGTCCCCCTTCTGTCCGTCAACCTCACCCTAAAACTATGTCAGCTATGAAGAAACTCATCGTTAGTGCCATCGCGCTGGGCATCGTCGCCCCGCTGAGTGCCCAGTGGAACCTCGTTGGAAACTTCAATGACGGTACCGCCGCGGGCTGGACCGTGACCATCACCGGACCCACGTTGGCCAAGACGCCGGGCACCGCGACGGTGGTCGACGCCCCGGCCGCGCTGGCCGCCCAAGGCAAGGTGCTTCGCCTCTACCCCGGTGAGACCGCGGGTGGTGCGGCGGCGCTGACCTACAACTATACCTTCGCCTTTCCGGAGAGCCAAAAAATCAAGGACAAGTTCCCCGCGACGGCCAATACCTCGACGCTCTACTTCAAGACGCTGTCGCCCCTCGTCGGTGGCGCCCCGGCCATCCTGAACATGACGTACGGCTTGGTCTCGGCCGAGGAACTCGGCACCACTCCGAAAGACTGGTCGTGGGGTAATTACTCGGTGCTGGCGCGTAACAACGGCGGCATCTTCGATCAGCACACGGGCACCGGCTACACCCAGCTGGATTCCTCCGCCGCCACCCCGGCCAACGCCATTCCCCAGAGCAACGTCTGGTACGAATACTGGATCGTGATCAACCGTACGACGAACACTTGCGATGGCTACATCCGCGGTGGCCAGTGGGCGACGCAGACGAAGGTCTGGACCGGCTCCAAGCCCCGCTTTGACCCGAAGGGCAAGGCGCTCGACACGATTCTCATGCGCACGGCGAATGACGGCACGACCGGCATTGACGCGCTGATCTTCGACGACTTCTACGTCGACAACAGCGGCACGGCGAATCTGACCTCCCCGGGCGGCGCTCCGGCGGGTCCTTACGGCACGGGCAAGATGATCAACATCGCGACCCGCGGCCAGGTCGGCACGGGCGGCAACATTATGATCGCTGGCTTCGTGGTCGAGGGCGGCCCGCGCCGCGTGCTCATCCGCGCGGTCGGTCCGACCCTCGGCTCCTTCGGCGTCGCCGGTACGCTCGCGGATCCGTTCCTCACTCTCCTGAAGGGGCAGACCACGGTCGCGACCAACGATGACTGGGGTCAGGCGGTCAATGCGGCCGCCATCCGCACCACGGCGGCGTCCTCGGGCGCCTTTGCGCTCGGCGACACGAGCAAGGACGCCTGCATGCTGATCGACCTCGAGCCCGGCGCGTACACCGCCCAGGTCTCTGGCGTGAACAACACCACGGGTGTCGCGATCGTTGAGGTGTACGAGGCCCGCTAAGCGGTTCCTTACCCTCCGTCAGATAACCCAATGAACCACGGCAGGCGGCGCGTACTCGCGCCGCCTGTTCCGTGTGGGGTCCGCGCGTACCTCCCGCGACGCGTCCTTCCCGCCGTCCGCTCCGCTCCTTCACTAGCTCGCTTTCATCTTTCCATGTCCGTTCGCCGTCTCGCCCCACTCATTCCTCTCGTGCTCGCCCTGCCTTTGGCGGCGCAGACGAGCAATCCCCTTCCGACCCGCATCGGCACCGAGGGAGTGAAGGTGGAACTCGTGGATTGGTTGCAGGCCCCGGCGACCGCATCTTCCCCCCGCGCGCGGCTGTCGACGCTGAAGCCAGCCTATGACGGCACACCGCGCCTCTTCGTCAATGACCTGCGCGGTCCGCTGTACGTCATCGCCAGCTCAGCGGCGACTTCGATGTCGCTCTATCTCGATGTGAAGGCGCAGATCTCGGCGTTCCGCGATTCTCCCGGCTTGGGCACCGGGTTGACGGGCTTCGCTTTTCATCCCCAGTTCGCCACTACGGGTCGCCTCTACACCGCGCACATGGAAGCGGCCGGAAGCGGCCGGGCCGATTATGGCGCCGCTGCCGCCGGCACCGTGGTCCTTCAGGGCGTGATCACCGAATGGACGGCGAGCTCACCCTCCGCGAACGTCTTTGCGGGTACCCGGCGGGAACTGCTTCGCATCGATTACAACGGCACGATCCACGGCCTGCAGGACATCGGCTTCAATCCCTACGCCAAGGCGGG
>CAIOYO010000102.1 GCA_903862595.1 uncultured Opitutaceae bacterium | reverse complement strand
GCCGCCGCCGCGGATGTCTTTCGTCAGCCCATCGCGAATGAGGTCCACCGCGACGGGCTCGCCGTCCACGAAGAGGCTGAGGCCCGCCGCACGGCTCGAGCCGTCGTTGCGCACGGTCACGTGCACCCATCGTCCGGTCGGCAGTGGCGCAGTCGCGCGGATGGAGGCGGCGTTGCCGGGCCAGAAGTGAATCAGCGACCACTTCAGGCGACCGTCCTCGATCAGGAGCTCGTAGCCGCGGCTGCCAGCGTCCGTCCAGGCACGGGACCGATGGAGGACGACCGCCCGTTCCTTGGTGTCCGGGATCTGCAGCCAGAGCGAGAGGGTGAACGGATCGTGGCGGCGGAAGTTGCCGACGCGCGTGTCGAGCGGGTGGTCTCCGGTCAGCTGGAGCCCGAGGCCGGATCGCCCGGGCACCGACTCGTTCTCTTTGGCGCTGGTGGCGGGCTGTCCGGGAGCAAGCGCGTTGGCAAAGCTCACCGCTCCGGTGAGCCGGGAGGTGATGTCGGCGAACGGCTCTTCATCGGGAACTTCGTCCCCGATGCGCGGCTCGGTCGAGGCTCGCCTCGCGTTCTTGTCCTTCACGGGTGCGGGGGTGGCGGGCTCCCGGGACTCGAAGTCGAAGCGGGCGATTTCCCCGACGAGCAGTCCCCGGTCCGCCTTGGGGTCCTTCGCCCACGCGAGGAAGGCTCCCCGGCGGCTTTCCCGCAGGGCGGCGAGCGCGGACTCGGCGCGGGCGACGGCGTCGGTGGCGGTCTGGTAGCGTTCACGATGCGACGCATCCTGCAGCCACATCGTCGGAGTGGGGACGGCGCGCGTGAAGTACGAGTAGAGCCCGGCCTCGTCGATGTTCTGGAAGAAGGCCGCCAGGGAGTAGTACTCGCGCTGTGAGATGGGGTCGTACTTGTGGTCGTGGCAGCGCGCGCAGTCGAGGGTCAGCCCGAGGAACGCGGTGCCGAAGGTGGCCACGCGGTCGTTCACGTAGTTGACGCGGTATTCCTCCTCGACCGAGCCTCCTTCCGATTCCTGCGGGTGCAGGCGATTGAAGGCGGTGGCGAGGATCTGGTCATCCGTCGCCCCCGGCAGCAGGTCGCCCGCAAGCTGCCACGTCACGAATTGATCCCAAGGAAGGTTCTGGTTGAAGGCGCGGATCACCCAGTCGCGCCACGGCCACATCTCGCGGTCGCGGTCGACTTGGAAGCCAAAGCTGTCGGCGTAGCGCGCAAGATCCAGCCAGTCGGTGGCCATTCTTTCCCCGAAACGCGGTGAGGCCAGCAGGCGGTCCACGGTGCGTTCGAGGGCGTCGGGCGCGGAATCGTTCCGGAACGCGGCCAGCTCGGCGGATGTCGGCGGCAGTCCGGTGAGGTCGAAGGTGATCCGGCGCAGCAGCGCATCACGATCGGCCTCGGGTTGCAGCGACAGGCCGCGGCGCGCGAGGCCGGCGACGACGAAGCGGTCGATCGGACTGGCCTCCGCGCGACTCTCCGGCGTGGCAACCGGTGCGAGGGGCTGGAAGGCCCAGTGGGGCTGGTACGACGCGCCTTCGTCGATCCACTGCTTGAGGATCGCAATGTGTTCAGGGGTGAGGCGAGCGCGCTTCGACTCCGGCGGGGGCATCGCTTCCTCCGGGTCCGTGCTGAGGACGCGGGCGATCAACTCGCTGTCGAGGCTGTGCCCAGGCACGATCGCCGCGAGTCCGCCTTTGTCGCGGGTCGCGCCGTCAAAGGTGTCGAGCCGCAGCCGGGCCTTGCGGCCGGCCTCGTCCGGTCCGTGACAATGGAAGCAGGCGTCGGACAGGATGGGCCGGACCTGTCGGCTGAAGTCGATGGGTGCCGGGTTCGCGGCCGTGGCTG
>CAIOYO010000101.1 GCA_903862595.1 uncultured Opitutaceae bacterium | reverse complement strand
GCGAGCTTGTACGGACCGCTCCGTGGCGAGGGCGCAGCGATCGAAAAAATCGTACCCACGGCGTACAACAACTTGTTCCTTCTCCCCAGCGAGGAAGACCTCGCAGCGGCCGAGATCGAACTGGCGGGGGCCGAAGGCTATCTGGGGCGCCTGAAGACGGCTCTCGCTCCGATCCAAGCGTCGGGAAAGTACCGCGCCATCATCATTGACTGCCCCCCCTCCTTGGGCGTGCTGTCGATGAACAGTCTCGCCGCGGCCGACTTTCTCCTCATCGCCTTGCAATGCGAGTACCTCGCGCTGGAGGGCCTCGGCCAGATCCTGCGCAATCTCGAACGCATCAAGCAGGCGGGAGTGAATCCGAATCTAGAACTTGGCGGTGTGGTGATGACCATGTACGACGTCCGCACCAATCTGTCACGACAGGTGGTGGAGGAGGTAAAACAGCACCTCCCCGGCAAGGTTTTCGACAGCGTGATTCCGCGCACGATCCGTCTCAGCGAGGCGCCGAGCTTCGGCAAAACGATTTTCGCCTACGACCCCCTGTCGCCCGGATCTTCCGCCTACCGCAGCCTCGCCAAAGAAGTGATCGCTCGCTTCCAGTTGAAGTCGGCGTCCTGAGCCGCATTCAAACATGTCGCTGGCCAAGTACCGCCACGCCTTCGTCCTGGGGCTGCAGGGCAATCTCGTCTACCGCTGGAACTTCGCCGTCCGCGCGTCGCTCTCGCTGCTGCACCTCGCCTACGTCTTCATCTTGTGGGGCGCGGCGTTCAGCGGTCAGGAATCGTTGGCCGGCTTCAACCTCAGCCAGACGCTGACCTACTTTGTCACGATCCTTGTGCTGCAGTTCTTCATCAGCGCGATGAACGAGGATTACGAGGTCTCCGAAGAGATCCGGAATGGGTTGATCAATCAGTTCCTGCTCAAGCCTATTCACTACTTCTCCTACCGCTTCAGCATCTTCGTCGCCGCGCGCCTCGTCTCCGGCTCGCTCGCGCTGATCCCCCTGCTCCTCGCGCTCCCTCTCCTCTGGCCGCACCTCGAGTATCCAACGGCGACGTGGACCTACGTCGCCGCGGTCCCCGCACTGATTCTTTCTGCCTTCCTGCAATTCACCCTGGCCTACTGCTTCGGACTACTGACCTTCTGGTTTCTCGAGATTCAGTCCTTCATCATCCTTTCACTGGCGGTGGAGACGATCCTCGGCGGCCAGGTTTTCCCCTTGGATCTGTTGCCCGCACCGCTGTACGAACTTTCGTCGTACCTACCCTACTACTACCAAATGTATTTCCCGGCGGCCCTGCTGACGGGACGCATCGCCACTCCCGAGGCAGCGATTCAGGGACTCGGGATCCAGCTCTTTTGGGTTCTGGCTCTCTACGGCGTCGCGCAATTCCTCTGGCTGCGCGGCCTGCGACGCCACACCGCGGTCGGCGGCTGAGGCGTCTGCTCTGGTCATGCGCGCTGCACAATACATCCGGATCTGGCTGGCCGGCGCCCGCTACTCGATGGTGCGAACGATGATGTTCCGCGGCGACTTCATCATGTGGTCGCTGGTGGAGCTGTTCTGGATGGGAGTGAACCTCGGCCTGATCGGCGTGATCTACCAGCACACGGAGTCGATTGCGGGCTGGGGACCCTGGGACATGGCTATACTGGTTGGAACCTCCCTGCTGGTTCAGCGCCTCCTGATGGGTTTCTTCTGGACCAACCTGTTCGAAATGGGACGCAACGTGCGGACCGGAACCTTCGACTTCTTCCTCGCCCAGCCAGGGCCGGTGCTGTTCATGGTCTCGACCCGCAAGATCGATCTCGACGGATTCCTCAACGCCCCGATCGCTCTTGGCGTCGTGATTTACGCGGTCAACCAGCTCGGGCTTTCCCCGACACCGCTCCAGTGGGTGATCTACGCCGGAATGATTCTGTGCGGGTTGGCCATCCACTACGCGACCCTCCTGTTCTTCATCTCGCTGGTGTTCTGGATCCAGAGCGCCAAGGGCGTCGAGGGGGGGTACTTCGCGCTGAATGAGTTCTCACGGCTCCCACGGGAAGCGCTGCGCGGCATCGCTTCGGTCGTGTTCGTCTACGGTCTGCCGTTGGTGGTCGTGACGAATGTGCCGGCGCAGACGCTGCGGCACGGCCTCGAGCTGCACCATGCCCTGTGGCTCGCGGGAGCGGCGGCGCTGTGGCTCTCGCTCGCAGTCATCATGTTTCATCGCGGTTTGCGCCGCTACACGAGCGCCAGCTCATGAGCACGCCCACCACCATCGATGCCTTGCAGGAGCGGTTGGGCTACCGTTTCCGGGACCGCCGCCTGATTGAGCAGGCACTGACGCACGTGTCGTGCGCCGCTGAGGGCACCGGCGGCCTCGAGACCAACCAGCGGCTCGAATTCCTTGGTGACGCAGTGCTGGAGCTGACCCTGAGCGAGCAGCTCTTCGCGGCATTCCCCGAGGCACGGGAAGGAGATCTCTCGCGCCGCCGTGCTGCCCTCACCAAGGGCAGCCTGCTGGCGCAGTTAGCCCGAGAATTGCGCGTGGCCGACGCCCTACGGATGTCGCCTGCCGAGGAAGCGACGGGCGGACGCAACAAGGACGCCGCCCTGGAGGACGCCCTCGAAGCTCTGGTCGGAGCAATCTACTGCGACTCCGATTGGTCAACCGCCCGCGCCGTGGTGCGCGGGTGGTACGGCGAACTCGGGCCGCGTCTCATCGGATTAGATACACCCCAAGAAAATCCCAAGGGGCAACTCCAGGAACAGGTGCACCCGACTTACGGCACCCAGGCCCTCAGCTACGATGTCATTGCCTCCACGGGCCCCGACCACGATCGCCGCTACGAGGTCGCAGTCAGGCTGAAGGGAGAGGAAATCGGACGCGGGTCAGGCCCTTCCAAGAAAGCCGCCGAAGAGGAGGCCGCCCGCGCGGCGCTGCAGAACCCCCATCGACGCAACCTGCTCGGCAACGCGAAGCAAGACTCCGCCCGTCCGACGACCCGCTAGAGCGCCGCCACGACGATTGAGGCGTTGGTGCCACCGAAACCGAAGCTGTTAGCCAGCGCGGCGCGCACCGGCCGGTGCACCGCGTGATTCGCCGCGATCTGCAACCCCAGTGCCGCCACGGCGGGATCGAGGTTCTCAAGGTTGATGGTCGGCGGAATCACCCCGTCACGGATCGCGAGGATTGCGGCAAACAGCCCCATCGCGCCGGCGCCGCCCAGCAGGTGGCCAACCATCGACTTCACGCCAGTGACGTGAAGGCCCGACAGGTTCGTGGCAAACACGGCGGCGATCGCCGCCGCCTCTTCGCCGTCCCCGCCTGGAGTCGACGTGGCGTGAGCGGAGACGAAGTCGATCGCCTGCGGGTCAAGGCCGGCGGTCTCCAGCGCGCGACGCATCGAACGCTGCGAGCCTTCGCCACCCTCGGCGAGTGACGAAAGGTGATAGGCGTCAGCGGACGCCGCGTAGCCGCGGACCTCGCCGTAGATCTTTGCGCCACGACGTCGCGCCCCTTCCAGTTCCTCCAGTACGAAAACGACCGAACCTTCGGAAAGAACGAATCCGTCGCGATCTACGTCGTACGGGCGAGAAGCCCGCTCGGGAGCATCGTTGCGCGTCGATAGCGCACGCATCTGAGCGAAGGCGCCGATGGCCAGAGGCGTCACCGTGGACTCCGCTCCACCCGCGATCATCACGTCGGCGTCCCCTCGGGCGATCGCCGCGGCCGATTCACCCACGGCATGGCCGCTCGTCGCGCAAGCCGACGCGATGGACATGTTTGGACCTCTCAGATTGAGCAGAAGAGACGCCTGGCCGGAGAGCAAATTCGGGGCGATCTGGATGATGAAGAACGGAGAAATCTTCCGGAATCCGCCGGACTTGAAGGTCTCCTGCATTGCCTCGATCTCGGGCAACCCGCCAATGCCGACGCCGAGGTTGACGCCCATCCGCTCAGCTGGGATCTCGCTCCGCGCTGAATCGAGGCCGGAATCCGCATAAGCTTCCACCGCGGCACAGACGCCGAGATGGGTGAATCGGCCAAACTTCTTGAGATCCTTCGGCGTGAAGGCCGCCGTGACCGCCTCCCCGGTCGCGCCGCGGGGATGGAGCGGCGCCGGCAGCGCGCGGCACGGATCGAGACCTTTCACCTCACCGGCGATCCGGGCACTGCACAGACTCGCGTCGAAGCGCGTGATGGGACCGATGCCCGAGCGCCCCGCCACCATCCCGGCCCACGTCTCCGGGGCGGTCAGGCCCAACGGCGTGACAGCACCGATGCCGGTGATGACGACCCGCCGACGAGGCTGGGACGAGGGAGGAGGGGCGAAGGGAGAGGCGCTCATCGAACCGGCACTTCAAGCAGTTTTCCCGGACTCCGCAAGCGGCGAGCGGCAGGCCGGCTTTGACTTCCCGAGCTCCACCGGATTGCATCCCCAGCCGCACCCATGGAGTCCCCTTTCGCCTCTCTGCATCCCTATTGGCGCATGGAGTACGTCGCCGGGCCAAAGGAACCACAGACGCCCCGCCCCTTCTCTGATCTGCCGAGACTCGGAGACGACCGCACGGCGCTCATCGTGCACCGCTCCCGGCTTTCGTACCTCATGCTGAATCGCTTCCCGTACAATCCGGGACACCTTCTCGCGATCCCGTTTCGCGAGGTGGACGACCTCGAGGCCCTGTCCGCGGAAGAAGGCGCGGACCTTGTGGCGGAGATCACGTTCGGCAAACGCCTTCTCCGCGTCGTCATGAAGCCCGATGCATTCAATATCGGCTTCAACCTCGGCCGTCCCTCCGGCGGCAGCATTGATCATCTGCACGCCCACATCGTCCCGCGGTGGACCGGCGACACCAATTTCATGCCAGTGCTCGGAGATACGCGCATCCTCCCCGAGTCGCTCGACGCCACCTGGGGCAAGCTCGACGAAGCGGCCCGTGCGCTCTCGTCCAGCTCGGCCTGATCGACCTTCGCCCTCTCCCCCTCTCGCGCCCGCCATGGCCATCAGTACGCTCCGCTACCCCACCCCGCGCCACCTGAATCAGCTGTACGGAGGACGCGAAGAGAATCTCTCCGTCGTGGAGCGCCTCCTCCACGCTTCCCTCGTCGCGCGCGACGACTGGCTGCGCATTGAAGGAGAGGAGGCGAACGTCAAGCGCGTGGAGATGCTCTTTGGCTTTCTCAACGACCTGCGCACTCAGGGCGTCGCCATCCGCTCGAACGACTTCGTTCGCATCGTCGAAACGCTCGCCCGCGGGGAGGTCGAGTCGCTCCGTCGACTCTTCGGCGAGCCGCTGGTGATCACCACCCAGCGAAAGACGATCGTGCCGAAGACCCTCGGCCAGAAACTCTATCTCCAGTCGATGATGCGCAATCCGGTCGTGTTCGGGATCGGTCCCGCCGGCACCGGAAAGACGTACCTCGCCGTGGCCCACGCCATCAGTCTCCTGCTCAAGAATCAGATTCAGCGCATCGTGCTAACGCGGCCCGCCGTGGAGGCCGGCGAAACCCTCGGCTTCCTTCCCGGCGACCTGCGCGAGAAGATCCTGCCGTACCTGCGACCACTCTACGATGCGATGCAGGACATGCTCGACGCCAAGGACATCTCCGTGCTGACCGAGAAAGGGGTCATCGAGATCGCTCCCCTTGCCTACATGCGAGGGCGCACGCTGAACAATGCCTTTGTCATTCTCGACGAGGCCCAGAATACGACCCCGGAGCAGATGATGATGTTCCTGACCCGCCTGGGTGAGGAGTCACGGATGGTGGTCACCGGCGACCTCACGCAGATCGATCTGCCGAGGAGCAAGCAGAGCGGACTCGTGGAAGTCGGGCGGATCCTGAGAGGCATCGAGGGCATCGACCTGCATACCTTTAGCGGTGCCGACGTTGTCCGCCATCCGCTGGTCTTGAAGATCATCGAAGCCTACGACCGTTACAAAAACCCGATTGGCCAAAGCGACGAAAACGTGGGATAATGCTGAGTTGTGTTGATTAGTTGCAACTCAGCTTCAACGGGTTCCTTCCTTCGGGAGTGCGTGCGCCATGCCGCTCATTGATCGTTTGAAGCTCCTGCGCGGCGGCGCGGCGGCGCCTCGCAAGCGGCTTCGCGCCGCCAGCCTGTCGGCCCGTTGGGACCAATGGGAGACCAGCCGTCTCATTGCCGGCCTGATCTTCGTGGCCACGGTGGCCGCGATCGTGCTCGTGAGCTCGGTCGGGGTCTCAAGCAACGACATCTTTCTGTTGCCCAATCAACGCGCGGCGGTGCGCATCACCGCTTCGGTCCCGTTTACGTACGAGAGCGCCGAGCGGACCCGCCTGCAGAACGAGCAGGTGCGCGATCGGACTCCGCCTGTTTACCGCCTCGACCAAGAGGCACTCCACCGCTTCGACTCCGCCATCCGCGACCTGGTGGATGCGCTTGAGCGCTTCGAGAAGGATCACCCGCCGGGAACGCTGCGGGTCGCGGCGCTCGCGCCGATCGTGAACGACTTCAATGCGCGCGGGCCGTATCGCGCCGGGCTTGAGCACGTCGCCCTGTTCCTCGATCTCGGTGATGCCAAGCTACGCTATCAGCTGATGGAGAGTTCGCTCGTGGTCCTGCGCGAAATCTACGCGGAGGGCGTCCACGATGGTGCCATCGTGGGCGCGGAGACCGAGGGGCGTATGACTGTGTTTCGGGTGCTCAAGCCCGATGGCGAGGTCGCACAGCGTTCCGTGCAGTCCCTCGAGGAGGCCCACACGTTCCTGCGCATTAATCTCGGTGCGGAGGGGCTGGGCCGGGAGGCGCTGCTCGCGCTCTACCGCATCTTCCAAGGCGGTCTCGCGCCTAATCTCGTCTATGACCGGGCCGCGACGGAACGACTGCAGCAGGAGGCCCTGAAGGCATTGCGGCCGGTCACGGTGAAGGTGGAACGGGGCCAGACGCTGGTCGAGCCAGGATCGAACGTGACCACCGAGCAGTACGAGGCGCTGCAGGCGCACCGGAGAGCTCTGCTCGCCGATGTGAACATCGGCCTGAACGACGGGCTGCAATTGTCCGGTCGCATCCTGCTCGTGCTCGCGATGGTGCTGGCGAGTGTCATCTACCTGCGCCTCGAGGACTCGGAGACACTGACGAGCAACTCACGGCTAGGCCTGCTCGCCCTCACGGTGCTGACCAACCTCGTGCTGGTGCGCGCCACCCACGCGGCCGGTTCCCTGCCCTTCTTTGCCGAGAATCCCGAGGCCGGCTCCCTGCTGCCCTACCTCGCCCCGACCGCGCTCGCCCCGCTCATCGTCGCGATCCTCGTCAGTTCCGGTGCCGCGATCTTCACCGCATTGCTGATCTCCATCTTCACCGCGGTGATCTACGGCAACCGGCTCGATCTGCTGGTCCTCTCGTTCGTGGGTCCCATGGTCGCGGTCCTCGCCGCGCGCTCCAGCCGCAAGCGCGGTCGCGTCGTGCGCGCCGCACTCCTCGGCGGCGCGACCGTCTCCGGCTTCGCGCTGCTCCTCGGCGTCGTTGACCGTCTACCCGTCGCAACCGTGCTGGGGGAAATGTCCGCCGGCGCCGTCACCGGGCTGCTTTCCGGTATCCTGGTCGTCGGGCTGCTGCCCGTCCTCGAGGCCCTGTTCCGCAGGACCACCGACATCACGCTGCTAGAGCTGACCGATTTCAACCATCCCTTGCTGCGCCGCATGCAGCTGGAGGCGCCGGGCTCCTACCACCACTCACTCGTTGTCGCGCAACTCTCCGAGAACGCCGCGAATGCGATTGGTGCCAATCCGCTGCTGGCCCGCGTCTGCGCCCTTTTCCACGACATCGGCAAGACGACCAAGCCGGACTACTTCGTCGAGAACCAGCGCGATGGGGTGAATCCGCATGACGACGCCAATCCGTCGCTCTCGGCCCTCATCATCAAGGCACACGTGAAGGACGGCGTCGATCTGGCCCTCAAGCACAAGCTCCCCCGCGCGGTGGTGGATGTCATCCAGCAACACCACGGCACGACATTGATCCGCTACTTCTTCCACCGCGCGATGCAGGAGGTTTCTCGTCCTCTGCCCTCGCGCTTGACCTCGCGGGAGGGCAGCGATGGGTCCCGGGTTTGCGAGACCACTTACCGTTACGACGGCCCGAGGCCGCAGTTCAAGGAAAGTGCCATCATCCACCTCGCCGACGTCTGTGAGGCCGCTTCCCGCTCGATCCGACGTGCGACGCCTCAGCATCTCAGCGAGATGATCGAGCAGGTCGTCCGCGCCAGCGTCGCCGATGGCCAACTGGACGAGGCCCCGCTCACCTTCGATGAGCTGAGTCGCATCAAGAGCAGCTTCAACTTCACGCTGCTCAATATGCTGCACAGTCGCGTCGCCTATCCGTCTCCGAGCGCCGGCGAGGTTCCGACGCAGGCGTCCTCGTGAGCAGGGATTCGATCCGGTCGGTGTTGATCGCCCGCCGGCACCCGGGCGTCCGCGTACCGAGTGCGGCAGTCAAGCGGCTGGTGGCGGTCCTCGATGAGGGCTTCCGGGTGCTCCCGGCCGATCTCCCGCATTTGCTGCCGAACGCCCGCGCCCGCGCGCGCGCGCAATTTGCCGCCAAGAAAGGCCCCCCCCCCAGTGTCCTGCCAGCGGGCGAGCTCTCGCTGGTCTTTCTGAGCGACGCGGCTCTTGCCGAACTGCACGGCAGTTTCCTTGGCGACCCCAGCCTGACGGACGTCATCACCTTCGAAGCCGATGTTCTGGCTGGAACGGCCGGCGAGGTGTGCGTTTCGGTCGACACCGCCGCCCGCTACGCGCGCGAGGAGGGGCGGGACTTTGCCGAGGAACTTAGCCTCTACCTCGTCCACGGGCTCCTCCACCTTGCCGGCTACGACGATCTGGCTCCGGCACGGAAGCGCCGCATGCGACTTGCAGAGCGCCGCGCGCTGCAGCTGCTCCGGCAGCACGCGGCGATTCCGGCGTTCCAGACGACGCCTCGCCGGAGGCGTTGAGTTTTCGTGGAACCCTCGCTTCCTCTGAGGCGTGGCTTCCCGTTCTCCCTCCGTCCGCCCACCTTCCGCGCTCGAGCCGCGCACTCGACCCGAGTGCATTCGGCTGCGCGGTGTACGGCAGAATAACCTGAAGGGATTCGATCTCGATATCCCGCTCGGAAAGTTCGTGGTGGTCACCGGCCTGAGCGGTGCAGGCAAGTCGTCGCTCGTCTTCGATACGCTCCACGCGGAGGGTCAGCGACGCTATGTCGAGACGTTCAGTGCCTACACGCGACAGTTCCTCGATCTGCTGAGCAAGCCACAGGTCGACGCGATCGAGAACATCCGTCCTTCGATCGCGATCGAGCAGACCAACACGGTGAAGACCTCGCGCTCCACCGTCGGTACGATGACGGAGCTAACAGACTTCTTCAAAGTCTGGTTCGCCCAGGTGGCCCACCTGCACGATCCGGCCACCGGTCTGCCGATCCACGACGATCATCCCGCCGCGATCTGGCAGCGCGTTTCGGCCGCTCATCGGTCCGAGACCATCCTCGTCACGTTCCGCGTCCGCCGTCCAGAGAAGCTGGCGTGGCGGGAGGTGCTTTCTTCCCTGCTGAGCCAGACGTACCAGCGCGTGATCGTCGCCGGTGGCGCGAACGGCGAGCCCGCCGTTTCCCGCATCGAGGACCTTCTCCAACAGGCCGAGCCGCTGACGGGCGCCCGCGAGGTCGAGGTCGTGCAGGATCGCCTCCGCGTCACCGAGAGCGAGCGCGCGCGTTTTGTCGAGGCGGCGGAGACCGCGCTCCACTTTGGTGACGGGGAACTCCGCGTGCTCGCGGCCGAGGGTCTTGGCGAGCTCGGGAGGTTTTGTCGCGGGCTGCGCTCCCCGGTCACGGGCCAGCGGTTCCGCGCATCTGCTCCCGCGCTTTTCTCCTTCAATTCGCCTCTCGGGGCCTGTCCGCAGTGCCGCGGCTTCGGCCGCGTGATCGAGGTGGACTACCGGCTGGCAATTCCCGATGGCTCGAAATCGATCAGCGAGGGAGCGATCCGCTGCTGGGAGGGTGAGGTCTACGGCGAATCGAAGAAGGACCTGATCCGCTTCGCCCGCAGCCGCGGCATCCCGGTGGACGCGCCATTCGCCGACCTCTCGCCGGAGCATCGCGCGCTGGTGGTCGACGGAGAGCCCGACTACGGCGAGTCGGGCCGCGAGTGGCCGAAAGCATGGTACGGCGTGAAGGGGTTCTTCCGCTGGCTCGAGAAGAGCACGTACAAGATGCACGTCCGCGTCTTTCTCTCTCGCTACCGCGCTTACAACCCCTGCCCCGCCTGCGCCGGCGCCCGCCTGCAACCGGAATCCCTTTGCTGGCAGTGGCGCGGGCGCACCCTGCCGCAGCTTTATCAGCTGCCCGTGGATTCCCTGCTGCCGTTGATGACCGAGGACAAGGCCCTCGTCACCGAACGCTCCGCCGCAAGCGCATTCGAGGCCATCGTGACGCGCCTCCGCTACCTCCAACAGGTCGGGCTCGGTTACCTCTCGCTCGATCGCCCTTCGAAGACTCTTTCCGGCGGGGAGGTGCAGCGAGTGAATCTTACCTCCTGCCTCGGCACATCCTTGGTCGATACGCTCTTCGTCCTCGACGAACCCAGCGTCGGGCTGCACGCCCGCGACGTGGATCGACTCATTGCGATTGTGCGTCGTCTCACCGACGTCGGGAACACCGTCGTCGTCGTCGAGCACGATGAGGCGATGATCCGGGCGGCCGACCATATGATCGAGATCGGTCCCGAGCCTGGTTCGCGCGGCGGACAGGTGGTGTTCTCCGGCAGCTTGAATGATCTGGTCACCGATCGGGCGAGCCTCACCGGGGACTACCTGTTCGGACGCCGCAGTCTCCGACCACCTGCCCTGCGGCGCAGCGTCACCGCGGAAACCCCAAGAATCCACCTGCGCGGCGTGACCAAGCATAACTTGCGGGCCCTCGATGTCTCGGTGCCGCTCGGGCGTCTCGTGTGTCTCAGCGGCGTTTCCGGTTCGGGTAAGTCCACCCTCCTCGACCACGCTCTTTTCCAGGGCCTGCAGGCACTGCGACATCAGTTCACGGACGACGCCGCAGCGATTGAGCGCATTGAAGGGCAGACTGACTTCTCCGACGTGGTGTTTGTCGATCAGTCACCGCTATCGCGGACACCCCGCTCGAATCCGGCACTGTACACGGAAGCGTGGGACACGATTCGTGAACTCTACGCAGCGACTCCGGAGGCCCGGGAACGCGGCCTCAGTGCCTCCAGTTTCTCGTTCAACGCCGGTGACGGTCGGTGCGAGCACTGCCTCGGCCTGGGCTACGAGCGGGTGGAGATGCAATTCCTGTCCGACGTGTTTGTTCCCTGTCCCACCTGCGAAGGCCGTCGCTTCCGCCCGGAGGTGCTCGCGATCACTTGGAACGAACGCTCGGTCGCGGACCTCCTTGCCTCCAGCGTGTCCGATGCCTTGCCGCTGTTCGCCGATCATCCCAAGGTGCAGGTGCGCCTTAAGGCCTTGGACGCTGTCGGTCTCGGCTACCTCACTCTGGGGCAGCCCCTCAATACGCTCAGCGGGGGCGAGGCTCAGCGCCTCAAACTGATCAAGTACCTCGGACCTATTGACGGATCGGAGGGGTCGCCGGCCCTGTTGTTGCTCGACGAGCCGACCACGGGCCTGCATCGCCATGATGTCGCGAGATTGCTTTCGGTGATGCAGCAGATCGTCGACCGCGGGCACAGCATGATTGTAATCGAGCACAATCTGGATGTCCTCAAAAGCGCGGATTGGATCATCGAACTCGGCCCGGAAGCCGGTCTGAACGGCGGCCAGGTGGTCGCTGAAGGGGCGCCCGAAGTCGTCGCAGGTCACTCGACCGCGACATCGCCCTTCCTGCGCGCGGCGCTCGGACTCGAAAGTGCGTGCCCGGCTGAGGACCGCCGGCAGCCTGCTTCTAGGGAGCACGCTCAACCCTCGGGAGTCCTGCGGATCGCGGGCGCTCGCGAGCACAATCTACGTGATCTCTCGCTCGAGATCCCACAACGCCAGCTGGTCGTGGTCACCGGGGTGTCTGGCTCAGGAAAGTCGACCCTCGCATTCGACATCGTATTCGCCGAGGGCCAGCGCCGATTCATGGAGTCGATGTCGCCCTACGCGCGTCAGTTCGTCGAGCAGCTGCCGCGCCCGGAAGTCGACCGCATCGAAGGCATCCCGCCCACGGTCGCGATCGAGCAGCGCGTCACCCGAGGCTCCCGCAAGTCCACCGTGGCGACGATCACAGAGGTGGCCCAGTACCTCCGGCTTCTCTTCGCGCGCGTCGGGATCCAGCATCACCCCGATACGGGGCGCGCCGTTGAGCCGCTGAGCTTGGCGCAACTGCGTCGGCTGCTCTCGCGCGTAACCCAGTCGGCGCCGGCGCGTCGCTCATCACACCTTTACCTCTGTGCGCCCTTGGTGCGGGGTCGGAAGGGGCACCACCAGCCCATCGCGACATGGATTGCGAACCACGGCTATGAGCTCATGCGCGTCGACGGCCAACTGCGTCCCGTGTCGACCTTCGAGAAACTGGATCGCTATCGTGAGCACGACATTGAGGTCGTAGTCGCCGACCTGCGCCAAGGGGGGCGCCGCGAGCGCGGCCGCGACCCTCTCGCGGAGGCGCTGCGGCTCGGCAAGGGGGCATGCTTCCTCCTCACCCCGCGCGGCGAGGTCCTTTCGTGGTTCTCCACCACGAGAACGGACAGCGAAACCGGGGAGAGTTTTCCGGAGCTCGACCCCAAGCACTTCTCCCACAACTCGCCTCGTGGCTGGTGCCCATCGTGCCGGGGCCATGGACGAATCTTTCCATGGATGCTCGAGGTCGAGGATGGCGGAGGCGACGATGCGGAGGAAGCGCTCCGGCGACTCCGCGAGTTCGGGTTGGAGCAGGCCGACGACGTGAGCGGAGAAGGGAGTCCCTGCCCCGACTGCGGCGGTGCGCGGCTGAATCGCACGAGTCGTGCGGTTCGCCTGCCGATGCGCGCCGGTTCACCGCAATCCCTCCCAGAGCTACTCGCTGAGACGCCCGCTGGACTGCTCCGCAGCCTGAGCCGCATCAAGCTTGATGCGCGCGGCCGTCTGATTCTCAAGGACATCATGCCACCGATTCGCGAGCGGCTGCGCTTTCTCGACGAGGTGGGCCTGGGGTACCTCACGCTCGACCGGCCGACGGACACGCTCTCCGGCGGCGAGGCCCAGCGAATTCGACTGGCGGCGCAACTCGGGACCAATCTCGCCGGGGTGCTCTATGTACTCGATGAACCGAGCATCGGGCTGCACGCCCGCGACAATCAACGCTTGATCACGACCCTGGAACGCCTGCGCGACAAGGGGAACTCGGTCCTTGTGGTCGAGCATGACGATGAACTCATGTCTCGCGCGGATCACCTGATCGACCTCGGTCCCGGTGCCGGGATTCACGGCGGACGCATCCTCGCGGAGGGCCCTCCGGCCCAAGTGTGCGCGACCAGCACGTCGGTCACGGGTCGCCTCCTGCGTCGTGGCATCGCCCATCCCACGCGCGGCGCGTATCGCCTCCCGCCCTCGCCCCGCGATCCGAAACAATGGCTCACCCTCACGGGCGCCTGCGCCCGGAACCTCCGCGGATTCGATGTCTCCCTCCCCCTCGCCCGTCTCGTGGTCGTCATCGGCCCCAGCGGCGCGGGGAAGTCGACTCTCGTGCATGAACTCATCGGGCGAGGCGTGGAACAGGCACGGACCGAAGGGGTCGATCGCGTACGTGGCGCAAGACGCAGCAAGGCCGCTGCGCCGCACGCTCAGTCGACCTTTGCGGAATTGCGGGGCGCGGCCTCATTCCGCTCCGTGGTGGAGGTGGATCAGTCCCCCATCGGAAAGACTCCCCGATCGACCCCGGCCACCTACCTCGGGATCTTCGACGTCATCCGGACGTTTTTCGCGACGCTTCCGGAGTCGAAGGTCCGCGGCTACACCGCCAGCCGGTTCTCGTTCAACACCGCAGGCGGACGCTGCCCCACCTGCGAAGGTGCCGGACGGATTCGGCTCGAAATGGCGTTCATGCCCGAGACCTATCTACCCTGCGACGACTGTCGCGGGCTGCGCTACGGAGCGGAGGTGGCAGACATCCGCTGGAAAGGAAAAAACATCGGAGAAGTCCTGCAGCTCAGTTTTGAGGAGGCCGTCGAGTTTTTTGACTTTCATGCGACGCTCTCGGCGGTGTGCCGCCTGATGGTCGATTGCGGCCTCGGGTACCTTTCGCTCGGCCAGAGCTCGCCTACGCTGTCTGGAGGCGAGGCACAGCGGCTCAAGCTCGTCTCCGAGTTGGCCGCCGGGCTGCCCGGCGTGCGAGACCGCGCGCGCGGCACCGCGGTGCGCAATCTCTACCTGCTTGAGGAGCCGACGATCGGGCTACACCTCAGTGACTGTGAGCGACTCATCGGCGTCCTCCACGCCCTTGTCGAACAGGGACACACCGTGATCGTCATCGAGCACCACCTGGATGTGATCGCTGAGGCCGACTGGATCGTCGAACTCGGGCCGGACGGCGGACCGGACGGGGGCCGGTTGCTTTTCAGCGGTCCGCTTGCCGCCCTGCTCTCGCGTCGCTCCAGCCCGACGGCGCCTTACCTCAACCGGCACCTCAAGCGGCTCGTGTCGGCGGACTGACGTCCGCGACTACAGTCCGATCGCGCGGAGAAAGCCATTCCACGCCGCCCCCCAGCGGCGCTCACTGGCGTCCGCTCCCGTGCGCCCCGCTTGCTCGCACAGAAGTGTGCCGGATCCAAAGAACAGATCATCCCAAAGCGGATGGTGCCCACGATAGTATGCCCAAAACGTCTCGGCCCGAGCCACGCGATGCTCGAGACCAGAGCTGAATCCGATCACGGCGCCGCGGTTGATGCGACGCCGCGCAGGAGGTCGATCCGTTCCGCCGATCGTTTCCACCCGAACCCCGCGCGTGCCGGCGATGACGAGTCGGCAAGGGCCCTGTAATTCGAAGATCCGGAAGTGCAGCATCGCCCACGAGAGCCAATGCGAGAGGAGCCAGCGCGCGTGCAACCGGAGGCGCTGCTCGCCCGGCGTGATGACCGCGACCAGAGCCCGTGGACGTAGGACCAATGAGCTTCCGGCACTCACCTCGATCACGCACAGCTCCTGCTGCGCCGCACGCGAATCGGCCAGTGTGATCCGCGCCACTGTGCCGGCGCGCTGGTTGCGCAACGCGGTCAATTCCACAAGCCCCGACGTGAGGCTGGTCAGGGGATGCCGCCAATCCAGCAGTAAGCGCGTGCGCCGGGTCAGTCCCTCATCACTCGCCTGCAAGAAACGCTGCCGCACCTCGAGACGCTCGCCCGGCCAGAGCGAGACATCGACGGACACTCCCCGCGCTTCGGGGAATAATCCGGCGACCTCCGTATCACCCACGCGGACTCCTCGGGCCCTCGCCAGGAGGGGAGCGATCAGGAAATAGGCTACGAGCTTCCAGATGCTCGGTCCGAACAAGTAAGCGGCGACCGCGATCACCAGACCGGTTTGCGCCCTCTCCCACCCGCGGACCATGTACCGTACCCACTCCGGTTGGGCCGTCTCGATGGCGCGCAATTCTCGGCGGAGGTCCGCCTCGCTGGCGCGAAGGCCAGCGATCCGGTCGACGGTCGCCGCGCGCTCGTGACCGAGACCGCGGAGCCGGGACTGCGTCTCGTCCCTCAGCCTCCGGAGTGAATCCGCACGCTCGCGGTTGCGGCGCGCTTGCTCCGCGTCACCAAACCAGCGCTGCCACCACGTATCCAGCTCCGCCAGAGTCTGAACGAGCTTGGCGGCCCGCTCAAGCCGCTCTGCCTCCTCGGCGATCTGGGCCGCGAATTTCTCCATCTGGGCCTCCGCAGCGGCGCGCAGAAGCTCCTGCTGTCCTAACTCCGCGACGATCTGCTGCTGCCTCACCGAGCGATCGCGCTCAAGCAACTGCTGCTCCCGGACAAAGATCCAAAACGCACTTACACCGACACCGAGGCCGACGATAACCACTACGGTCATCGCTTTCTCCGCGATCCGTGCGACGATCCGAGCCAACAGCGATTGCATCGCAAAGGAGTTAAGCACGCTACTGTCGCGCAGCAACGCGCTTTCTATCAGCAACCCGCGACCCGCTCAGCGGACCCGATGCGATTTGCCAAGGCGGGAAAGCAGGACAAGCTGAAGGAGTCCCCTGCCCCTATGTCCAAGGTCATCGTCTCTCCCCTTTACAACTCGGACGTCTTTCGCATGGCGTGTCGGCAGTTCGATTTGGCCGCCGATGCGATCAACCTACCCGAGGCGATCCGCGATCGCACCAAATGGCCGAAGCGCTGCCTCGCGGTGTCCCTGCCCATTCGGCGGGACGATGGATCGATCTCGGTCTTTGAGGGATACCGCGTACAGCATAGCCTTTCGACGGGTCCGTCCAAGGGCGGAATCCGGTTCCACCCCGGCGTGACCATCGGGGAAGTAGCCGCGTTGGCGATGTGGATGAGTTGGAAGTGCTCCCTCGTCGGACTCCCCTACGGCGGCGCCAAGGGCGGCGTGATCGTCGATCCGGCGCAACTTTCGACCGCGGAAATCGAGCGCCTGTCGCGTCGGTACATGCAGGAACTAATTCCGTTCATCGGGCCACACGTTGACGTACCGGCGCCGGATATGGGCACCAATGAGACCATCATGGGCTGGATGGTCGATACGTATGCCAGCCACGTGGGACACCTTGAGCCGGCGATCGTCACGGGTAAGCCGATCGCCCTCGGCGGATCTCAGGGGCGCCGGGAGGCGACGGGCGCCGGGGTCGCCTACTTACTGAAGCGCTACCTCGAGGATCTTGGCGTACCCGTCGGACAAGCGACCGTCGCGATCCAGGGTTTCGGCAATGTCGGCGCGGAAACGGCGGCCGCGCTCGACCAGTATGGCGCGAGGATCGTGGCGATTTCCGACCACACGGCGGCGTTCTTCAACGCCGACGGCATCAACGTGCGTCGGGCGCTGGAGTATGTACGCTACAACAAGGTCCTGCGGGATTTCGATGGAGGTACGGCGATCTCCAACGAGGAGTTGCTCACCCTCAAGTGCACCGCCCTGGTTCCGGCCGCGATCGAGCGGGTGATTACACCCGAGATCGCTCGACGTCTGCAGTGCCGCATCCTGGCGGAGGCCGCGAACGGCCCCACCACGAACGAAGCGGACCGCATCCTCGACGAACGGGGGGACATCGAGCTGATCCCGGACATCCTGTGCAATTCGGGCGGGGTGATCGTCTCCTACTTCGAGTGGCTGCAGAACCTGCAGCATTTCTACTGGTCTCGCGACGAGGTGCTCACGAAGTTGTTCGCCATGCTGGACAAGGCCAAGGAGTCCGTGGAATACCAGCGGCGGAAGTTCAAATTCAGCCGCCGCCTAGCGGCCCTGACCCTCGGAATCGGGCGAGTGGCGGAGGCCAAGCAAAGCCGCGGTCTTTTCCCCTAGTTCCGCACAAGCTGCGGCTTGCCCGGGACAGCCCTTCGCGCACACTCGCGCGATGCTTCCCCTCCGCACCTCGCCGTCACTCTCTCGCCGTGGTTTCCTCGCCCGAACCTCGACCGGTCTCGCCGCTGCGGCGGCGGCCAGCATGCTGCCCCGCTCATTGAACGCCGCAGCGGAGCCGCGACGAATCGGCATCGTCCTCGCGGGACTCGGAAACTATTCCACCCGCGAATTGCTCCCCGCAATACAGGAGTCCCAGCACCTCAAACTCGTCGGCGTGGTGACCGGCTCGGCGGACAAAGGCGTAGCATGGGCCCGTGAACACGGTTTCCCGGAGCGCAACGTGTGGAGCTACGCCGACATGGCCCGGATGGCCGACGCCCCGGAAGCGGAGCTCGTCTACGTGGTCACCCCGAATTCACTCCACGCCGAGCATTCGATCGCCGCACTGCGCGCCGGAAAGCACGTCATCTGCGAGAAACCCATGGCGATCTCCGTTGCGGAGTGCGATCAGATGATGGCGGCGGCCACCGCGGCTAATCGCTCGCTGACGATGGGCTATCGGCTGCACTTTGATCCCTACCACCAGGAGTTGATCCGCCGGGCCCAGGCCGGCACGGACGGCCCGTACCTCGCGATGTCCGGCGGCTTCGGCTTCACCATGGGTCGCAAGGTCTGGCGCGCCGAGCGCGCGCTTGCCGGCGGCGGACCGCTCATGGATGTCGGCATCTATGCTCTTCACGAAGCCTGCCTCGCCGCCCAAGCCGATCCCGTGGCCCTGACGGCGCGGGAGCGTCCGAAGAAGCGTCCCGATCTCTTCGTCGACGTGGAGGAGGCGCTGGATTGGACGATGGAGTTCGCGAATGGAGCGCGTGCGGACCTCTTCACCAGCTATGCGGACAACATGAATCGCTTCCGCGCCGAGGGGGCGCGCGGCTGGATCGAGCTGGAGCCGGCTTACAGCTATCGCGGCTTGAAGGCGCGGACTCATGAAGGGCCGTTGACCTACCCCGTGGTCCGCCAACAGACGTTGCACCTCGACGCGCTCGCCGTCGCGCTGCGGCAGGGTACGCCGGTTCCAACACCCGCGACACTGGGGCGGCGCGACATGGTGATCATCGAGGGCATCTACGAATCAGCCCGCACGGGCCGCCGCGTGACGTTGCGGTACTGATCGCCACGCCTCCGACAGTACGTTTCCCGCCGTCCTCCCCCCGCTCTCATGTCCGTGGAAGTCGAAAAGCTCACGCCGATGATGCAGCAGTACTTCGACGTGAAGCGCTCACTGCCGAAGGATACGCTGCTGCTGTTTCGACTCGGCGACTTTTTCGAACTCTTCTTCGACGATGCAGTGGTCGCCTCACGTTTGCTCGGGCTGACGCTGACCAAGCGCATCGACCACCCGATGGCGGGGCTTCCGGCACAGGCACTCGACACCTACGTCGCGAAGCTGCTCGCCCATGGTCGCAAGGTCGCGATCTGCGATCAGTCGGAGCCCGCCAAGGCGGGAAAGCTGGTGCGGCGCTCGGTCTCACGCATCCTCACGCCTGGAACCACCCTTGCGGCAGATCAGATTGACGCGCAACGCAACCACTACCTCGGCGCGTTGCACGCCGACCGCGGCGGCCTGCATGCGGCGTGGCTGGACCTCTCCACCGGAGAATTCCGGATCGCATCCGAGCCCGACATCGAGCGACTTCTCCCCGTGCTCACGGCGCTCGCCCCCACGGAGTTGCTGCTGCCCGAGGGAGCTCTCGCTGCCTGGGCCGCCGCACCCCATGACGACACGGGTCGCCATGCACTGCACGCCTTCTGCAGCGCGCGGCTTTGCACCGAGCTGCCCGCGTTTCAGTTCGACCCGGCGGCGGGCGCGCGCGTCGTCGCCTCCGCGCTCCAAGTCCTGAACCTTGATGGTTTCGGTCTCGCCGAAGGACACGCCGGCCTCGGACCAGCCGGCGCGCTGGTGCAGTACGCGACGGAGAATCTCCGCGCAGAGCCCGGTAACCTCCGGTCTCTCCGGGTGTATCAAAGCGCGGGCAGCCTCCTGCTCGATCCTGCCACGCTGCGCAATCTCGAGGTCTTCTCTTCGATCCGCGGAACGCGGGACGGCTCCCTGCTCCAAGCGGTCAATCGGACCGGCAGTGCCGCCGGTGCCCGTCTGCTGGAGCGGTGGCTGGCCGCTCCGCCGCTCGACCTCACCGAACTGCGCCGGCGAAACCACCTCGTGGGCGAACTGCTCGCTTCTCCCCGTTCACTGGCCGACCTCCGCGACCGGCTCGGGCAAATCCGCGACATCCCGCGGATCCTCGGCCGCCTCCAGAACCGCCTGCGCAACCCGCGCGAGCTCGGTGGCGTCCGCGACACCCTGCTGCAGTTGCCCGAGCTGCGCACCGCTCTCCTGACATTCGGTCCAGCCGTCGCCGAGTTTGCTACCCGCATCGCGGAGCTGTCCGATCTCCGGGAGCGCCTCCACCGTGCGCTCGCCGACGAGTTACCCGCCGATCTACTGGACGGAAACTTCATCCGCGCAGGTCACGATCCCGAGCTCGATCGCCTCCGCTCCCTCACCTCGGGAAACCGCACCTGGCTCTCGGATCTGGAGACCACCGAGCAGCAACGCACCGGGGTTCGCAGCCTCAAGGTCCGCTACAACTCGGTCTTCGGTTACTTCATCGAGATCACCAAGGCGAACCTGCACCTCGTACCACCGGACTACATCCGCAAGCAGACCACGGCCAACGGTGAGCGGTTCGTCACCGAGGCCCTCAAGCAGAAGGAAAAGGAGATCTTCCACGCTGAGGAAAATGCGCTCGCCCGCGAAAAGGAGCTCTTCGGCGAGCTGGTCGAGGCGATTCTCGATGAGTCAATCGCGCTTGCCCAGACTGCGGATGCGCTCGCCGAGGTTGATGTCCTCGCCGGTTGGGCGGACCTCGCGCGCGACTTCCGCTACGTGCAACCGGAAATCGACGAGGGTGACGCTCTCGAGATCGAGGAAGGCCGCCATCCGGTCGTCGAGCAGATGCTCCGGGCAAGCGAAGGAAGCGGGGCATTCGTGCCGAACGACACTCACCTCTCGGCGAGCGAGGCCCAGATCGCGCTGCTGACCGGACCGAACATGGCAGGCAAGTCGACCTACATCCGCCAGGTCGCGCTCATCACCCTACTGGCCCAGGTCGGTTGCTGGGTGCCGGCTCGACGCTGCCGCCTCGGTCTGGTCGACCGCATCTTCTCGCGCGTGGGCGCCAATGACGATCTCGCCCGCGGCAACTCGACCTTCATGGTCGAGATGAACGAGACGGCGAACATCCTGAACCACGCCACCGATCGCTCGCTGATCGTCCTCGACGAAATTGGCCGCGGGACATCGACCTACGATGGACTCTCCATCGCATGGTCCGTGGTGGAATACCTCCACCGGGGCGAAAGTCAGGGGCCGCGCACCTTGTTCGCCACTCACTACCAGGAACTGACGCAACTGGAGAAGCACCTCCCTCGCCTTCGGAACTTCTCCGTCGCCGTCAAGGAATGGAACGATGACATCGTCTTCGTCCGCCGCGTTGTTCCAGGTGCGGCCGACCGCAGCTACGGCATCCAAGTCGCCCGTCTGGCCGGCCTTCCCCTCGCGGTCATCGACCGCGCAAAGACGATCCTCGCCAAGCTTGAGTCAGACGAGCCCAACGTGACCCTGCCCGCGCAGGCCCCGCTCGCGCGTCCGCGAAAGAAGATCGCGGTCCGCGACGCCGACGACGATCAACTCAGCCTGCTGTAGCGGGCTCGCGCCGTGCGGCCCACGGACCCCAGGCCGATCACGCGCCCTCGACGGGCCGCAGGTCCACATCGACCATGAGGTCGCCGGCGATCTCCTCGAGTGCCCGACGCAGGGCGGCATGGTCGGCCCGCGGGGCAAGCGCCACGAGCGCGGTCGCGCGAAAGAGCCGATCCCCCGACATCGGGGCGCTCTCGGTTCCGGACACGAAATCCTCGACGTTGGCACCGTGAGCGGCGAGGACCGCGGTGACCTGCCGGACGATGCCCGGTCGATCCTGGCCGACCAACTCAAGCCGCGCCCGCAGCGTACCCGCTTCCCCTGGGAGACCGACCGGCGTGGCCTCGCCCGCCGCCACGGTGACGCTCAGTCCGCGAGCGGCGCCGGCGCGCAGTGCGTCACGCAGCGCCACTTCCCGTTCTCGCGGAACCTCGATTCGCACGATTCCGGCGAACTGGCCCCCGAGCCGAGCCATCCGACTCTCCAGCCAATTGCCTCCGTGCGCGGCGACCACCGCCGCGATGGATTCGACCAGACCAGGACGATCGTTACCGATAACCGTGAGAATGAGCGTGGTCGACATGGAGAAAGAAAGGGGTCGGGCGACGAAAGCTCAGGACGCGGCTGCCCCGACGCGTGACGCCCGGCGGAGGTTCCACAGCTGCTGGGCTTGAACGATTGTTTCGGCAAGGACCTCGGGCGTAAGCGCCTGCTTCGGATCATCTCCAATACCCTCGGACGGCTTCACGTGCGTCTCGATGCACAGGCCATCGGCGCCGTAGGCGATCGCGGCGAGCGCGCACGCCGGCACGTAACTGGCGCGCCCGACGGAGTGCGACGGATCGACCACGACAGGGGCCCAAGTCTTTTCCTTGAGCAGCGGCGTGATGCTTTCGTCGGGATGGTTGCGGTAGCCGTCCAGAGTCGGAGCCGTGCCCCGAGGGCACAGCAGGATGTTCGGATTTCCGAATGAGGCGATGTACTCGGCGGCCGAAAGGAACTCGTTGATCGGCCCCATGTGCAGGCTGCGCTTCAGCAGCACCACGGTGTCGCGCTCGGCCACCGCGCGACCGATCGCACGCAGCAGCGAGTAATTGAGTGCGTTGCGCGCGCCGACTTGGAGCATGTGCACGCCGGCGTCGAGCGCGAGCCGCAGCTGCGGTTCGTCCATCACCTCGGCGTCGACTGGCAGACCGGTGCGGCGATGCGCCTCCATGAGGATATCGAGTGACTTCGTATCGCCTTGGAAAGCGTACGGGTTGGTCCGTGGCTTCCAGACGCCACCGCGCAGGACATGAGCTCCGGCCTCCTTGACCGCCGCCGCGGTCTCGTAAAGCAAAGAAGGGTTTTTCGGATCGATCGTGCACTGTCCGGCAATGATGAAGAGTTCGTCTCCCAAGGTCACACCACCCAGCCGGATGCGGTGCGTCGCCAAGTCCGACCGGCGGTCCATCAGCCGGAACGGTGATTGGATCTTATCGATCCGATCGATGTAGGAGAGCCCCTCCAGACGCGTGATCATCAGATCATCGCGTTCATCACCCACGATCGCGTAGATGGTGCGCACCGCACCTACGATCGGCTGGATGCGGCAGCCGAAGGCACCTACGATCTGGGTGACCTCGTTCAGCTCATCGGGACTAAGACGGTTGTTCTTGGGCAGGATCATCGGACTACGGGGGAGCCTATGCCACGGGTAAAAAAAAGACAGACAGAAGTCGGCGGCGGATCGGGCGGACTTGCGGCGAGGCGTTTTTTGCGTCGATTTGCCGCTGGCGTCTGACAGCCTTCCCCCTCCGATGTTCGAGTCGCTCACCGACAAACTCTCTCACGCGCTCCGCAACCTCCGTGGCCTTGGCAAGCTCACCGAGGAAAACATGGCGGAGGCCCTCAAGGAAGTGCGCGCCGCGCTTCTGGGAGCGGACGTGCACTTCAAGGTCGTCCGCGAGTTCACCGAGCGCGTACAGACCCAGTGCGTCGGCCAGGACGTGCTCAAGGGAGTCACGCCCGGCCAGCAGATCGTCAAGATCATCCACGACGAGCTGGCGAAGCTCCTCGGCGACGGGAGCACCGCCCTATCGGAGGCACGGCCCCTGCGCCTCATGCTGGTCGGCCTCCACGGCTCCGGCAAGACCACTTCGACCGTCAAGCTCGCGCGCCTCCTGAAGCGTCGCGGCTATCGTCCGCTGGTCGCCGCGTGCGACATCTATCGGCCGGCAGCCATTGACCAACTGGAGATTCTTGCGCGGCAGGAGGAGATCGCTTTCTTCGCCGACCGCGCCCTCCGCGACGTCCCGCTTTTGGGAGAACGTGCATTGGCGGCCGCGCAGGCGGGCGGAAATGACTGCATCCTCTTTGACACGGCGGGGCGCCTGCAGATCGATCAGGATCTGATCGAGGAAGTTCGCCTTCTGAAGGCGAAGGTACGACCGGATGAGGTCCTGCTGGTCGCAGACGGGGCACTCGGTCAGGAGGCGGTCAACGTGGCCCGGGCGTTCCATGAAGCACTCCAGCTGACCGGATTGGTCCTGACGAAGATGGACGGCGACGCCCGGGGTGGCGCGGCGCTCTCGATCAAGTCGATCACGGGAGTCCCGATCAAGTTCATCGGCACGGGCGAGAAGCCCGCCGATTTCGAGGTTTTCCATCCAGACCGTCTTGCCTCTCGCATCCTCGGCATGGGCGACGTGGTATCGCTCGTCGAGAAGGCGCAGGAGAACATTGATCAAGCCGAGGCTGAGCGAATGGCGGAAAAGCTCCGCAAGGCGGACTTCAATCTCGAGGACTTCCTGGCGCAGATGCAGCAGATCAAGAAGATGGGCTCGATGGAGAGCATCTTGGGGATGATGCCCGGAATGAGCGGTGTGAAGCTGGAGGGTGACGCCGAAAAGTCCCTGTCGAGGACCGAAGCAATCATCTACTCGATGACCAAGCAGGAGCGCCGGCGTCCCGATATCCTGAACGGCAATCGGCGGCTGCGCATTGCGAATGGTGCAGGCGTGAAGGTCGTCGAGGTCAATCAGCTGCTGAAGCAATTCCAGCAGATGCAGAAGATGATGAAGATGTTCAAGGGCGGTGGCGCAAAGAAGATGATGCGCCAGATGGAAGCCATGAAGGGCCGCGGCGGGCTGCCGGGGCTCTAGGCCAAAAAGCCCGGCGCGTCCGCCGGGCTGAAGGATTCAGTTCGGGCGGCTATGGCCGCCCGCGCTTCACGCGCGGCCGGCGTAGGTGGGAACCGTGAATCCCTTCCGTCCAGTCCGCTTGATCAGGAGATTCGCGTTCGCCTTCGCCGCGATCTCCGGGGTCGGCCCGGCGATCTTCTCGCCCGCCGCATCGACCGTGAGGAGCGGACCCAGCACCACCGGGGTCGTACCCACGTCGATCGAGTTTGCCTTGAGGTGATCCAGCGTGCGGCCAAACGCTTCCTTCGTCAGAGCGTCGCCTGCGATCGCCTCCGCAACCGCGGGGGAAGAGCGCTCCTGGCCGAGCAGGTAGGAAACGTTCCCGAGATGGCAGAGATTGGTGGAAACATGGCTGTTCAAGATGTGCCCGCGAGCGACCGACTGGTCCCGCGCGCGCACCGCGTCGATGAAGTTGGCACGGTGCCCCGCCAGCCCGCCCTCGGTGTACGTGGCGAGCTTCTTGCCGGCAGCGTCGTAGATGGCGGCGTTGCCCGCCTCGGAAATGTGCACGTATCCGCCCTCGCAGTGCACGATCACGCCCACGCGCGCGCCGCGGTAGTTGTCCATGGCGTTCATGCCCGTGCGCATCGGCAGCCCGCGTACTTCAAAAATCAGGGGAGCCGTTGGATAATCAAAGACACTGATCTCGGTATTCGGCGTCTCCGCGTCGTCCGCCTCGCCGAAGCGACCACCGATGCTGAAAACCGAGCGCGGCAGACCGTTCTCGCCGAGGAACCAGCGGGCCACGTCCATCTGGTGAATGCCTTGGTTCGAGATGTCGCCACCACCGTAGTTCCAGAACCAGTGCCAATCATAATGCACCGGACCGCGGGCGCCGTTGCGGTGCGGCGGAACGAGGTCGGCGGGACCGGTCCACAGATCGTAGTTGATGCTCGCCGGAACCGCCTGCGGCCCTTGCGTGCGACCGATGCTCTCGCGCCGCTTGTAGCACAGACCCCGGACACTGGTGATCTTGCCGATCTGTCCCGAGCGGATGAACTCCATCGCCTTGCGGATATCCAGCGAGGAGCGGTTCTGCGTGCCGGCTTGGACGATCTGCTTCTTGTAGTAGCGGGCGGCCTCAACGGCCTGACGGCCTTCCCAAATGTTGTGAGAGAGAGGCTTCTCGACGTAAACGTCCTTTCCGGCCTCCAACGCCCAG
The DNA here is from genome assembly GCA_903862595.1 of uncultured Opitutaceae bacterium. Lineage (GTDB taxonomy): Bacteria > Verrucomicrobiota > Verrucomicrobiia > Opitutales > Opitutaceae > UBA6669. The sequence goes on along the minus strand of CAIOYO010000101.1, from coordinate 11,798 downwards.
ATCGTCATCAGGGAATGCCAGTGGTTCGGGGTGGCGATGACCACCGCGTCGACACCCGAATCCTCGAGCAGCTTCCGATAGTCGAGGTACGTCGCAACGGTGATGCCTTCCTTGGCGGCATCGGCCGCCCGTTGCTGGAGAATCTCGGCGTCGGCATCACAGATCGCCACCAGCCGCGCGCCCGGCATCTGGTAGTACGTCTTCATGTGCCCGGCGCCTTGGGCCCGGACACCCACCACCGCCACCCGGATGTCCGAGTTGGCCCCGGACGTGCGATTCGCCGAAGCGGCCGACTGCGCACGCAGTCCGGCCGGAACGGCGATGAGAGAGGCGGCGCCTCCCAAGAGCGAGGCGCGGAGAAATTGCTTGCGGGTCAATGGGGAACTCATGGCGAAGGGGGTTCACGACATTCAATCGCACCGCCACGGACCTGTCATTCCCGAATTAGCCCGTTCCTTGTGAACGATAACCAAAACCTCCCCTTTGCCGGGTGGCGGCGGGACTATTCCTCGATCTGGATGTCTTTGTTGCGGTGGCGCGGACAGCCCGCGCGCAGCCAACCCGTGATGAAGCGATCGAGGTCGCCGTCGAGCACCCCTTGCGTGTCGCTGGTGCTGACGCCGGTGCGCAAGTCCTTCACCATCTGGTAAGGCTGAAGAACGTAGCTGCGGATCTGGCTCCCCCACCCGATCTCGCCCTTCTCCCCATAGAATCGCTCCATCTCGCTGCGCTGCTCATCGAGGCGCTTCTCGTAGAGTCGCGCCTTCAGGATGCTCATCGCCGAGGCCTTGTTCTTGAGTTGGGAGCGCTCGTTTTGGCACACGACCACCAAACCCGTGGGCAAGTGGGTGATGCGGACGGCGGAATCGGTGGTGTTGACCCCCTGACCGCCCTTGCCGGACGAACGATAGACGTCGATGCGAAGCTCGTCCTCGGGGACATCCACCTTGATGTCGTCGGAGATCTCCGCGACCACATCGACCGCACAGAACGAGGTGTGCCGCCGCTGATTGGCGTCGAATGGACTGATGCGGACGAGCCGATGCACGCCACGCTCGGCCTTGACGTAGCCGTAGGCATTCTCGCCCTTGATGAGCAGGGTCGCCCGGGAGATGCCGGCTTGGTCGCCGGCCTGTACGTCCTGTACCTCGACCGTGAAGCCGCGCCGATCGGCCCACCGGGTGTACATGCGGAAGAGAATGTCCGCCCAGTCGTTGGACTCGGTGCCACCGGCTCCGGATTGGATGGAGAGAATCGCGTTGTTGCGGTCGAACTGTCCCGTGAGAAACGAAGCGATTTCCAGCTGGTCGAGCTCCGTGACCATGCCCGCGACCTGCTGGTCCAACTCGCGCGCGTAGACGTCCTTCTCTGCCTCGGATGCCGCGTCGAGAAGCTCCAGCATCACCGCGACATCCGCGAGCTTGCGCTGGAAGTCGACGACCGGAAGCACCGCACGCTTCAAGCCATTGAGCTTGGCGATGTGCTTCTGCGCGCGGTCGTTGTTATCCCAGAAACCAGGCGCGGCCATCTGGCCTTCCATCGCCTCGATTTCGCGCTGCTTTTGTTCGCAGTCAAAGAAACCTCCAGAGGTGGCCGGCGCGCTTCTTGATGTTCTCGATGTGGGAAAAGGTCTCGGGAGCGAGCATGGAAAGCCTTCCATCAGCGCAATGCGGCCCGTCGGGCGCAAGGGCAAATGCGGCTCGCTGGGACCGAACACGCACCCATGAGCGAGCGGCAGCGAACGCATCCCGGTGGCCGGCGACCGCCACCCCAACGAGCAAATGCAAGCGTGGGCGAACCCCGAGTGGGCTAACTAGGCGCCGGACAACTGCTGCGCCGTGAGCTCGTTGAGCAGCGGCTCTCCCCGCTCGTAGCGACCGAGGTTCAAGGCAAAGATATCCCAGAGCCGGCTCCGGAAGTTCGGGCTGAGGCTCGAACCGGAAATGTGTGGCGTGAAGATGACATTCGGTAATCCCCAGAGGGGATGCTCCGGCGGCATGGGATAGCGGTAATGCGTGTCCAGCGCGGCTCCGGCAATCCACCCTTCGCGCAAGGCCCGTACGAGCGGCTCCTCGCGGATGATCGCGCCCCGCGCCGGATTCAGGACGAAGGCGTGAGGCGGCAGGGACCGCAACTCCGCTTCCCCGATCAGTCCCTCCGTAGCCGACGTCAGCGGCATCGCGACAATCAGAAAATCCAGCCCAGACAGGAACGCTTTCTCCTCGCCGGACCGGAAAACGCGGTGCGGCAGGGTACCATCCGGATCTCCGGTGCCAGGCACCTGGTAAACAAGACCCGCCGGCCGCACGCCTTCGCGCACCAGCACGTGGACCTTGAGACCGAGGTGGCGGGCCAGCCGCGCCGTCTCGCGGCCAATGCCGCCGTAGCCCCAGATGCCGACCGTCAGGCCGCGAATCTCACGCTGAAACACCGCGCCGCGATCCCAAACGCGAGCGTCCTGATTCCGAATCAGCTGCCGTACATTCCGCGCGAGGTTGATCATCATCGCGATGTTCCACTCCGCGATCGGGACGTCGAAGCAGCCGCGGCTATTGGTCGCCCGAATGCCGCGGGTCGGCAGGGAGTGACGAAAGAGCTGAGAATACCCGGTCGAAGCGATCTGGATCCAGCGCAACGCCGGCATGTCCGGCAGGTTCGTGGGTGGAAACGTGCAGAACAGAACCTCCGCGTCGCAAATGCGCTCCGCGGGCAACTCACGCTCCACCTCCGCCGGCGGTACCACGGCGTCGAACGTGTGGCGCCCGCTTTCCTGCAGACGCGCGAGCACCTCTGGCTCAATCGGGACGTCGATCAGCACCTTCATCGTTGGTCCTCAGTCGCGCAGAATCTTGCCGGGTACGCTGTTGAATTCGCCGCTGCCGGGCTTGAAGGGGTAGCGCCGCCGCGTCTCCTCCGTGAGCACCACGCCGAGGCCGGGTCGGTCAGGCGGGAGCGCATAGCCGTCCCGAATCACCAGGCCGCCATCGATCAGTTCGGAATGCAGCCCCGCGTAGTCAGGGGCGATTTCCAAGATACAGGTGTTCGGCGCCGCAAAGCCGGCGTGCACATTCTGCATCAGCGATGCCCCCGCGCCCCAGGCATGCGTCGCGATCTTGCGACCACGCTCTTCGAGCAAACGCGCCACAGCCATGAACTCACCGAGGCCTCCGGTGAAGGAGGCATCGGGTTGGCCGATGTCGAAGCTGTCCTGCTTCGTAAAAACTTTCCACTCATAGGTCGCCGTGAGGCACTCGCCACCAGCGATCGGCACCGTCGTGGCCTTGCACAGCTCCGCGTACCCCCAGGGGTCGGTGTAGTGCAGGGGCTCCTCAAGAAAGAAGAGGTCGAACGGCTCCAATGCGCGTGCGACTGCGGTGGCCACCTCGAGGTCCCACGTGCGATGCGGGCTGTTGCCCATGTGCCCATCGAACATGATCCACGCATCCTTGCCGGCATGCGCCCGCATGAACGCTGCCTTGTCCGCCTCGAAGTCCGCCGCCTCCTTCGCGTCCGAAGGGGAATAGAAGCCCTTCTCCGCCGAGAAACTACCCGATCCGACCTTGATTCCGCGGAAGCCGAGCGAGAAGTAGTGGTCGATCTTTCGGGCCAGCTTCTCCTTGGGGTAGTTGCTGGGGCCGCCGGTGGCGTAGCACGGCAAGCGGTCGAACTTCGCGCCGCCGAGCAGCGCATGCACCGGCTTATCCTCAAGCTTGCCCTTGAGATCGTACAACGCCGCCTCAATGCCGTTGATCACGATCGTGCCCAGACCAACGCGGCACCAGAAGTTTCCGCACTGGTACATGCGCCGCCACAGCTCCGGGATGTCATCAACGTTCTGGCCGACGAGGATGGGCTTGAAGAAATCGACGATGGCCGGAACGGCTTCGGGGCAAAAGTAGCCCGCGTAGGTCTCGCCCAATCCCGTGTGCGGGCCGTCGGTGAAAATCTCGATGAACGCGGCGCTACGCAGCTTGCGCGCCTCGCGGAGGAATGGGTCGTTGGTGCACGGTCCGGTGAGGAGGACGGTGCGGACGTCAGTGATGGTCATGGGGAGAGGACTGAAAGAGAGGGATCGCGCCACCGGGCGCGCAGGTCACGTTGCACGGCACAGGCGTCGGCCCACGTGTCACCAAAGCAGCTCAGGCCGTACGACGGAGCGGCGTGCCCGAGCTCCGGGACCGCGAGCACGGGATCGCGACTGGGCGAATTCCTCAGGTACGCAAGAAGCGACTGGGCATAGTTCAGCCACTCGCGGTACTCCGGGGTGCGCCGGCCCCGCGCATCGAGCACGGGGATCTGGCAATGGTGACCGTTGAACGGGCGGAGGTGGAACTGCGACGCCGACTCCAGCAGTTCGCGAGGCTCGCGCAGGCGCTCCCAGAACGTTCCCGGGGCCAGATGACGAACCACCGCAAAGTGTGAGTGATCTAGACAGAGCGGCAGGACGTGCCCGGTGCGCGCACGAAAGCCCCGTTCCAAGGCGAGTGTCGCCTCGGGCGTCTCCGTGAACGTGTCCCGATGCGTCTCGACGGCGAACGGCAGCCCGACGTCACGCGAGACCGAAGCGAGGTGTGCGGTCAGCTCCACCATGTCCGCCAACGGCGAGTCGTAATCGCCGAGTTGGACGTCGATGGCGACTGCGCCCAGATCCTTGGCCGCGCGGAACGGCGCGACCGCGTCCATGCCGGGACCCAGGCTGGTGACCGCGAGGTAACGAAGGTCGCCCCGGTCCGCCAACTCGGACCTCGGCGGCGAGAATATCCCGTCGAAGCCGGCCGCGCGGATCGCCTGGAACTTGCGCTCCCAGCTCCACTCGCGCTTTGCGGTCGGATACTGGCGCAGCGACCAAAGCGTGGCGAAGAGCCAGAGTGGACGCGATGCGACGGCAGGCCCGGACGCCTGGTGGCGTGGAGGAGTGCGGCGACGCGGTGGCATGGCGGGGGGTGGGACGAACCCAGAAAATGGAACGGCCGGAGACTCGCGTCTCCGGCCGTTGCTCACAAACAGCGCAAACGATCAGGGCCGTGGATCATGCTTGAGCCAGCGAGCCCTGGAGGTGCGTTAGAACTTGTAGACCGCGCTGAACTGGAACGTCCGGGGCGGAGCCGCGTCGACGTAGATCGGCGTCTGCGCACCCAGCGCGAACGTCTTGTCGAGGAGGTTCTCGATGTTCATCCGCACCGTCCAGTTCTTGTTGATCTTGTAGGCCGCGAAGGCGGTCATGTTCCAGACCGACTCCAGCGTGATCGGGGCCGGCGTCACGCCCGTCGGGAACGTGTAACCGCCGAGGCTGGTGAAGATGTTGCCACCGGTCTTCGAACCGCCGCCGCCGAAGCTGAAGTTCTTCAGGCTGCCTTGGCTGAATTCGTAGCGCGTGAAGAACGAGTACATGTTGTCGTACGTGTTGTTCACGGTCGCGCCGTTCTGATCCTTGACCGAGCCATCGAAGGCCGTGACGAGGATCTGCCACTCCGGGATCGGCGAGTACGCGATCGTCGCGTCCCAGCCCTTCTGGATCTGGAGACCGCTGGCGATGAAGAACGGCTGGCTGGTGATCGGGCTCAGACCGCCCTGCAGCACGGCAACATTGGTGAGCTCCATCTCGAAGCTCGCCAGCGTGGCCGAGAGACGACCGTCGAACAGCGACGTCTTGAGGCCGTATTCCTTGCCCGAGCCGACCTGCGCCGGGAGCAGCACGCCGTTGATGTCACGGGTATTGCTGTTGCCCTGGGGGGCGAACGTCGTCGAGTCGAGCGCGTAGAGAGCGACCTCCTTCGTGACATTCACCACCACACCGATGCGGCGGAGGTTCTCATCGAAGTTCACGATGCGGGTGCCACCGGCCGTCGTGCGGGCGGTGACCGCCGGCACGTCGTTGATTTGGAGGCCTGCAGCGCTCACGCCGGCGACGACGATGAGGCGGTCCTTGATGAGGTCAGCCTGGTGCTGGTAGTAGTAGGTCGAGCGACGATTGTTCGTCCAGCTGCCGACGGCGGAGGGAGGGCCGTAGGAGTCATACGTCGGAACGACGACCCGGTCCATCTGCGGATTGGCGATCGGGAAGCCCTGCACGCCGAAACCAGCGTTGTTGAGGAACGACGCACGGTTGACTTCGTCGGTCAGGGTGAACCCGGCCGCGCTCTGATTGGCGATCGGGCCGATGTTGTAGTTACCCAGCACGTCGCCGTTGACCACCCAGTTCTCCTGGCGCTGGTAGTTACGACGGGCGAACAGGTTGAAGAGGCCGGTCTGGAGATTCAGGTTGTTCGGCAGCACATTGGTGCCGTGGCGGACGTACTTGAGGTGAGACGCGGAAAACTTCGCTTCCCAGCCATCGCCAAAGCGATGGAGGATCGCGAGGCGCTGGCGCTCCTGCTTGTGATTCTCCATGACGCCCTTCGGATAGTAGGCCTCATTGCGACCCGCGCCGACGTAGAGCTTGCCGTCCGGCATCACGAAGTTCTGTCCACCGGCGATGCTGGTGACGTCGACATAGTCGATCGCGGCACGCACCGTGGTGTTCTTCAGGTCGACCTGAATCGTGGGATGCACCGCGAAGCGCTGATCCTCGACGTTCTTGAAGTAGGCATCACCATCCTGGTAGGCAGCAGCGACCCGGTACGACACCTTGGCGTCGCCGAGATTGCCGACCGGACCGGTCGAATCGAGCTCCGTGCGATGCTGACCCCAGTCCTTGATGGAGAAGCTGACCTTGTTCATCGAGTACGGCAGCGGCTTCTTGGTCGACTTGAGGACCACGCCTGCCACGCCGGCATTCGCGTACAGTACGCCCGCCGGACCGCGGATGACTTCGTAAGAGTCGATGTTGACGTTGTCGCTGTACGGCACGTTCTCGATCGCGTCGTCCATGTAGGGATTCAGCGTGCGCGCACCGCGGAGGCGGATGGACTCGCCGCGGTAGAATTGCGACGCGCCGGCGTACTGCAGCACGTCGGAGGTCCGCGTGGCGCCAATGTCGTCAATCAAGTCGCGCGTTACAACCGTAACGGACTGCGGGATCTTGATGAGCTCTTGGTTGGTCTTGAAGCCGCTGGCGGCATTTGTCGCCACGTAGCCTTTGCCCTGCGTGGTTGAGACTTCGAACTTCGATAGCGCCACGACCTCTTCCTTCGGGCCGGAGGAGGCTGCGGGGGTGGTCTGAGCGTTAGCCGCTACGGAAACCGCAGCCAGCGCGGTGACGATCTGACAGGCGCGGCGCGCGAAAGCGCTGCGACGGGTGATTTGGTTCATAGGTTTGCTGCGCCATGACGGGTATCAGTGGGCGCGTGTATACGAATTCACCCTCTCTTTTGGGGAGTCAAATCGAAAGCGACGGGCGGCAGTCGTCGATCGACCTTGCAAAGAAAGCGCGCGGCAAACCGCAGAGAAGAGGCCCTCGCAGGAGCCGGAATCCGAAAATCCTCTTGTATACACCGCGATCGATGGCACCCTGCCGCTCTGTTCGTTCGTCTTGAACATTACTCCCACTCTCCTACTCCTGAGCTCATGATTTCCGTCCTTGTCGTCGGTTGCGGCAGCATCGGTGAACGGCACCTTCGCTGCTTTCAGAAAACAGGTCGCGCCCACGTCACGGCCTGCGATACCAGCGAACCGCTCCTCGCTACGCTGGCGCAAACCTACGGGGTGAAGACCGCCACGGACTGGAAGGCAGAGTTGGCGTCCGGACGCCATCAGGTGGTGGTGATCTGCACCCCGGCGCATTTGCACGTGCCAATGGCCCGCCAGGCCTTGGAAGCGGGCTGCCATGCCCTGATCGAGAAGCCGCTCTCGCAGTCGTTCGCAGGAGTAGCCGAACTGCGCCAGCTCCGCGACGCGAAAGGCCTGCGTGTCGCGGTCGCCTACGTTCTCCACTCCTACGATCTTTACTCCGAGGTCCGAGACTTCATCCGCGGCGGCGGCATCGGCGCGGTCAAGCAGGTGGTTCACAGCAGCGGCCAGCACTTCCCGACCTGCCGCCCGGCCCACACGGTCCCATACTACAAGACGTACTACAAGGATCGAGCCACCGGCGGCGGCGCGATCCAAGACGGCCTCACCCACGTCGCAAACTGGATGGAAAGTGTGATCGGCCCGACCGACTCGCTGTACTGCGACTGCGCCCACCAGGTGCTCGCCCACGTTACGGTCGAAGACACCATCAACCTCTGTGCGCGCCATGGCGACGTGCTGGTTAACTACACAATGAACCAGTTCCAGGCGCCCAACGAGTCCTTCACGCAGTTCAATGCGGAAGCCGGCAGCGTGCGGATGGAGGTCCACCTGCGCCGCTGGGGCATCCAGCGCCTCGGCGAGACCACGTGGACGTGGAAGGATATGCCCCCGGCGGAGCGCGACACCTTCTTCATCGTGCAGGCCAATCGCTTCCTCGATCTCGTGGAGGGACGTCCGACTGCGCTTTGTTCCCTCGAGGCGGCCGAGCAGACACTCCGGTTCAATCTCGCCGCCCTCGCGTCGGCGGACCAGGGCGTTCGCGTCCACTGCGCCAACGTCACTTCGTAAATTCCCATGGTCTCACTCCCCGACTCCACGTCCCCGGCTCCGGTTGCGGTCACCCTGCCGATCGACGCCAATCGCCGGCTGCTCAACCGCTACCGCTTTCTCGAACACGAAATCATGCAGGTCCTCGCCGGGTGGATGCCGGCGTTGGGGCACTTCGAGACGAAGTGCGAGGTGGGGCGCACCATTTGGGAATGCGCATTGCACGTGAACGCGCTCTACCTGCGACTGCGCGAGATCCAGTCGCCCGCGTTCCAGCGCCCCGACGACGCGGCGTTCGTGCGTCTGGCGGCCGAGTTGCGCCACGCGCCCGACGAGCACGCGCTTGTCCGGGGCATCTACCGGGTCGTTCTCCCGGCACTGATCAAAGCACTCTCGGACCACGAGACCGCTACGTTCCCGAACAGCGATCTGCCCAGCGTCTACGCGATCAAGCATGCCTTGCTCGATCTGCGCTCGCAGCAGGAACGGGTACTCCCGCTGCTCACCGCTGCCGAGGCGGAAGGCGCGGGCTCAGCCGCCGCCACCGCGTGGGAACGCTACGTCCAGGCGCTCCTTGACGCCTCCGGAGGCGTGTCCGGCACCGGCCCTCGGGCCGCCGCGCCGACCCCACCGCCCGAGCGCCAGGAGTTCACCCCGCCGCGCGAGGCCGCCCGCGACGCCCGCTTCACCAATCGTGGCGCCGACTTTGCCGTGATGCCCCCTGAGGAAGATTACCGCGCCCACACCATTGAGGAGTTCGAACGTTATTCCACGGAGATGCTGGCGGCGGAGACGGTCGCCGTCGTGCTCTACGGACTGCGCGACATGCCGTGGGAGTTCCAGTTCGACAGCGCACGCCATCTCTACGACGAGGTGCGGCACTGCCTGATGGGCTACGAGTGGATGCGCCGCAACGGCCTCGACCCCTTCCAGAGTCCGCAGTACCTGCAGGTCTTTCGCTGGCGCTGCCAGTTCCCGCCGGTGATGCAGTATTGCATGCTCACGATGGGCAACGAGGTCCACGCCTTTCCCTACCGCCATCGCCGCGTCGAGGCTCACGAGAAGTCGGGTGACCGCTTGAGCGAGCAGTTCGTGCGCTACGACATCGCCGACGAGACGCAGCACGTGCGCTTCGGCCACCGCTGGCTTCCGGAGATGCTCCGTCACATCGGCGAGAAGCGCTCCGTCGACACCTACACCGCCGACGCACTCAAAGTCTGGGAGAGCCAGTACCGCTCCGGCAAGCTACCCCTCAACGTCGAGTAACCCTTTCTTTTTCATGCCCCTCGTCCGCAATCCCCAAGACATCCGTCTCGCCATGCTCGGCTCGACGGTTGGCAACGGCCATCCGTACTCCTGGAGCGCCCTGTTCAACGGTTATGACCGCGAGCTGATGACCAAGGAGTGTCCGTTTCCGGGCATTCCCGCTTACCTGAACAAGGAGCCCGCCGCGACGGTCGCGATCCCCGGGGCGCGCGTCACCCACATCCATTGCGCCGGCAACGGCGGCTTCTCCGCCGAGCATGTCGCCCGCTGCTCGCTCATTCCCCACGTCGTTGACAAGCCCACCGACGTCATCGGGCATGTCGACGCGGTGATCATCGCCACCGACATCGGACACGAGCACGTTGAACGCGCTAGGCCTTTCGTAGAGGCCGGCCTTCCGGTCTTCATCGACAAGCCGCTCACCGACAACGAGCCCGACCTGAAGACGTTCGTGCACTGGGTCGAGCAGGGCCTACCCATCATGTCCTCCAGCAGCATGCGCTACACGAAGGAGTTCATGCCCTACCGCCATTCGACCCGCGACCTCGGCGACCTCCGCTTCGTCAGCATCACCACGGCCAAGAGCTGGGAAACCTACGGGATCCACGCACTCGAGGCCGTCTACCCGATCCTCGGGCCCGGCTTCCTCACCGTGCGCAACACGGGCACGGCCGCCCGCAACGTGGTGCACCTCACCCACCGCCGAGAGGTTGATGTAGTCGTGGTCGCGTCCGCCGATATGTACGGCAGCTTCGGCGTGCTGCAGCTCTGCGGGACGGCCGGCCGCGTGCAGACCGCCTCCAGCGATTCGTACTACGCGTTCCGTGCCCAGCTGGAGGCCTTCATCGGCTACCTCCGCTCAGGCGTTCACCCCTACCCTTTCAGCGAGACGGTCGAGCTGATGAAGCTCGTCATCGCCGGCATCCGCAGCCGAGAATCCGGCGGTCGCGAGGTCGCGCTCTCCGAGATCGGCCCGCGCTGATGTTTCCCGCCACTCCCTAGACCTTTCCTCATGCAACTACGTCCCAGCCGCATTCTCCGACTTCTCCGCGAGGGCCAGATTCCCTCGCTGCTCAAGATCAACCTTTCCGACCCACGGGTCGTGGAAATCGCCGGTCTCTGCGGTGTCGACGGGGTGTGGCTCTGCACGGAGCACGTGCCAAACGACTGGATCGGTTTGGAGAACCAAATCCGCGCCGCGCGAATCCACAATATCGACGCGCTGGTGCGCGTCGCCAAGGGAAGTTACAGCGACTACATCAAGCCGTTCGAGATGGATGCCGCCGGCATCATCGTGCCGCACGTCGCGGACGCCGACGAGGCGCGGCAGATCGTCGACTGGGTGCGCTTTCACCCGGTCGGGCGCCGCGCCCTCGATGGCGGCAACATCGACGGCCAGTTCTGCCTCGTACCAGCTCCCGAATACTTGGCGCACTCCAACCGCGAGAAGATCGTCATTCTCCAGATCGAATCCCCGGAGGCGCTCGAGAACGTCGAGAAGATCTGCGCCGTGCCGGGCTTCGACGGCATCCTTTTTGGGCCGGGCGACTTCAGCCACCGCATCGGACACGTCGGCCAGCTCGATCATCCGACGGTCGTCGCGGCCCGCCGCCGGGTCGCCGCGGCGTGCAAAGCCTCGGGAAAGTTCTGCATGGCCGCCGGCCTCTACGCGCCGTTCACCGAGATGGTCGACGAGGGCTTCCGGGTCTTCAGCATCGGCGCCGACGTGATCGCACTTTCCGGCTACACGAAACAACGTCTCGATGTCCTGCGTGGCCACATCGACACCCTGCCTGCCGCCACGAAACCTGCGGTCCGTTCCCCCTATGTCTGACCAAGCTCCGCTCCCCCTGACCCTGCAAGGCAAGGTCGTCGTTCAATTCGGCGGCACCGGACTGCTCGGACCCGCCTTGATCGACGCCTTGGTCGCCGCGGGTGCCACCGTGGTGATCGCTTCGCGCAACCGCGATTCCCTCAAAGACATCGTCGCCGCTCACGCCGCCACAGGGCACACCGTCCACCCCGAGGAGGTC
>CAIOYO010000100.1 GCA_903862595.1 uncultured Opitutaceae bacterium | reverse complement strand
GGCGGCGGTCGTTCCGCGGGGGCAAGTGGGGCGCAGGGCGGCAGTGCAGCCGGTGCGGGGCAGGGTGCTCAAGCGGGGCAGCCGGGCAGTGCGTCAGCCGGCCAGTCGGCGGGTCAGGGAAGTGGTGGAGGCGCGGGCGCACCGGGCTCGCCCGGGGCCCCGTCGAGCGGCCAGTCTGGCGGCGGCGATCCGCTCTCGGCGATCCTTGGCGTGTTCCGGCGCATTCTCGGACTGTGAGGAGCGCCGCGCGGGTGCGGGGCTGGTCCGTGGCGCCCGCTGGCTAGAGGTCCTGCAGCGCGACGAAGGCGCCTCCGTGCTGGTAGCAGAGCTCGCGCATGAGGTTCGCGAGCTTCAGGCCGGTGTTGCCCAAGGAGACATCGAAGCGGATCGTGGTTGGGAACGCGACGGCGTTGATGACGACGCGTCGCTCGCCCTTCTCGTCGGCGGGATTCAATTCGTCGACGCGGCGCAGCACCGCATCGGCGAGCCCGGTGAACTCGTCGCCAAAGATGTAGAGCCCCATGCGCATGTTCGGATCGTTGGGGTCGTGGAGCAGACGGAGTGCGCGAAAGATGCCCGGGACCGGATTGCTCTCGCTGAAGACATCGTAGCGGCGCAGCGCGCGCTTGATGCCCTCGCGCGTCTCCGGACTGTCGGGAAGCCATTGGGCGCCGCCACGTTCGCCGAGCACGAAACGTCCGTCGGCATCCAAGACCTGTATGCCGTCCACCTGCGGGTACACGTCGAGGACTTCCTCGACCTTGCGAATCACGATCGGCCAGAGCTGACCAGAGTTGAAGTCGCGCATCGACCCCGAGGTGTCGATGACGAAGGCGATGTGGTTGCTCCCGACCGGCACGCCGACCGGTGCGGGGTCGACCTTCGGAAGGACCATCTCGGGTTTTTTCTGCCGCGCGGCGATTGCGCGGCGCAGTTCGTCGACATCGACGAGGAGCGCCTCCTGGCCGGCCTTCTCGCGCGAAAGCTGGCGGTCCAGATCATCGAGGAGCGACTGCAGGTCGGAATTCTTGAGCTTGGTGTCGGCGGTGAGGACGAGGGCCTCGGTGTAGTTCCGTTCGAGCTCCTGTTTGCTCTGGGTGAGGTTGGCGAGGCTGGCCAAGTGGGCGGCAAGCATGCGCTGGAGGGCCTCGACGGTGGCGCGTTGGTTCTTTCCCTGCGCGCCGATCGTGAGCACGAAGATCAGGATCATCGCGCCGAAGCCGCAGCAGATGCAGTCCAGGAACGAGAGGCTGAAGACCTCGATCTTGCGGCGACGGATCATGCTTCGGGCCAGGTTTTCGCCGGGCTGACCAGCGCCCCGCGGGTGCGGTTCGCCAGTTCCCAGAAGAGGGCTGGAGCGGCGGGATCGCCGCTCATCGGGAGGAGGATCGTGCTGACTGGGATGCGCTCCGGCAGTCCGCGCACGGCTTCGCGGAAGAAACGGATGCGTTGCTCGTCGTTGGTGTCGCCTTCGCTCAGGAAAGAGTCGCTCGCGGTGGGCAGGCCATCAGTCAGCAGCACGATCGAGTCCGGCAGCCTCGACAGCGTACGCACGCGGAAAAAGGCGCGTTCGAGGTTCGCGCTGCCTTGCGGCACGATTTCGCGCAGGCGGGTGACGACCTGCTTAAGAGTCTGGCGGTCGCCGGTGGAAAACCACTCGTCGCTCCGGTCCGGCAGGATCAGCCCGGCATCATCGCTGAAGAGCAGCACCTGGAACCGCGTCTTCTCATCGAGCGAGGCGATCATCCACTCGAGCGAGCGGAGGGTGCGCTGCCACTTCGGGGCCTCGCGCTTGCGGGCTTCGCTCTCCTCGAGGAGCGCGGAGGCCTCTTCGACGGTCTCGCCGAGCATGGAGCCGGACGTGCGGACGATGAACAGGACGCATTCGCCTTCCAGCTTTACCCCGGTGAGGTATTGCCGTCGGTCGACCTCCGGGATGGGAATGGGGGACTGGTCAACGGTCGGCAGTGCCTTCTTCTGGTCGAGCAGCGAGGCCAAGGCCTCGCGGAGTTGGCCAGTCTGCTCCAGCATCGCGAGCAGCTGACGCTGGCGCTCGGTGAGCTTGAGTTGGGTCTCGGTGGTCTTCTGCTGCAGTGACGGAAGTTCCGCCTGGGCCGCGGCGAGCAAGCGTTGGATGCGCTCCACCTCGTTGCGCGTGGTGGCGACCTGCGTCTCCATGCGCCGAACGCGTTCGTCGAGGTCGTCGACGTTGACGCGGTCGACCGAGCGCTTCTGGGCGACTGTGAGGATAAAGATGAGGATGATGGCGCCGAAGCCGCAGCAGATGCAGTCGAGGAACGAGAGGCTGAAGACCTCGGTGTCGCGACGTTTCTTGGCCACGGCCATGGGGTCGGGTCAGTTTGCCGTCGGACAGTGGGCGAGCAGCACGTCGACCGTGTGGCTTCCGGTGCGGAAGACCAGTCGGTCACCCGTCTCCAGATCGATGCGGGCGCGTCGGTCACCGGTGGCCTCTGCCGGGGCAGGGTCCTCGAGTTGCCAGTGGCCAGCGGTGCGCTCCAACGCGATGCAGCAGTTGGCCGCGGGATTGAAAGACTCGGGAAGGGGGAGGGTAGCACCCTGGCCTTGGGTGCCGATGGTGACGCGGTCGCGGCCGGCGAGGGATAGGCCCAACCCTTCGAGCACCAGATGAGTCGGGGGCGGGTGCGGCAGGGCGTTGGCCCTGGCCTTCTGCACGTGAACGTCCCACGGTGCGGAGACGCGTCGCGCCGCAAACTCCGATGGCACGGAGGTGACAACGGGGACGTCGGCCAGATCGGTGGGCGTGGCAAAAAGCGCTCCGGCCAGTTGGGCGGCGCCGGCCGCCGCGGCGCCCGCGGGCAGGTGGAGGAATCGGACGAAGCCCGCGGTCCGCAGGCGCGCCTCCAGCAGTGGGACGCGGCCTGCGCGTTCTGAGAGCGCGACGGCGCAGAGACCCGGTCGGAGATGATTCTCCTCGGTGAAGGCGAGGATCGACTTCAGGAGCGCCTCGGTGAAGGCCTGCGCATCGGCTCCGAGACTGTCACGCTTGACCGGCAGTTCATAGCCCCGCCGGGCGGTGTTGATCTGATACACGAAGTCGGCCTCGTTCCCGTAGAACAGGCTCTTGGTCTGGTTGTAGAAGAGCTGCTCCGTGCGTCCGTCGGCCATGACATCGAACGACGTCTGGCGCAGGAAGCGGTTGGCCATGGTCCCGGTCAGATGTTTCAGCAGCGCGATCAGTCCCGAACCCGGGAGGTGCAGGAAGGCGCGCCGCTCGAGTCGCTCACCCGACACCAGCAGAGACAGCTCGGCGGCGTGCAGGTGGAGATCGAGGTGGATGACTGGGCGCGCCGGGTTGAACCGGGGGGCGCGAGGGTCGCAGAGGGAGGCCGTCGCCAGATCGACGATGCCGCAGAGCGGTAGCTTCAGGTCCGCCGCCATCCCGAGGAGCAGGCCGACCTTCTCCTCGGCGACCGCCGGGTCTCTCAGGTAGGCGCCGGGGACGGCGAGGGCCATTCGGGTGGAAGAGGGCGAGCTGATGCGCAGTCTTTCGGAGAAGCGGCGCAGAAAGGTGTAGGCGATCTCGGAATACGAGAGTGGTCGTGACTCTCCGGTGAGCGCAGTCGGCTCAAGGCTAAGCTTGCTCCAGAACGAGTGAATCACGTTCCGCGGGCGGATCAGCCAGACGTCCTCCGCAGCCTGACCGCAGACGAACGCGTTGCCGTCCCGCAGTGCGTAGCCCGGCCAGGACGACGCTCCGTCTTCGGTGGCCACCCGCAGGAGGGTGGGTTGCGACCCGTCCGATACGGCGGCCTGCAGATTGGCATCACAGAGTTCGAGTCCCTGCGTCATGGGTCAGGAGCGGGATGATCCGGGGTGGTGGCTACGCCACTGACTTGGACGCGGGGTTCTCCTGCGAGGGGACCTTCATGACGTCGATCAGTCGATCGCGGCAGTAAGTTTGTGTCTCGATGACGAACGCCTCCTGACGGGACTGCATCATGTGGAGGATGAACATCAGCACCAAGCTGAGCAGCAGCGCGACCAAAGTGGAATTGAAGGCGAGGCCGAGCCAACTGGTGACGGCGGAGATGTCCCCTTGGATCGCTTCCTGAGCGTAGGCGAGCGCATAGCCGATGCCGCGCACGGTGCCGATGAAGCCGATCGCGGGGATCGCCCAGGCGATGTACCGGACGAGTGAAAGAGCCGAGTCGAGTTGGTCGGCGGCGAGCTCAGTGCGTTCCTTCACCGCATTGGAGGCATCTTGAATGGAATGCGAGGCGTGGAACCGGTGTAGAGCTGCCAGGAGACACTCCGGCAGGAGGCGCTCGCGCAGCTTGGGGTCACGCTCGACCTGGACCTTGAGCTCCTTGTAGCGGTCAAAGGCGTCCTCCGGAATGATGCGCTCGCCGTCCTGAAGGGCGAGAAAGTCGCGCTTGAACAAGCGGCGCTCCCGGCCGATCTGGGTCAACTTGTAGCTGAGCACCGTCATGCCCCACAGAAACAGGATGATTTCCCACTGCTGCTCCGGGTCGCGGATGATGATGTAGATTGATCGTTCGTCGAGGTTAGCGGACGCATTGGCGCCGGCCTGGGCGCGCATGACCTTGTTCTTGAGCAGCAGTTCGTCGGCTTGCGGCCGGACGACGGCGCTATAGAACATCTCGACGACCACGATCGCGAGGATCAGGCCGAGGTTCGGGACGAGGAACTCCAGGGAGAGAAGCCCCTTGTTGCGGGAGATCATGCGGAGGGCGGGGAGGGGAAAGCAGCGGGCCTTGTGAACCGCCGGGAGAGCAGGCCGGAAGGCACTTCCGGTGCGCGATTGAAAAAGCCCAAGCTTTGACTAAGATACTGCGGAGTTGCCTGAGCGCAATGCCGGTTTAGCATCTCAAACGATCCCTCTCCCCGCATGACTGCGTCCCGTCGTTCTCTCCGTTTCGTGATCGCGAGCGTGACCGCGTCGGCGGTCCTCGTTGGCCTCACTGCCTGCAACTCGCCCGCTCCCTCCAAGACCGCCACGGGTGCTGGAACGGGTGCGATGGCCGGGGCCGTGGTCGGCGGACTGGGCGCCGGTGCGACCGGTGGCAACACCAGCACCGGTGTGCTCGCGGGTGCCGCCGCCGGAGCGCTGATCGGGGGGGTCGTGGGGATGGTCAAGGACTCCAAGGAACGCAAGGAGCAGGATCGCCTCGCGCAAGAGCGGGCGTACCAGCAAGAGTTGGCCCGCAAGCGGGCTGAGGAAGCGAAGCGGAAGGCGGAGGTCGAGGAGGAGTTGGCCGTGACTCAGGGTTTCCGCATTTCCGAGATGGAATTGGCCGACGCTCAGAAAAAGGTCCAGCAGGCCAACGAGCGACTCCAGAAGCTGAAGGAGGAGCGCACCGCCGCCTTGAGCAAGAAACGGGCACTGGATGAGGCGAATGAGAAGCTTCTACTCACTGAGGCGGAGATTGCCCGGATGGAAGAAGAGTTGGCCCGGCTCAAGAGCGATGATGCGGCGTCAGCCGCGCTGGCACCGGCGGCTCCAGCCCCGGCGGGCGGCGCTTCCGCATCCACGGCCGGACAGAACAAAGCCCCTGGCGCGCCGTAGGCCGCGCCCCTTCGTTCGTGCGCTGCGCCACCAACGTTCGCCGGACTCCGGGAGGGTTCATCGTGGCGGGTCTGCTGTTGCTGGTATCTGGCTGCGCGACCTCGTACCCGGTCAAGGTGGAGGCAGTCAGCTCGGGCCGACCTTCGCCAGGCCTCGCGTATCAGATCCAGCTGAAAGGCGTGTCGCCGGATGGGGTGGTCCGATTGCGCGAGACCGAGGCCGCCACGTACGTGCGCACGGCGCTGTCCGGGCGTGGCTTCTACGAGGCTCCCTCCGCGGACCGCGCGGACGTCGTGATCGAAGTGGAGTTCGGCATCGAGCCGGTGCGCGGCCGGGACGGACCGGACCGGGTGCCGATCTACGCCGAGGTGGCGGGCGGCGTGCGGCAGGAGACGGTCACCGTCACCGATCCGCAGGGTCGAACCTCCACGGAGACAGTCAACGTGAAGACACCCGCGCGCCGCGAGGTGATCGGATATCATCAACTCGTGGACGCGACGCCGGTCTATGAAAAGTTCCTGCGCATCCGGGCCCGGGAGTCGCGGGCTCGCGACAAAGATGGGACCCCCAAGGATCTTTGGAGCGTGGAGGTGACCAGCGAGGACGGCAGCAATGATCTCCGGCGCTATCTCCCCGTGCTGGCCTCGGTGACGATGCGCTCGCTCGCGGGAGAGGTGACTTCCGGCGACATGCGCGTACGCGAGGACGACCCGGACGTGGCGTTTGTGCGGCGCGGGCTGTAGCATCGCGGCGCTTCGCCGCTTGCGCCCTTCGTGCGCCCTTGCAGAGTGGCCCGCATGGCGTTGCATCCCTTCACTGATCCGTCCTTCGCGATCCGTTGGTCTGAGCATACCGCGGAGCATGCGGTCCCCGATCTCAACGCGGCGTTGGCCCGGGCGCAGGCGGCGATTGACGCGATTGCGCGCGCGGATTTGGCGACGCTGAGCTTTGCGACGACCTTTGGAGCGCTTGAACAGGCCACGGAGGAATTGGACTTTGCCTGGGATAAACTCTCGCACCTGCAGTCAGTGGCGGACTCCCCCGCAGTGCGCGAGGCCTACAACGCGCTGCTGTCAAAGGTCACCGTCTTCCACGCCAAGATCGAACTGAATCCGGATCTCTGGCTGCGGTTGAAGACGTTCGCCGCCACTCCGGCCGCGCAGGCGTTGCAAGGGATCGAGGCCCGCCTGGTGGCGGATCAATTGGCATCTTTCAGGCTGGCGGGTGCCGACCTGCCGGCGGAGTCACGGGCACGTTTGGCGGCGATCGAGGAGGAGCTGGCGCAGCTGACCCAACGCTACTCGGAGAACGTGCTCGACGCGACCAATGCCTGGCAGTGCGTGGTGGAGGCGCCGGCGCGGCTCGCCGGATTGCCCGCGCATGCGGTGGCGGCGGCGCTGGCGAGCGCGCAGCGCAAGGGCCTCGGGACCGCAGATCGTCCGGCGTGGCGGTTCACGTTGCAGGCCCCCTCGCTCGAACCCGTGATGACCTATGCGGTGGACGAGAGCCTTCGTCGCGACATGTGGCTGGCTTCGATGGCGATCGGGGCGGAGGGGGATCGCAATAACGAACCGTTGGTGAAACGAATCCTCGCCCTACGTCGGGAGAAGGCCTCGCTGCTCGGCAAGGAGCACTTCGCCGACCTCGTGCTGGAGCGACGCATGGCCAAGACGGGAGCGCGTGCGCTCGCATTCATCGAGGACCTGCGGCGTCGCGCGGCTCCGGGATTCGAGCGCGAGTGCCGCGAGTTGGAGGCTTTCAAGGCGGAGCAGACCGGTGAGCCAGCCGGCCCGCTGAAGCCGTGGGAGGTGTCCTTCTGGGCGGAGCGACTCCGGAAGTCCCGTTACGCTTTCGACGAGGAGGCGTTGCGCCCCTATTTCCCGATGGATCGCGTGGTCGCCGGCATGTTCGAGATCGTACGGCGCGTGATGGGCCTGCGCGTCGTCGAAAAGCCGGCGGGCAGCTTCGAAGCGTGGCACGAAGAGGTGCGTGCGTACGACATGTTTGACGGCGGCGGACGGCACCTCGGCGCGTTCTATGCTGACTGGCACCCGCGCGAGTCGAAGCGGGGTGGTGCGTGGATGGGCAGCCTGATCACCGGAACTCCACGCCCGGGTGGCCCGCGTGGACCCCATCTCGGCTACATCTGCGGGAATATGACCCCGCCGGCCGGGGGCCGGCCCGCGTTGCTCACGCACCGCGAGGTGAACACCGTCTTCCATGAATTCGGCCATCTTCTGCACCACCTCCTCTCGGAGGTCCCGGTGCGCTCTCTCGCGGGAACCAATGTGGCGTGGGACTTCGTGGAGCTGCCGTCGCAGATCATGGAGAACTGGACGTGGGAGCGCGAGGGTCTGGACCTCTTTGCGCGGCACCATGAGACCGGGGAACCGATTCCCCAGACCCTGTTCGAGAAACTCGTCGCCGCGCGCCGCTTCCGCGGTGCCGCGGCGGTGATGCGACAGCTCCAGTTCGGGAGAATGGATCTGATCATGCATATGCGATCGGCGGAGTTCCTCGACGGAGAGCTTGAGGCGAACGTGCGGGCCGTGATCGCGGATTGCCTGATTCCCACCCAGCCGCCGATGCCCACGGTCGTGAAGCGCTTCAATCACCTGTTCAGCGATCCGGTGGGCTACGCAGCGGGCTACTATTCGTACAAGTGGTCCGAGGTGCTCGATGCGGACGCCTTCACTCGGTTCCAGCGTGAGGGCATCTTCAACGCTCAGACTGGCGCCGACTTCGTGACGCACATCCTCAGCAAGGGTGATTCGGCCGATCCGGGGGACCTTTACCGCGCCTTCATGGGGCGCGATCCCGATCTCTCGGCGCTGCTCATCCGGAGCGGACTGACCGCTGCGTAGGTCACGAGCCGCGCTCGGCTGCTCGCGGGCCTAGCTTGAAGTCTGGCCGGACGCGCCGTTGCCGCCCAGATAGCGGTGGCGCACGAAGCGCCACGCGGACACGAAGAAGGCGGTCAATGGGATCGCGAGCACCATTCCCAGCAGTCCCCCGAGCGCGGTGCCCCAGAAGAAGATCGCGACAATGATGGTCACCGGGTGCAGGCCGGTGCGGTTCGACATGATTTTTGGGGTGAGGAACCACCCCTCGATGTTCTGCACAACGATCTGCACGCCGAGCGTGAGGGCGGCCAACTGCCAGCCGCCTTCAGGCTGCAGGAGAGCGACTGGAATCGTGATGGCCAGCCCAAGAATCGAACCGAGGTACGGGACGACATTC
>CAIOYO010000099.1 GCA_903862595.1 uncultured Opitutaceae bacterium | reverse complement strand
CTCGCGGTCGTAGGTCACGCGGACGGGTGCGCCGGAGAGCCGCGTGACGAGGGCCGTGCGGTCGTTGTTGTCGAAGTCGAGCACGTGCGTGAACCGCGCGGCGCGGAGAGTGCGCAGGAAGCGAGGCCAGCCCGCGAGCGACGACGGGAAGACGAGCGCGTGGGCCACGTCCGGATTCAGGCCCAGGACCTCGGCGTAGGCCGCCTCGGTGAGGACGCAGATCGACGCGCCGGGCCAGTGGGCGCGGAGACTCGCGAACACGCTGCCGAGCAGCACGACGTCACCGAGGTAGCGGCGGCGGATGACGAGGATACGGGGCGTGGCGGTAGCCATGACCGGGCGGGTGGGGCGGCGGGGCGACGGCTCAGGCGCCGCCGCTCTGCCGATCGTAGAGGCTGCGGTAGAGTGCGCAGGAGGCGTACAAGTCCGCGTGGGAGCCCCGGGCCGCGATCCGGCCCTCGTCGAAGACGAGGATGAGCGAGGCGGCGCGGATGGTGGAGAAACGGTGGGCGATGATGAAGACGGTCTTTCCGACCATGAGCTTCTGCAGCGCCTGCTGCACGGCGGCCTCGCTCTCGCTGTCGAGCGCGCTCGTGGCCTCGTCGAGAATCAGGATCGGCGCGTTGCGGAGGAACGCCCGCGCCAGCGCGAGACGCTGCCGCTGGCCCCCGGAAAGCCGTCCCCCGCGCTCGCCGACGGTGGTCGCGTAGCCCTCGGGCTCGGCCGCGATGAAGTCATGGGCGAACGCATTCTTCGCGGCGGCGATCACCTCGGCCTCGGTCGCGTTGGGCCGACCGAGCAGCAGGTTGTTGCGGATCGTGTCGTTGAAGAGCACCGGATCCTGCGAGACCACTGCGATGTGACCGCGCAACTCGGCGAGGCGGAGGTCGCGAACGTCGATCCCGTCGATGCGAACGGCGCCCTGACTGGCCTCGAAGAAGCGCGGTACGAGGTTGGCGAATGTGCTCTTGCCCGCACCGCTTGGGCCGACGAGCGCACAGACCGTGCCCGGGGGGATGTCGACCGTCACGTCCTGGAGCACAGGCTGTCCTGGGACGTAGGCGAACGACACGCCCTCGAAGCGAACCCCGCCGCGCAGCCGCCCGCCGGGAATCGCCGTCGGCTGGGCGGGGTCGGCGATCGTTACGGGGGCGAGCAGGACCACCTCGAGGCGGTCGAGGGACGCGACCGCGCGGCTCAACTCGTTGTTCAGCGCCCCGAGCTTCTTGATCGGCTCGTAGGCGAGGAACAGCGCGGTCACGACTCCGAGGAAATCATCCTTCGAGACCCCTGCCGAGAACGCGTAGAGCAACGTGCCGGCGATCCCGACGGCGGCGATCACCTCAATCGCGGGGCTGAGAGCCTGCGCGTACTTGGCGATTTTCATCTGCGACGAGAACAGGCGCCGGGTCAGAGCCTCGAAGCGCGACGTCTCGTGGACCTCGAGACCGTAAGCGCGCACCTCGCGCGCCGCGGAGAGGTTCTCGGACAGCAGCGCGGTCACGGCCCCCAGCTGGGCCTGCAACTCCTGCGCGCGCCGGGTGACCTTGCGTCCGATGTAGCGGATCGGCAGGACCACGAGTGGTACGACGGCGAGACAGACCAACATCAGAGCCACGCCCTCGGCCTGCGCGGCCTTGTGGGCGAGAAAACCGAGGGCGAAGAGCAGCGTGCCGGGTTGCTTGATGCCATCGTTGGCCAACTGCGTCAGCACGAACTGCAGCTGCGTGGTGTCCGCGAGCCCGCGCGAGATTAGGTCGCCCGTCTGGCGATTCTGCACGAACGACAGCGGCAGGATCTGGAGCTTGCGGAAGTAATCGAGCCGCAGGCCCTCGAGCACCCGCGTGCCGGCGAACTGGATGAGCACGCCGTTTAGGTAGCCGGCGACGGCGCGGACGAGGAAGATGAAAGGGATGTAGCCGGCGACCAGCAGCACCTCGCCCCACGCCATGCGATTTGCGGTGTCGGTGAAGATGCGCGGGAAGACGTAGTTGGTGAGGGTCGGAATCCCGAGGCCCGTGGCGGCGGCGTAGAGCAGCCCGAAGAGGATCGCCCCGACCAAGTGGGCGCGCACCGGCCGGAGGAACCGCAGGTAGGGGCGGAGTCGGCGAAGGGCGCGCATGATCGGTCGGATGCCGGCAGGTGCTCAGTCCTTGCTCGCGCGCACGTCGAGCGCATCACGCAGGCCGTCACCGAGAAAATTGAGCGAGAAGAGCGTGAGCGAGAAGACGGTGCCCGGGAAAATCAGCAGCCAGGGGAACTCCTCCATCTTTTCAGCTCCGTCCTTGATCAGCACGCCCCATGAGCTCATCGGCGGCTGGACGCCGAGCCCGAGGAAGCTCAGGAAGGCCTCGAGCAGCATGACCCCGGGGATGGTGAGCGTCGTGTAGACGATGATGGGACCGAGGATGTTCGGGAGAATGTGGCGGAAGATGATCCGGCGCCGGCCGAAGCCGAGCGAGCGCGCGGCCTCGATGAATTCCATCCGCTTCACCGACATCACCTGTCCGCGGACGATACGCGCCATCGTCAGCCACTCCACGGCGCCGATGGCGACGAAGAGCAGGATGATGTTCCGCCCGAAGAACACCATCAGCAGGATCACGAAGATCGTGAACGGCAGCGAATACATGATGTCGACCGCGCGCATCATGAACGCGTCGCGCTTGCCGCCGGAGTAGCCGGCGACGGCGCCATAGACGACGCCGATGGTGAGGGCGACGAACGTCGCGGCAAGGCCGACGCCGAGCGACACGCGGCCACCGTAGAGCAGGCGCACGAGCAAGTCGCGGCCCAGCGTGTCGGTGCCCAGCCAGTGGGCGGCGCTTGGTGCGGAGGCGCCGAGGTCGAGGTTCTGCTCCTCGTAGCCGTAGGGGCTGAGGAACGGGCCGACGAAGCAGGCGAGGGCGACGAACGCGAGGGCGGCCCCGCCGAAGACGGCGAGGCGGTTCTTGCGCAGACGCAGCCAAGCATCACGCCAGAGCGAGTTGCCCTCTTCCGGAGCGGCGGCGGGGGAAGACACGGTGGACGAAACGGAGGCGGACATGGGGATGGCCGGGAGGTGGGGATCAGGCCTCGAGCCGGACCTTCGGGTTCATCCACGCCTGCACGACGTCGGCGGCGAGGTTGAGCGCCATGATGAGCACCGCATAGAGGATGACGGTGCCGAGCACCAAGGTGTAGTCGCGGTTGAAGGCGCTGTTGACGAATTCGCGGCCGATGCCGGGGATCTGGAAGATGGTCTCGATCACGAACGAGCCCGTGAGGATGCCGGCGATCGCGGGTCCGAGGAACGACACCACCGGCAGCAGCCCGCCCTTCAGCGAGTGCCGCAGCACCACCCGCAGCTCGGATGCTCCCTTGGCGCGGGCGGTGCGGATGAAGTCCTGGCTGAGCACCTCCAGCATGCCGCCGCGGGTGAGGCGCGAGATGGGGGCGGCGTAGGCGATGCCGAGGACGAGGCAGGGCAGCACCCGGTCGATGGGGGAGTACCAGCCCGAGGCGTTGAACCAGCCGAGATGGATGGCGAGGGCGAGGACCAGCAGCGGACCGACCACGAAGGTCGGGATGGAAATGCCGACCATGCCGAACGAGGAGGCCACGTAGTCGACCCACGTGTTGCGGCGAACGGCGGCGAGGATGCCCAGCGGCAGGCCGATCAGCAAGGCGACCAGGAGCGAAAGGAAGCCCAGTTCCAGCGAGACCGGGAGCTTGTCGGCGAGGATCTCGTTGACGGTGCGGTTCGGGTACTTGAAGGAAGGCCCGAAGTCACCCTGCGCGAGGCTTCCGAGGTAGTCGAAGTACTGCTTCCACAGCGGCTGATCGAGCCCGTAGTGCGCCTCCAGATTGCGGAGGATTTCCGGCGTGACGGCTTTTTCCGAAGTAAACGGACCGCCCGGCACGAAGCGGAGCATGAAGAACGTGGCCGTGATGATGATGATCAGCGCCAGCAGGGACTGCAGCAGGCGCGACGCGAAGAACCGAAGCATGCGGATCCGAGACTTCAGCCCTTTCGCGGGGAAGGCAAGGCGGCAGGCGGCGCCCTCCGGGAGGATCCGGCGCCAACCGGGTGCACGAGGACGGGGCCCGGGCTAGTCCCGGAGGTAGATGAACTTGTAGTTCGGCGTCTCGACGAGGTTCGGCGGAGCCTGGAGGCGCGGATTGGCGGCGTAGGTGCGCGTGTAGAAATACAGCGGGATGATGGGCAGCTCATCCATGAGGATCGCGTCCATCCGGGCGTAGATCGCGCGGCGCGCGGCTTGATCCGAGGTCCCCAACGCTTCTTCCAGCAGGCGGTCGTACTCGGCGTTGGAGAACCCGGTGTCGTTGTTGCCGTCGCCGGTGCGCCACAAATCGAAGAACGTATTCGGATCCACGTAGTCGGCGATCCATCCAGCGCGGGAGAGATCGTAGCTCAGGGTGTCTTGGGAATCGAGGTAGACCTTCCACTCCTGGTTCACGAGGGAGATGTCGACTCCGAGGTTCTGGCGCCACATCTGCTGGAGGGCTTCGGCGATCTTCTTGTGGTTCTGGCTCGTATTGTAGAGCAGCTCGATCGGGCGCAGGCCCTTGCCGTCCGGATAGCCGGCTTCGGCGAGCAGGCGGCGCGCCTCCGCGAGGTCGCCGGTGAGGCGCACGGGCGACGTGAAGCTCTCCATCGGCGGGCAAGCGTTGTAGGCGGGCTTCTGGTTCTGGCGCGTGACCTTCTCGACGATCACCTCGCGGTTGATGGCGAGGGCCAGCGCGCGGCGGATGCGTTTGTCGTTCAGCGGCGGCCGGGTCAGGTTGATGCGGAAGAAGTAAATCCCGAGCAACGGGTCGATGCGCAGGCTCTCGGGCTGCTCCCGACGGTAGACATCGGTCTTGTCGAGCGGCAGCTCGTTGGTCTTGTGCAGCTGGCCGGTCCGGAACATCCGCTCCTCGGTCTCGATGTTTTCCGTCGGGTAAAAGACGATGCGATCGGTCCGCAGCGCGGCGCGGTCCCAGTAGGTCGGCGACTGGTCGACGATCACGCGCTGCTGCATGGCCCACTCGGTGAGGATGTAGGGTCCGTTGCCGATGAGGTTGCCCGGCTTGGTCCACGCGCTGCCCTTGCGCTCGAGCCCGCCGAACTTTTCGACGGTCGGCAGGTGAACCGGGAACCACGCGTAGTGCTTCAGCGACTCGATGAGGAACGACGTGGGGCGCTTGAGCGTGATCTGCAGCGTCCGCGCATCGAGCGCCTTGAAGCCCGTCTTGGAGAAGTCCTGCAGCTTGCCTTCGTGGAATTCGCGTGCGCCGACCACTGGGTAGAGCTTGTTGGCGTACTCGGAGGCGAGCTTCGGGTTGAGGATGCGACGGTATGAACCGACGAAGTCGGCGGCCGTGACGGGTTCGCCGTTGGACCAGCGGCCGTTGGGCTGGAGGTTGAAGGTGTAGATCAGCCCGTCCTCGGAGATGCTCCAGCTGGCCGCGGCCGCGGGGATCGTCCCTTGACCGTTCGGGCCGTAGGCCACGAGGCCCTCGAAGAGCGCGTTGACGATCTTGTTCTCGGGCACGCCGGTCACGATCTGGGGGTCGAGGTCCTGCGGCTCGGTGCCGTTGCCGAGGTGGAGCACTCGGGAGCCGGCGCCTGCGCCGGTGGAGCCGGCCGTGGGGGTGGCGGTGTCCCGGGGTTTGCAGCCGCCCACGAGGAGCGCGGTCGCAAGGGCGAGGAAAAGAAAGCGTCGGGTCATGCGGAAAGTGAGCGCAGGAAAGCGCGAAGGTCCAGCGGACTCAGCGGGTTGGTTCCAGCCAGACGTGTTTGTAGGGATGCCGGCCCATCGGATTGGAGTACCAGCCCCGCACTGCCGGGTGGAGGAGGTAGACGTGGGTGTACCGGTAAAGCGGGATCAGGGGGGCTTCGTTGAGCAGGAGGGCCTCCGCCTCCCGCAGCCACGTGGCGCGTTCGTCCGGACGCGTGGTCCGTTCGGCGCGGTCGAGCAGCGTCTCGTAGGCCGGGCTCTGCCAGCCGGTGTAGTTGTTGCCGCTCGCCGCGCGCCAGACCGCAAGGAAGGTCATCGGGTCCGCGTAGTCGCCGACCCAGCTCGAGCGGAGCAGCTGGAACTGCCCGGTGCGTCGGGCATCCAGGACCGTCTTTCCTTCCATCGAGACGAGGCGGACCGAGAGGCCGAGCTCGCGGCGCCACATTTCCTGCAGGGCCTCGGCGATCGCGCGGTGGTTCTCCGAGCTGTTGAAGAGGAGCTCAAGTTCGGGTGCGCCCTTTCCGCCCGGATAGCCGGCCGCTGCCAGTGCGGCCCGCGCCGCTTCCGGATCGTACTCGAGTCCGCGCGGCGGTTCGTAGTCCGCCAGCCCGCCGGGGGTGAACGCGGCCGAGGCGACCTGCGTGCCGCGTAGGATCCGCGTCACGATCGCCTCGCGGTCCACCGCCTGCGCGAGCGCCCGCCGGATCTCGGGCGAGGCGAGGGACGGATGGGCTACGTTCAGGCGATAGAAGTAGGTCCCGAGCGCTGGATCCATCCGCAGCTCTCCCCCCGGTGAGGCCCGGTAGGAATCGATCTTCGCCGCCGGCACCGCCTCCGTGACGTGGAGCTGGCCCCCGCGGAACGCTCGCTCCTCCGCGTTGATGTCCTCCATCGGGTACAGCCGCAGTTCGCGGAGTCGGACGTTGGCGGCGTCCCAGTACGTCTCGCTCCGCTCGCCGACGATGCGCTGTCCGATCGTCCATTCACGGAGCCGGAACGGTCCGTTG
>CAIOYO010000098.1 GCA_903862595.1 uncultured Opitutaceae bacterium | reverse complement strand
GGGCAGCACGGTGCGTCTCACTTACGCGGAAGCCCTCCGTCTCCCGTGGGATACCCCGGGCGCGAAGTTGCTGGGGCGTCGTCAGCCGTTGGCGAATCTCGCCTCGCACTTCGCGGACGAGACGCGAGGCTGGACCTTCGACCGTCGCGGCGAGGTCATGGGATGGAGCGACGTCTGGGAGCCGGGTGGCCGGGATGAGATCTTCGAGCCTCTGCACTGGCGCGCCTTCCGTTACGTCGGTCTTCGCATTGAAGTCGGTGATGCGCCGCTGACGCTCCGCAGCGTGAGCCAACGCTTCACCGCTTACCCGTACCGCGTGGCGGCCCGGTTCACGTGCTCAGATCCGTCGCTGGAGCAGATTTGGGAAGCCGGTCTGCGCACGATGCGCCTGTGCTCCCACGAGACCTTCGAGGACTGCCCCCACTACGAGCAGATGCAGTACGCGGGGGATACGATGATCACGTCCAAGCTCGCGCTCCTCACCACCGGTGATGCGCGGCTCAGCCGGCAGGCACTGTATCACTTTGACTGGTCTCGGCTCCCGGAGGGACTCACCCAGTCGCGATACCCCTCGCGCTTGGTGCAAGTTATCCCTGCCTGGAGTATTCATTGGATCACGACAATCAAGGACTACTTCGCGTGCACGGGTGATCTCGGCACGGTACGCGATCTTCTGCCGGGCGTCCGGGCAGTGCTGGACTGGTTCCGGCGGCATGCGGATGCGGAGGGGCTGCCGTCCAAGTTGCCCTTCTGGAATGTCACTGACTGGTGTCCGTGGTGGCCGCGCGGGGTGGTCCCCGGCGCGGACACGGGGGCGACGGTGATCTTCAGCGCGCAGTTCATCCAGGCTCTGGACGAAGCGGGCTGGCTCATCGGCCAGTCGGGTGGTGCGGCGGAGGCGGCGGCCTTGGCGGCCGAGGCGGCGCGGCTGCGCCCCATCGCGCATCGCCGCTTCTGGTCAGAGGCGGAGGGACTGTACTTCGATCGTCCCGGTGGCCCGGAGGTCAGCCAGTATGGCAATGCCTGGGCGGTCTTGGCTGGTCTTGCCGGCGAGCGCGAGTGCGAGATCCTCGTGCGTCGTTTCCCGGACGATCCGAAGCTGGCGCCGGGCTCGTTCTTCTGGTGGCACGCCGGATTCACGGCGCTGCTGCGCGCGGGCCGTTATGATGACATGCCGCGTCACCTCGGGCCCTGGCGCGAGTCGCTCAGCTTCGGGCTCTCGACCTTCGTGGAGGAAAACAGCTACTGGCGTTCCCTCTGCCATGCGTGGTCGGCCCATCCGGTGCTGGAGTTCCAGCAGCGCATCCTTGGCGTCACTCCTTCCGAGCCCGGGTTCGCGGCGATTCGCATCGAGCCCAATCTCTGCGGACTTGCGCATGCGGAAGGCAGCGTGTGCACACCGCACGGTCCCGTCGAGGTGGCGTGGCGTCGGGAGGGCCGGACGCTCTCGCTGACGATCGCGAAGCCGGATGGCATCCCGGCGCTGGTGCGGGTGCCGGGCGGCGCGGAGCGCCGCTTCTCCGGGGCGCGTTTTGAGGAGAAGTTCATTTTGTCATGAGCGACCTGACCTTGCACGAAGACGGCTCGGCAGCGATGGAGGTGCGCGCGCGCGGCGCTCTCCTGTTCCGCTACGTGGTGGTGCCGGGGACGGCGGGGAAGGAATCCCCGCGGCCCTACGTCCACCCACTGCGGTCGCTGGCGGGGGATACCCTGACCAACTTCCGGCCGAACGACCATCCCTGGCACCACGCGCTCAGCTTCACGCTGAACCAAGTCTCCGGCGTGAACTTCTGGGGCGGCCCCACCTGCTCGCGGGGCGAGGGATATGCGTGGCGCGATGATCATGGTGAGCAGCGCCATGAGGCGTGGATCGACCGCGTGGTCGATGGCACGACGGTGCGTCTGGCGCACCGCCTGACGTGGAATCGTGGATCGCGGGTACTCTTCACCGAGGAACGCTCGCTCGAGGCTGCGGTCGATCTGGCCGCCGGGGCATGGTCGCTGCGATGGAGCGGTCGGCTCCGCAACGTGGCAGGAGAGACCCTCTCGCTTGGTAACCCGCATTCGCACGGAGGACTGGCGGGCTCGCATTACAGCGGACTCCAATTCCGCGGCGCGCGGGAGTTGCTCGATGATCATCTGGACCCGACCATCAAGGTGGCGGCGGAAGGCGGCTTGGAGGGCGTGCCGGCCGTGCACGGCGTCCCGGCCCGCTGGATGGAATGGCATGGGCAGTTGGACGGCTCCCTGCACCGCGTGGTCATCCGCTTCGAGAACCTCAGCGGTCCGCTGCCGTGGTTCGTGCGGCGCAATTATCCCCTCGCGGCGTTTCCCACCGAGTTCGACCACAACCGCGAAATCGGTCCCGGTGGCTTGCTCGAGATCGATCACCGCCTGACGTTCACTTCTGTGCCATGACTTCTGACCGTCGTCGTTTTGTTCAGGGGTTGGGTTTGGGCGCCCTGTCGGCGCTGGCTGGGTGCGCGTCGCCCGGAGACACGCCCAAGGCCGCCGCGGGGTCCGCCTCGGTCGCGCTACCGGCCTTCGACCCGGCCCAGCCGGAGGCCTTCTGGCGCGGGGTGCGAGCCTGCTATCCGCTCCGAACAGATCCGGTGTACCTGAACACCGGCGGCCTCGGACCAGCGCCGCAGATCGTGTTGGATCGAGCGGTGAGCACGACGAATGAGCTGCAGGCTCATTCCGAGACCGGCCATGACCGCCTCGCGGGTGCGCGTGCAGTGGCGGCGGACTTTCTGGGCGCCGAACGCGATGAGTTGTGCTTCGTCCGCAACGCGACCGAGGCGACCTCAATCGTTGCGGCCGGGCTCTCGCTGCGCCCGGGCGAAGAGGTGATCTTCGAGAGCCATGCCCATCCGGGCGGTTCGTTTCCGTGGCTCAACCAAGCGCGCTTGCGCGGGGTGGTTGTGCGGATCTTCGAGCCGGCCAACGACTCGCCCGAGGAAAACGTGCGGCGGATCCTCGCCCTCGTCACGCCGCGCACCCGGGTCATCCAGGTCAGCCACATCACCTGCACGAACGGACTGGTGCTGCCGGTGGCCGAGATCGCGGCGATCGCCCGGGCCCGCGGCATCTGGTTCCACGTCGATGGAGCGCAGGCAATCGGGATGATCCCGCTCAACCTCACGGCCATCGGCTGCGATTCCTACGCGGCGAGCGGGCACAAGTGGCTCGGCGCTCCGCACGAGACGGGACTGCTCTACATCCGCCGCAACCGCTGGAACGATGTCGCCCCCACCGGCATCGGTTCCTACTCCGCGGAGGTGAACTGGCTGCCCGGTGACATCGAGTACGCCCCGGGCGCATGGCGGCACGAATACGGCACGCGCAACGCCGGCACGATTGAAGCGGTCGCGGAGGCGATGCGTTTCCAGCGATCAATCGGCATCGAGCGCATTGCGGCGCGTGGACACGAGATGGCGAGTTTCCTGCATAAGGAACTTTCCCGTCTCCCCGGAGTCGTGGTTCTGACCCCGAGCGATCCTTCGTTGCGGGGTTCGATGACGACCTTCCAGCACCCGCGGGCGGATGCCGCCCGCACGTTCCGCTACTTGCTCGATCGCCGCGGACTCCGCTGCCGACCCGTGACGGAACAAGGCCTGCAGGGTGTCCGCGTCTCCACTCACCTGAGTAATCTTCCGGACGAGTGCGAGCGTGTCGTCGCGGGAGTGCGCGATTCCCTCCGCGACCTCTAAGCTGACGATGCCGACCTTAGTCCGCGACCTCCACGATCATCTCCACCTCGACCACCGCGCCGGCTGGCAGGGCGTTCACGCCGACGGCGGCACGGGCGTGGCGGCCGCGTTCGCCGAAGACCGCCACGAGCAGATCCGAGCAACCGTTCAGCACCTTGGGCTGTTGCGTGAAGGTATCGGTGCTTTGGATGAAACCGCCCACGCGGACGATGCGGCGGACTTTGCCGAGGTCCCCGATCTCCGCCTTCAGCGCCGCGAGCAACTGCAGCCCGCAGGTCCGAGCGGCGGCTTGCGCCTGCTCCTCCGACAGGGTCGCGGGGACTTTTCCGGTGATCACCTTGCCATCGGCCGACCGCGGAATCTGGCCGGCGAGGAACACGAGATTGCCGCTGCGCACCGCCGGGACATAGTTGGCGACCACGGGCGCGGGGGTGGGGAGGGTCAGGCCGAGCGCCGCCAGCCGGGCCTCGGGCGTCGTTGCGGCCGTGTCGGCGCGCGTCAGACCGGCGATCGGGAGCAGGACAAGCAGCAGAAGTCGCGAAACGAGTTTCATGGTGGAGTGCCCAAGGGTGTTGCCGGGTCGCGACCCGCGGAGCAACGCCAGAAGGAAGTCCCTCTCGCCCGCCGTTGGCTGCGGCCGCTTGCGGCGTGGGTGGCGTTGGTCTTTGCCACGCTTCCCGGCGAATCCAGTGCCTCCACGCCTGCCGCGGCGGTCACCGAGCCGGCGGTGGCGGCCGCTGCCCCCGCGCATGATCTGATTCTCTGCGCGAGCATTAATCGCAGCTACGTCATTGGTTCGAAGATGGTCACCTTCAGCGGCCTCTACCGGCGGGTCGCAGACGGGAGCTTTGAGCATTTTGGTCCCAACCTCCTGTACCTGAGCGCCGTGTCCCTCGATCCGCGCGATCACCGGACCATTTACCTCGCGATGCTCAATGGGGCGCTCTTCAGCCGCGACGGCGGGGAACGCTTCCGGATCGGGACAAGCTGGGATATGACGGAGCCCAAGGACATCGCGGTCGATCCGAACGCGCCAGATACCGTTTACCTCGCGTTGCCGGACGGGTTTGCGGTCTCGACGGACCGCGGCTGGACGTGGGCGCGACGCGAGAAAGGCCTGCCTGACCGTGGCAAGTACACGCAGGCGATCGAGATCGACCGGACGCGGACGGGGCGTCTGTTAATCGGATGCGAGGCCGGCGTGTTTCTGACGGAAAACAGCGGGACCCGCTGGCGGCGGGTGCTCCCCACGCGCGCCACGGTCTACGATGTCCGGCAGTCACCGACCAACCCGGCGTGGTGGATCGCCTCAACGCAACGGGATGGGGTTCACGTCTCCCGCGACTCCGGGGTCACGTGGTCGCGGATCAAGGACCTGACCGAGGACGGTGCCTGGTACAACGTGGATTTCGGCACGCGGCATCCGGACCGGGTGGCGCTGTCGAGCTGGAATCAAGGCATCGTCGTTTCTGAGGATGGCGGTCGGACGTGGGCGCCGCGCAACGCCGGCCTGCCGGCGGATGGACGCGTCATGCGGGTTGGGATCGATCCGGATACGGACGCCCTGTACGTGAACGTGCGGAGTGACGATGTGTACCGCTCCGAGGACTTCGGTCGCACGTGGAGCGAGACCGGCCTGAAGGGATCCACCGTGAGTCAATTTCTGTTCGTGAAGAAACCTCAGCCCTGAGCGCGCCCATGACGATGTTCTCTCGCCGTGTCTGCTCCCGTGCCGGTTGGTTCGCCCTCGGGCTGCTGCTCTGTGGCTCTTCTGTCCTCCGGGCGCAGCCCTCGCACGTGGGACCGATGCCATCGGCCCTGCCGGTTTCAAGTGCGGAGGAGCGCCGGGCGGCCTACGAAGCGCGCATCCAGGAGGTGCTGGAATGGTACACCGGGCTCGTGAAGCCGAGCGATCCCCTCATCGGAGACCTCGTGGGCGTATCGGCCCGCCTCGCGCTCGGACGCGATTTGGAGCGGTGTTCCCGCAGCGTGATCGAGCTGATGAAGACACCGGGCAGCAGTCCCTTCTGGATGTTCCCGACGGCGGGTGTCGCGTATCTCGGCCGCGACAAACTATCCCCGGAAGCGCGGGCCGCGATCCGGCGCGCCTGGAGTTCGGTCATGCAGCTCCGCGGCGACACCGAGAACCACTGGGCGATGTACTATGCGTCGCTGTACCTGATGGCGCAGTTGTACCCCAACGAGCCCGCCTCGTCGTGGTACACCGGCAAGAGTTCCGAGGAGAACCTCGCGGAGGCGCGCGATTACTTGATTCACTGGATGCGACTCGCGACGACGGTCGGGCAGGGAGAGTTCACCTGCTCGCACTACATCGGCGAGTATGCGATTCCGCTTACCTACCTCGCGGCGTGGGCGGAGGATCCGGCCATGCGGCTGCGGGCGCGGATGATGCTCGACTGGATCTTCGCCGATCAGTTCGCGAATTCCCTCGATGGCATGTTGCATGGCGCCAATGCGCGTACCGACGACACCTCGGTGATCGAACGCTGGAATTCGCTCTCCTCGTTCTTCAGCTGGCTCCTGCTCGGCAATACGCCGCCGCCGGCTGCCTACGGCGGCTTCGGCGTGTACTTCGCCGCAGTGGCCCGGCATTATGATCTCCCGGAGGTGATCTACCGCATCGGGGTCGATCGCGGCGGCGACTTCACCCAGCGTGATCTCAAGCGTTCCCGCCGCCGCTGGCGCGGCAGCGACGTGGAGATGGCGCCGATCTACAAGCTCAACTACTCGCGCCGGGACTACGCCGTCGGCTCCTACCAGGGCGGAATCAGCGATCCGATCCAGGCTCACGTGTGGGACGTGACCTGGGCGGTGCCGGATCCGCGCGGGGTCCACAACACGATCTTCTCCATGCATCCGGTTTCGTCCATGGACGACCTGCAGATGTACTTCGCGGAATTCCCCGAGCAAATGATGCGTGCCGTGACGACTGAGGGAAAAGCGTCCTATGACTCGCCGGACAAGTTTCTCGGCGCTTCGCGCTACGAGCAGGTGGTTCAGGACCAAGACACGGTCATCGCGCTCTACAACATCGCTCCCGGCACCCGATTCCCGCACATCAATGGGTTCTTCTCCAAGGATCTCGTAGATCTCACGGAGGACGAGTCCGGTTGGATTTTCGCGCGGGGAGGCAACGCGTTCCTCGCTTATCGTCCGCTCGCACCCTACGAGCTGCAGCGGTCGTTTGTTTACCGCTCGTCGTGGACGGGCACGAAGCAGGACGCCGGCGACCGGCGGCTCTACAGCCCGCATTTGAAGAACGGTACGATCGTCCAAGCAGCCAGCGCGTCGGAGTTTCCCTCCTTCTCGGCTTTTCAGGCGGCGATCCGCGCCCTGCCGCTGACCTTCTCGCTGGAGCCGGTGCCGACGGTCAGCTTCACGTCGCTGCGGGGGCGCAAGCTGGAATTCACCCATGGACGCGTGCCGGTGGTGAACGGTCGGCCGGTGGACTACTCGGCGTGGAAATTGTTCGAGGGACCTTACCTCAACGCCGAGCGAGGCTCGCAGAAGCTCACCCTCACGCACGGGCGCCTGGAGCGGGTGCTCGACTTCAATACTCTCACGATCACTGATCGAATCAAGAATCCCTGACGCCTCACGCGTCGGGCCCGCTAGCATCCTTTCGTTACCATGCGCCGTTCCCTGCGTCCTACCCGCGTGTCGTTGTTATCGTGGTCTCGTCGCACGCTCGCCCCCGTGCTTCTTGGCTTCTTGGGCAGCGTGACCCTGATGGGGCAAACGCCCGCCCCGGCTGCGGCGACGAGTGGCGCTGCGTCGGCTCCCGGCGCGGTCGCGTCCACCGCTGCGTCGACGGCGGCGGAAGCTGCATCGCGAGCTCACGCGATGCTGACCCGCCTGTGCGATGATGCCGGGGGGCGCCTGACTGGATCACCGGCGGATCGCCGAGCGATCGAGTTGCTGATGGCTGAACTTCGTGCCCTCGGACTGGAACCCGAGCGTGAACCCTTTCGCATGCCCGGTTGGGAACGCCGCGACGATCGGGTCGACCTGCTCAGCCCCCTTGGCCGGCGACTGCGCGTCGCGGCGCTTGGCTACAGCCAGCCCCATGCGGCTTTTGAGGCGGAGCTCGTTGACCTGCGCGACGGTCGCGCCGCGGAGTACCCGACGGACGACGTGGCTGGAAAGGTGGGGTTGATCAATTCAGGCACGCCGCTGCAGACCGCGGAGTTCGTTCGCATTGCGGCCCAGCGTCGCCTCGGGGCGATCCTCTTCATCAACCGCGAAGGCGGGGGACAGTTGCTGGCGCGGACGGGGAGTTTCGTGGGCGCGCCGCTTCCCCTCCCGGTTTATTCGATCACGCAGGAGGAAGGAAATTGGCTGCGTCGTCTGCGTGAGCGTGGGGTGCCGGTGCGCCTTCGAGTGGAGACGCGTTCGCGCTGTGTTGAGGTCGAGACGGCGAACGTGGTGC
The DNA here is from genome assembly GCA_903862595.1 of uncultured Opitutaceae bacterium. GTDB lineage: Bacteria > Verrucomicrobiota > Verrucomicrobiia > Opitutales > Opitutaceae > UBA6669. Next base: position 1,879 of record CAIOYO010000098.1, on the reverse strand, counting down.
TGCGTTTTCCGGGCCGATCGCCGGAGCGAATCGTCGTGGGCGCGCATGTTGACAGCTGGGACCTCGGGCAGGGCGCGTTGGACAATGGTCTTGGCGTGTCGCAGCTCTTCGCCCTCGCGGATTTCCTGCGCGTCCGGGAGCTGGGCCGCACGGTGGAGTTGGTCTGGTTCAACGGCGAGGAGCAGGGACTCTGGGGATCGCGTCATCAGGCCGCGCGACTGGGAGACGACCCGATCGTGGCGATGATCAATCTCGACATGGTCGGCGTGCCGATCGCGGTGAATGCGCTGGGTGACGACACCTTGGTCCCGTTCCTCGAACGTTGGAATGATCTCCGTGGCGCCAAGCGCCTGCCGACCGGTGTGCAGAACATCAACTGGTTCGGCAGCGACCATACCCCTTATCAACTCGCGGGCGTGCGGGCGATCACGTTCAATGCTCCCATTCCCCGCGAGTCCGTTCGCTACTACCACGACGTCGCGGACACCATCGACAAGCTGCCGGAGCAGATCGTGGTGGACTCGACGAGCGTGATCGCTGATCTGCTGCTCGCCCTGGCGGCTGACACTTCGCTCACGGCGTGGCGGCGGCCGGTGCAGGAAACGGAGATGCTGTTCACCCGTTTTGGGATCGAACGCCGGATGCAGGTGATCGGGTACTGGCCGTTCCCCAGTCGCTGAGCCATGCAGCCCCATCGATTCCTCGGCTGGCGGCGGATCCTCGGTCTCGTCGCCTCTCTGTGGCTAGGAGCCGTCGGTTGCGCGGCGTCGCCGTCGCCATCCGTCCTGGTCGTTGGCGGCAGCATGATGAACGGAGACCATTTCGCCGAGGCCACGCTCCCGGTGATGCGGGAGCACTTCAAGGGTTGCCGGACCGTCGTGTTGGTCCTGCATGCCTCCCATCCGGCGGACCGGGATCGGACCGAGGCGCGGTTGCAACGCGCCTTCGCGCACTTGTCGGGAATCTCGGCCGAGTCGCTGCATCGCTTGGACGACGCGGAGTCGCTGCGCCGGTTGCGTGCGGCCGATGGCATCTTCGTTGGAGGCGGAGAGACCTTCGTGCTCCTGCGCGAACTGTACCGCACCGGCCAGTTGGAGGTGATTCGTGAACGGGTGCACGCGGGCGTCCCGTACGCCGGATCGAGTGCGGGTGCGAATGTGGCCGGACAGCGGATTGGCACCACGAATGATTTTCCGGTCACCGACATCCCGACGCGCGATGCGCTCGCGCTTTTTCCCGCCGTCATCAATCCGCATCACCCCTTGCCCGCCGCGGCAGAGTATGCGACGAGGGTGGGGAAGATACAGGGTTACCTTCGCTTCAATCCGTCAGAGACGGTCTTCGCTCTGGGTGATGCCTCGATCGCGCGACTGCACGAGGGACGAGTGACCTTCGCCGTGGGTTTTGGCCGAGTGTATCGCGCGAGTGGGATCACCGAACTGACGGTTGGTCAACGCGTCGAGCGGCTTCCCTGATCTGGCGGCGAGTCGGGGGTGACGTTTCGGGAGTGGAGCGGCGAAAAATGCGCTTGCACTTCCGCTGCGGTCCTTCCTTTTTCTTCCTTCCGTCACGCAGCCGTAGCTCAATTGGATAGAGCATCTGACTACGGATCAGAAGGTTTGGGGTTCGACTCCCTACGGCTGCGCCACTTTAGAACGACAAACCCCCGGGACCTTGAGGTCGCCGGGGGTTTGTTTTTTTCGAAATGGGATCGGCCTGGGACCCGGCGCGCGGTTCCTCAGAAGTTTCGCACGTACGTCGCCCCGGTCTCGTCGATGAAGACGAGGTTGTTCGGATTGATTTCCTTGAGGCGAAGTCCGATCGAGTGATCGATCACGTCATTGAGCCGGTAGACCCGCTCGTTCATGAGCACCTTCGG
>CAIOYO010000097.1 GCA_903862595.1 uncultured Opitutaceae bacterium | reverse complement strand
GGGCTCCGGACCTCGGCGCGTGGGGGCGCGGCTGAGGGGTCGGGCGGGGTGGGTGCAGGCTTGCACTGGACGCCGTTCTGCATCCGGTAGGCGGATGATTCATCGTCTGGTCCGCGAGCAGGATGTCTTGGGTGCCCCGGCTGCGATCTGGGATTTCTTCGCTTCGCCGCACAACCTCGACACGATCACCCCGTCGTCGCTGTCGTTCCGCATCGTCGGCGCTGTGGCCCCGCGGATGTTTCCGGGGCAGATGATCGAGTACCGGATCGGCGTGCTGCCGGGCATCCGGACCCGCTGGCTGACCGAGATCACCCACGTGCGTGAAGGGGAATACTTCGTGGATGAGCAACGGATCGGGCCGTACCGCATCTGGCACCACGAGCACCATTTCATCCCCCGGACTGACGGTCGCGGTGTGCGGATGATCGACCGCGTCACGTACGAGGTCGGCTGGGGCTGGCTCGGTGAAGCGGTCCACGCCGTGTGGATTGGGCGGCAGCTGGAGACGATCTTCGCCTACCGCCGCCGGCGCGTGGACGAGCTCTTTCCGCGGACCGGATAAGGCGGCTGCGCCCTCGACGGGATCTTTCCGAGCATCCGGTTCGCGGCACTCCTGGCCGCGCGGCGCCGTTGCCGTGGTCACTTGCTGAGCAACGGTGACAATCCACGCCCGCCGTTGGACGACGGGGGGCTGCGTCGCGACCCGAAGGGGATTCTGCCCTGGATCACGGGCACCGGCGCCGCCGCGGCGGAGCGTTCTCCGGCGGCACGCCGCCTCCCTGAAGTCGTGTCTAGGCGCCCGCCACCCGCCGCCGCGGGCGCTTCGAAGGTGGCAGCAGCTGAAGCTCGGCACGCTCGGCGGCTCCGATCGAGAATCGGGTCCACGGAATGGCCCGGAGCCGCGCTTCGCTGATCGGCTCGCCCGTGACCTCACAGACGCCGTACGTCCCGTTGCGGATCCGGGTCAGCGCCCCTTCGATCTCAGACAGACGATCGGCCTCGGCGTGGAGTTCAGCGAGGAGCACGTGGTGCTCGATGCGGTCCTCGGCGATGTCCGCGACATCGACGGAATGGAGCTCCGCGCGATCGGCCGCGCTTTCGCCGTGCTCCGCGTGAGCCTTCAGCAGGCGGTTGCGCAGGTTGATGAGCGTATGGAAGTGCCAGTTCCAGCGTGGATCCGGAGCGCTCTCGCCGGTGGAAGTCTCGGATGTGGGGTGGGGAGTGATCATGTGTCCATGATGACAGAGGCCGGAGTCTGTTGCCTCGCGTTTCTTGTCCGACCCGCAGCGCCGCTTGCTGTCTCAAAGCGTGAATGTGCGCAGGAATTCCTAGCGAATGCGCAGCGACATTGATAAATGGGAGTAAAGTGGATACGTACCTAGCGGCACTAGTAACGTCAGATCCAAAATCGTAGAGTCCCACCATGAAAAAGAAGACCCCACAGGAAAATCAGAAAGCCGCGAAGAAGAGCTCAGCCAAGAAGGCCCGTAAGCCGAATCTGGCGCGCCCCGCCAACGATGCCCGGCCGGCGGTTGCGGCCTCCGGCGCGATGCAACGCGTGCGGGCACGCAGCGACCGTCCGAGCATGCGGCCCGATTTGCCGATGCGCAGCCGCTAGCACGTGTACGGATTGACCTGCCCCTCCAAGTTGGAGGGCCGGGTCACCCCGCGCGCCTCCGGTGCGCGGTGGAGTGGGCTGCAGGTGGACGACGAGACGATCGAGCTTCCGGGTTGATCCTCAGCGACGCATGGATAACGTTGTCCCCATGGAAGCAAAAAAGTGCGGTTGTGGACGGACGAAGAACGCGCAGGGCCATTGCGATGGTTCGCATGCGACGCCAGCGCCGGCACCCCAGCCGAAGAAGTGCGGCTGCGGCAAGACCAAGAGCCCGCAGGGCCACTGCGACGGTTCGCACGCGAAGTGAGGCTCGCCAAGCGGTCGGTCGAACCGCTGGAATGACGTGTGGGTTGCCGCCTTTGCGGTGTGTGCCCCACGTACGGCCCGTTTGATCCTTTTCTCGCCGGTGCCGCGCGGGCATGAGCCCGGATCGAGGGCGGTTCCGGTCCGAGCGTTACATTTGCTGAAACCGGTGCGCGAACGCGCGGCTGACCGGGAGCGCCTCGGTGCTCCCGCGCAGCTGCAGCGTCAGCCTGCCGGCAAAGTCGCGCCGGGCGCTTTGGACCGCGCGGAGATTGACGATGGTGTTGCGGTGGATCTGCCAGAAGTGTTCCGCAGGGAGTTGCTTGAGGAGATCCTTGAGCGGAGTGCGCTCGGCGGTCTCCGTCGGCCTGACTTGGATGCCGTGGTAGCCCGTGCCGCCGCGGCGCTTACTCGCAGTCGTAGACCTGGACCCGCGACCAGTACGGCTTGCAGCGCTCGATGAACGCGAGATGGATCGGATCGACCTGGTAGGCGTTATGGGCGGCGACGTCCTTGCAGAGCACCGTGAGGCCCACGCTGAACGACTTGTCGATCACGGGCCGGTCGGGCACGGCGGCAGGCGTGCCGACGAAGACCTTCTCGGTGGACTTGATGGTCGCGAGCGACTCGACCCCGCGGCGGAAGTCGGCGTGCTGTTCGGCTGTGAGATCGGGCTTGAGCCAGAAGAAGACAGTGTGGACGAGCATGGTGGAAAAAGAGGGAGGGGGATGGAGGCGGATAAGAGGGAGCGCAGGTCGCGAAACGGGACGTGACAGCAAGGGCTGGCAGGAGTGGGAGCTCGTGGGCCGCGCAGGGAGGGAAGGAGGCGTCCCCGGAAGCGGAAACGAGTCCGCAGGAGAGAGAAGGACGGGGAAAAAGTAAATCCTTGGCTCGCCGTTCGAGTCCTTGACGCTCCGGCAAATTCCGGCAGCGTGCTTCCTTCACCCTCCTTGCCTGGTGGTGTAATGGTAGCACAGGCGACTTTGACTCGCCTAGTCATGGTTCGAATCCATGCCGGGCAGCCAGTG
>CAIOYO010000096.1 GCA_903862595.1 uncultured Opitutaceae bacterium | reverse complement strand
TGGCACACTGAACCGGTACAACCTGGATGCCGCTGGGCGCATGGATCGCATCTTCGAACTCGCCCGCGAGCGCGGGATCTTCCTCCTGCTCGCCATCGACTTCCATGGCATGTTCCAGGTCAACAACCCCAACTGGGGAGGTGGGGGCAATATCTGGCCCCGCAACCCCTACCACCGCAACCATGGTGGCCCCTGTGTCGACCCGAACGACTTCTTCACGAATCCGGAGGCGCGCAAGATCTACCAGAAGCGGCTCCGCTACCTCGTCGCCCGCTACGGTGCCGAGAACCATCTGGTCGCTTGGCAGTTCTTCAACGAAATCGACAACGTCTATGGGCCCGGTCTGCTCCAGGCCGCGGACGTCGCCGACTGGCATGGAGAGATGGGACGCTGGTTGAAACAGCATGATCCGTTCGGCCATTTGGTCACGACCAGCCTCACCGGCGGTTCGGACCGACCCGAGATTTGGACTCTCCCCGAGATGGATTTCACCGTCTATCATTCCTATGGAGACACCGCTCCGGGCCGCTTCCTCGCGGAGATGGCCCGCAGTCAGATGGACCGCTACCGCAAGCCCTTCCTAGTCGGGGAATTCGGCGCCGAGGTTTTCAGCTGGAGTCGCGCCAGCGACGCCCACATGCGCGGATTCCGACAGGCCCTCTGGGGAACCGCGCTTTCCGGCTCGCTCGGAACCATGGCCTCGTGGTGGTGGGAGGATATCCACACGGACAACCTGTACCCGCTTTACTCGACCTTCACTCGTCTCATGCAGCGTGCGGGTTGGCACGAGGGAGAGTGGCGGCCCGCGACCCTCAGTCCGGCCTGGACCCCGCCGCCGACCACCGTCGGCGAGAAGAGCGCCGAGCAGCACATCTACTCGGGCCGAGTCTTCCTCCGCGTCGAACCATGGTTCAGCGACGTCAAGCCGGTGGCCCTGACCGGCCAATTGGCGGCGGAACGCGCGGCGGAATCACTTTCGGGCTATGTGGGCCCCGCCAACCCGCAGTACGACCGCCGCTCCATCGTGCTCGATGGCTGGTGGGCCGGCGACGCCCGTCTCTTTTTCCGCGTGGGCCGCGCACTCGGTGACGTTGAGCCCGTGGTACTGATCGACGGGAAAGAGGTATGGCGCGAAGCGCTCAAGGCGCCGGCCAGTGAAGCGGATCGTCCAAGGAAGCTGGACACGGAATTTCAAGTGATGATTCCCGCTGGCCGCCATCGGATCGAACTGGCGAACGAGCACGCCGTCTGGCTCTACATCGACTCGCTGCGCGTGCAGGGCCTGCGGCCGTCGGAGTTCGCCGGTGGCTGGCGGTTTCACCCCGAAAGCATCGCGCTGAGACGAGGAAATTCCGCCGTCCTCTACACGGTCTCACCTTACATCGTCTTCCCGGCTGGAGCCCAACGGTATCGTCCACCCGCGCAACGCGGTGAGCGCGTCACGCTGCACGACTGGACCGATGGCCACTACGAGATCGAATGGCACTCCCCCGAGACCGGCGCGCGGGTGGAAACGACCCGCGCCGTCGCGCGGAACTCCCAGCTCGAACTCACGCTGCCGGACTTCGAGGAGGATCTCGTCGCGCTGATCCGTCCGCAGCCCTGAAGCCGCGCCCGTACCCATGCTTGTCCCTGAACGTCATCGCCTGATCCGCAGGCTACTCTCCGAGCGGGGCAGCATTTCGCTGCAGGAGATTCAGGCGCGTCTCGGCATCTCGGCCGCCACGGCAAGGCGGGATGCGGAGGAATTGAGCCGATCCGGCCTGGCGCGCCGCATCCACGGTGGCCTGCTGCCGCCGGACTTCGCATTGACCGAGCCGACCTATTCACGGAAGGCCGAGAAGGCGGCCAACCTGAAGGCTCTACTGGGCGAAGCCACCGCGCGGATCCTGCCGGAGGACGGAACCATCTTCATCGACGCGGGCACGACCTGCCTCGAGGTGGGTAAGGCACTGCTGGATCGCCCTCGCCTGCGCATCTTCACGAACTCGATCTCGCTCCTCGGCCTCGCCTCCACTGCCAAGGCCACCCTGAGTTCGCTCGGCGGAGAACTCCGCCGCGTCAGCCTCGCCCTCACCGGTGCCCTCGCCCAGGACTGGCTCGAGCGGCTCCGATTCGACGCTGCCGTGCTCGGGGCATCCGGCATCGATCCCGAGGCCGGAGCCTACACCACGGAGCTCGGCGAAGCCGGCGTGAAGATCGAGGCACTGCGTCGCTCGCGCCTGCGTATTCTCGTGGTGCACGGGGAAAAGTGGGGCCGGCCCGCCGCCGTGCACTTCGCTCCGTGGACCGCCTTCCATCACGTGGTCACCGAACGCAGTGCCCTCGGCCCCGATCGCGCCGCCGCCCTCGCCCAGGCCAAGGTCCTCGTCCACGCAGTCGGCGCGCGCTAGGCTCCCGCGGCCATCGCCTCCGGCCGACACGGGCGCAGGGTTGACAGCTCGACCTCGATTCTGTCCGGCTTCCGCAGCCCCCTCTGCCATGACCCGGCCCCTTCTCTTCTGCTGCCTGCTCGCGCTCCCTACCCTCGGCCTTTTTCCCAGCCATCTGCAGGGTCAAGCCGAGACGTGGTGGCGCGGCAACCTCCACACCCACTCACTCTGGAGCGACGGCGATGACTATCCGGAAATGATCGCCGACTGGTACAAGGCCCAAGGCTACCACTTCCTCGCCTTCTCCGATCATGACATTCTTCAGGAGGGCCAACGTTGGCTGTCGATCCAAGGCGGCATCTCGTTCGCGGGTAACGTGACGCACCGGGGCGGCGGCGAGGTGCTCGACAAGTACCTCCGGCGTTTCGGGCCACAGTGGGTCGAGCAGCGGCGAGTCGACGGTCGGCACGAGGTTCGACTCAAGCCTCTTTCCGAGTTCCGCACCCTCTTTGAAGAGCCGGGACAGTTCCTGCTCATCCCTGGGATCGAAGTCACCCATCGGGAAGCCGTCGCCGCCGACGGGACCAAGAAGCCCGCCACGGTTCATCTGAATGCGATCAACGTCCGCGACGCTGGTCCGAAGCCCAGCGGGCAGACGGTCCTCGAACTGCTGCAGCGGAGCGTCGATGCCGTGCTCGCCCAGCGGGAACGTACCGGACAGGCCATGTTCCCGCACGTCAACCATCCGAACTTCCGCTGGGGTATCACCCCGGATGACCTGATGCGCGTGCGCGGGCTGCGTTTCTTCGAGGTCTACAACGGCCATCCCCAAGTGAACAACGAGGGCGACGCCGACCACCCGTCGACCGAGCGGCTCTGGGATCTGGCGTTGACCCATCGCCTCACGGACTTGGGCCTCGGGATCCTGTACGGCATCGCGACCGACGACTCCCACCACTATCACGAGAAGGCCGCCGACCGTAGCAACTCCGGACGCGGCTGGGTCATGGTCCGTTCATCCCATCTGACACCTGAGTTCCTGATCCGCGCCATGGAAGCCGGGGACTTCTACTCTAGCTCCGGCGTTACTCTCGCCGACGTACGCCGCTCCACAGGGCGCCTGGAAGTCGAGATCGCCGGGGAACCGGGAGTATCGTACGAGACCCGCTTCATCGGCACCCGTCTGCATACTCCTGGTCAGATCGACGCCGCCGAGCTCGGCAAGGAAAGGGCCCGGTCCACCGAACTCCGCAGCAGTTACACCCTGCAACCGGACGACCTCTACGTCCGAGCCGTCGTCACCGCCTCGCGTCGCCACCCGAGCGGAAGCATGGCCCAAGAGTATGAGCGGGCTTGGACCCAGCCCATCGTCAACGAACGGCACGCCGCCCTCCGGACCGAGGCGGGCGCAACGCCGCCCTAGGCCGAGCGCCCCCGGCGATACTGGTCGAGCGTGACGGCGGCGACGATGATCCCGCCCGTGACGATCTCCTGGACCCAGTTCGACATTTCCAACTTGGTGCAGCCGTTGTTGACGACCGTCATGATGAGCGCGCCGACCATCGTCCCGAGCACGGTTCCCCGGCCACCGGACAGACTGGCACCGCCAATCACGACGGCGGCGATGATGTTCAGCTCCAGCCCGACCGCCGTGGTAGGGTCACCGCCGGTGAGATACGAGAACTGAAGCACTCCGGCCAGACCGGCGAAGCCCGCTCCGACCGCATAGATCCAGACTTTGGTGCGATCGACCGCGACACCGCACAGCCGCGCGGTGGACTCGTTCGATCCGATCGCGAAGATGTGCCGTCCGAACCGCGTGTACCGAAGCACGCCGGCCACGACGACTGCCATCACGAGCATGATCCACACGCCACCAGGGAGGAAACGCGAACTCAGCAGCATGAGGTCATTCAGCCACGTCGGCTCAGGGTAGATCGGTTGCTCGCTCGCCAATCCCTTGGCCGCGCCCCGCAGGATGCCCATCATCCCTAGCGTGACGATGAACGGCATGAGGCGGAGTCGCGTCACCAGCAAACCTGAGGCGACGCCGGTCATGACACCCAGACCAATCGCGCCGGCTGCGGCCACCACCGGTGGAGCGCCGGCCTCCAAGAGCAGCGCGAGCACGACCGCCGAAAGGGCGATGATCGACCCGAACGACAAATCAACCCCGCCGGAGATCACGATCAGCGTCATCCCGATCGCGCCGATGCCAATGACCGCCGTCTGCTGCAGCATGATCGCGGAGTTGTCCCACGTCACGAAACGGTCAAAGCGCAGGATCGCGAACAAAGCGTAGACTGCGACGAGGGCCAGAAAAGGGGCCAACGCGCCGAGGAGGCGCCGGGCAGAACCGGAGGAAGAGTCGGTGGACACGATCGAAGAAGCGGGGCCGCTCTTGGAGGCGGGAGACGGCGGAGAACCTGGACAGGGACCGCAGGCGCCGGGCGCGGACTTATGGAGTCGCCAGAATCGCCTTGGTCTCCGGCGTGTCGATGGACTCGAGCGTGACCAAGGCACACCCCGTGTCGATGCGGGGCTCGACTTTCCCGCCCCGCAACTGGGCCACCGCCGCCTTCACGCCCAGATAGCCCATGCGGGAGGGGTTCTGCGCCACCAAGCCATGAATCTCGCCCCGGCGCAGCGCCTGAAGCAACGCGGCCGACGTATCGAAGCCGACGAACGTCTTCTTACCGGCCAGGCCCGTCTGCCGCAGCGCGAGCAGCATGCCCTGCGTGGTGGACTCATTCGGGCAAAAGATGCCATCCGCCTCGCGCAGACGATCGATGAGATTCAACGCCGTATCTTGGGCGAGGCTGACCGTCGCGCCACCGTAGCGATTCTTCACGGTTACCTCAATTCCCGGGTACCGGGCAATCGCGGCGAGAAATCCGGACTCACGCTCGTCGGTGCTGGCCGACCCTTCCAAACAACGCAGCAGGACCACCTTACCCTTCCCGCCGAGCCGCCGGGCGAGTTCATCGCCGCCGATCTCGCCGCCGCGGAAGTTGTCCGTGGCCACGAGGCTCACGAAGTCACGGCCAACCTCACCCCGGAGGGCGGAGTCGATGATCACAACGGGGATGCCCGCCGCCGTCGCGCTGCGGACCGGACCCGCCAAGGCGGTGGCGTCGAGCGGAGCGAGCACCAAGGCCGAAACCTTGGAGCCCACGAACTGCTGGACCAAACTGATCTGCTGGGCGCGGTCGTCCTCCTTCATCGGACCTTTCCAGATGATCGTGACATTCTCCTCGGCTCCGGCCTTCCGCGCCCCCGCCTCCACGCTCTTCCAGAAGGCATGGGTGGAACCCTTGGGCACGACCGCGATCTGGAGCCGCTCGGCGGCGGCGGCCGTGGCGGCCGATCCGGCCAACGCAACTGCGGAAACCAACGTGGGGAGAAAATGACGGATGAAGCGGCGCATGGGGGTAAGCGAGGAGATGAGAAAAGAAGGAGGGCGAACGGGAATCAATCCTGCAGCTCGACGACGACTTGGATCTCGGTCGTGGCGTTCCGGGGCAGACCGCAGACCGCAACCGCGGCCCGGGCATGCCTTCCCGCATCGCCCAGCAGCGCCACAAAGAGATCGCTCGCGCCATTGATGACGGCCGGGCTGTCGGCGAAGCCGCTGACGGCGTTGACATACCCACTGACGAACACGATCCGGCGGATCTTTTCCAACGAACCGACCGCAGCCTTCACATTGGTCAACGTGGCGAGGGCGCAGATCCGCGCGGAGTCGTAGCCGGATTGCGTGGTTTGCTCCCGCCCCACCTGACCGGTGTGCGTCAGCTCGCCATTGTAGGCGCTGATGGTGCCGGCGCAGTACAGCAGATTGCCGGTCCGAACCGTAGGCACGTAGTTCCCAGCAGCAGCTGGCGGGTTAGGCAGCGCCAACCCCATCTCCTTGAGCTTATCCTCGATCGTCATGATCTCGCGAGCCTCGGCGCCGTCGGAAAAGGACGCAAAGCGATTCGGCGCGAAACCCGATTGCGCCAATCCGGCTCTCCGACGAGTCTGACTTTGATGAACCTCGCCGCTTGGCAGGACCTCGCCCACCGCGACCCCGCATTGGCCGCCGCCACCCTGCTCCAACGCCTCCGCGCCCTGCCGCCCGCGCAGCAGCGTGCGATCGTTTCCTGGCAACCCGATGCGTCCGACCTCGCCGCGGCATTCGCCCGTCAGACCGCCCGGCCCGGCCCCCTTTCCGGCGTCCCCTACTTCGCCAAGGACCTGTTCCCGGTACGCGGAGTCCCGTTGCACGCCGGCAGCGGATTCCTCGCGGAGATCCAGCCCGCCCCGACTCGGGATGCGGCCCTCGTCTCCGATCTCGCGGGGTGCGGTGCCGTGCTGGCCGGGACCGCCCACCTGCATGAATTCGCCTATGGCCTGACCGGCGACAATCCGCACTGGGGCAACGTGGATATCCCCGGACGACCCGGCCGCAC
>CAIOYO010000095.1 GCA_903862595.1 uncultured Opitutaceae bacterium | reverse complement strand
GCGGAAATCTCCCAACGCTCCGCGGTCGCCGGGACGGCCTCGCAGGTCTCCGGGTGGTACTGGGCCAGGCCTTCCATCAGCGCCATGATGATGTTGAAGGTCTGCTGGCTGTCGGCGATCTGCGGGTCGAGGTCGTTCGGCTCCGACAGATTTCCCAGCAGGAGCGTGCGCGAGGCGGTCGCGGCCTCGACTGCGCTCTCACGCGGGCGGCAGCCGTTCAGGAGCAGGGCCAGCGCGGCAGTCAGCAGCAGGAGCGGGCGGGAGCGGAGAAGCAGGAGGCGCATGGTTGGCGGAGATGGAAAAGCAAAACGCCAGGCCGTGGGCCTGGCGTTCGCAAGGGAAAACAAGTCTTCGATCGGTCTGGCGGACTACTTGGTCGGCTGCGCGGCGCCGATTTCCTTCAGGCGCGCGTCGATCGCATTCATGCGCCGCACGAGGTCTTCCTCGATCCGCTTGCGCTCGGCGCTGTTGACGATGCTCAGCTTCGAAGCATCACGCACAACGTTCGCCGGCAGCGTGAGCAGGCGGGTCAGAACGCCTTGGTCCTTGAACGAGGAGAGGTAGAGCGCGGTGACTTCCTGCGAGAGCGCGAGTGACTCGCGCGCCACCGACTGGGTCGCGGCGAGGTTGTTGTTCAGCTGCTGGTTCTTCGCCAGCTCCGACGTGAGGACCACGCCGATCTGGTCGGAAATCTTCTGGCTGTACCCGTTGATGGAATCACGCGTGAGGTTCTGATCCGCCGCCATCTGCGCGAGAATCGGCTGGATGCGCTGCGAGAGACGGTCGCCGACCTTGTTGACCTGCTCGGTCTGCTGACGCTCGGCGTCCTCCGGCGTCGTCGGGAGCGGCGTGAACGGCTGGATCTTCGTCGCAATCGCCGCGGCGAGTTGGTTGACGCGCTCCTGATTGAGCTTGTTCACCTCATCGTCGGTCATGAAGACCTCGGCCGAGCGCTTGGAGATTGCGTCCTTCAGCAGCGTGTTCACCGCCTCGATCTGACGACGATTCTCCTCGGCCGAAGCCTTGATCTCGGCGTTGGTCTGATCGCGCAGCCGGGCGAGCTCGGCCTGCTGCGAAGCCGCCGTCTCCGCGAGCGTGCGCGTGTGCATCCAGTAGGCGAGGCCGCCGATGATGGCGACGGTGAGGATCACGGCCGGGAGCTGATCGGACAACTTGCTCCAGGCGGACGGTGAGGACGATGGGGATTCCGGCGCTTCGGTCGGGGTGGCGGGATCGGTGGGCGAGCTCATGATTTTAGTGTGAGTTTGAAACAGCAATCCAAGGATGGACAGGGAAATACGTTGTTTTTCAGCCGAGTGCGAGCACCGTGCGGCGATGAGCTTGAATCAGAGCGAGGAGCGCTTGAAGGCCTACGTCGAAGGTCATCGAGAAGAACGACAGCACTGGCGGGAAAAGGTTCGTGGCTTGAGTAGTAAAGCCTCTGATTTGCATGAGGTTGCGCGCGTTTTAGAGCGCGACCTCCGCAGCTATCTGCGCGAGCGGGCCTCGGTGGTGCCGGACCTGCGGGGTGGCTTGAGCCCCGACGCGGTGGCCCGTCTGAGCCTGCGCACCCTCGCTGAGTATTGGCTGAGGGTCTGGGGGGAGCCGCGGCGCAAGGTTCCACCGACAGGAAAGACAAACGACGCCTCCCGACTACTCGAATAGGCGACAACAATCATCCGAATATGTTGATGGAAAATGACTTGAAGGATCGTAGGGTCAGCCACTCAACGATTTTTGAGACTTTTTGGGGATCCCAACGTCTTTCATGGTGGTTCTGGTTTTGGTCTCTTCCGCCCTGTGGAAGAGTTGGGGTTAGTTAGAAACTGATGGGCGGATCGCCTAGGGGTAGGCGATCCGCCCTTTCTGTTGTCCGCGATCGTGCAACAATCGTGCGCGGCCCAAGTCGATGATCGACAAGTGGCATTCGGCGTGCTGGTTATTCACACGTTATCCACACGCGATGGCACTCCTGAGCGGGCCTTCGGCCCAAATCTCGCAGCTCAAGGTTTCGGCGAAGGTGAAGACCTTCGTTCTCGATACGAACGTCCTCCTGCACGATCCCCAGTCGATCTTCAAGTTTGAGGACAACAACCTCGCGATTCCCGTCGAGGTCCTTGAGGAACTCGACGCAATCAAGGGGGAGCAATCCACCGAGCGCGGGCGCAATGCGCGGCGCGTGCACCGCATCCTGCAGGAGTTGCTGCCCGATTCGCGCGCGATGCTCGAGGGCGTGCGTCTTTCCACGGGCGGCACGCTGTCCGTCATCATCAATCGCTACCTGCTCGAAAATCGGCAGGACACGCCCGCGATGCTCCGGCTGCGCGCGGTGCTGCCGGATCTGTCGAAGAAGGACAATCGGATCATCGCCTGCGCGCTCTTCGTTCAGGAGCAGTATCCGCCGCCCACCATCCTCGTCACCAAGGACGTCAACGTCCAACTCAAGGCCCGTGCAGTCGGACTCGAGTCCGAGGACTACCTCAACGACAAGGTGCCCGCGGCCGAGGACGAGGAGTCCTACACCGAAGTGCCGCTCACGGTGTATGAGCTGCAGCGTTTCTGCTCCGAGGGTGAATTCGACATCGGGGCGGAGGCGGCACGCGGTCTTTACCTGAACGAGTACGTGCTGCTGCGCTCGGAGCAGGACAAGACGATGCCGGCGCGTTACTATGGCGACGGAATGGTGCGGCGGCTCAAGCTGCCCGAGTACGTCAAGGCGCCGGGGGGAATCCCGATCCGGGCGCGCAATCTTGAGCAGCAGTTCTTCATGGACGCGCTGCTCGATGACTCGGTGACGTTGATCACGTGCTTCGGCAAGGCGGGCACGGGCAAGACGCTGTTGTCCACGGCCTGCGCGCTGCAGCAGATCTGCGACGAGAGCGGACGCTACGACGGTCTTTCCATTTCCCGTCCGGTGATCGCGCTCGGCAAGGACCTCGGTTTCCTGCCGGGGTCGCTCGAGGAGAAGATGAAGCCGTGGTTGCAGCCCTACCACGATGCGCTGGAGGTGCTGATTCCGTCCAAGCCGCAGAAGGATCCGCAGTTCGCCGCG